>NHCT01000043.1 GCA_002167605.1 Verrucomicrobia bacterium TMED40 | reverse complement strand
GGTGGCCGCAAACATCCTCAACAAGATTTTTTACAGGTTGATACAACTAATATACTTTTCATCTGTGGTGGGGCCTTTGCCGGAATAGATAAGATAATTTCACGTAGAGGTGATAAGTCAAGCATTGGATTTGAAGCAGAGGTTAAAGATAAAAAAGAAAAAAATATTGGTTCAATTCTTAAAAAACTTGAAACTGAAGATCTTTTAAGGTTTGGTTTAATCCCAGAATTTGTAGGCAGATTACCTGTTATTGCAACACTTGACGACCTTGATGAATCAAGCTTAGTTGAGATATTAACTAAACCAAAAAATGCACTTATTAAACAATACAAAAAACTTTTCGATTTTGATAGTGTAAAGCTCGATTTTACAGAAGAAGCTCTATCTTTGATAGCAAATAAAGCCATTGAACGAGATACCGGAGCAAGGGGTTTAAGATCAATTCTTGAAAATATTTTATTAGACACCATGTTTAATTTACCAGGCATGGAAGGCGTAAATGAAGTGGTAGTCAACGCCGAAGTAGTCGAAAAAGCTTCAAAGCCACTTTTCATATACGATAAGCCTAGTAAAATTATTAACAAAAAGGCCTAATGGTAAATTTTAAAGATTCATTTTGTGTATTGCCCCTTAGGGACATAGTTGTTTTCCCAAACATGATAGTTCCATTATTCGTTGGTAGATCGAAATCTATTAAAGCCTTAGACTTTGCTGAAAAGAATGAGAAAGAAATCTTTTTAGTCGCCCAAAAAGATGCAAATACTGACGAGCCTAACACACAAGATATCTATAAATTTGGTACAGTAGCTTCAATTCTTCAATTATTAAGATTACCAGATGGAACTGTAAAGGTCCTTGTTGAGGGTTTAGAAAGAGCGAAAATATCGCATTTTACTGAAAATAAAGATTTTTTCGAGGCCTATATCGATCATGTACCTAATAAAAATTTGTCAGATAAAGAAATAGACGCTTTATCTAGAACAGCAATGAGTCAATTTGAAAATTATGTTAAATTAAATAGAAAGGTTCCACCCGAATTACTTGTAAGTCTAAACCAAATTAATGATTACAGTAAACTTGCTGATACTATGTCAGCTCACTTAAATACAAAACTATCGGATAAGCAAGCACTCTTAGAAACATCATCCGTAAGGGATAGACTAAATAAAATAATAGAATTTATAGATCAAGAAATTGGGGTACTTCAAGTTGAAAAAAAGATAAGAAGTCGTGTTAAAAAACAAATGGATAAAACTCAAAAGGAATATTACTTAAACGAACAAATCAAGGCTATTCAAAGAGAATTAGGTGATACAACTGATGCAAAAGATGAAATTCTTGAACTTGAAGAAAAAGCAAAAAAAATTAATTTTTCTGAAGAAGCAAGATTAAAAGTTAAAAGTGAAATTAAAAAACTAAGAAGTATGGGACCAATGTCAGCTGAGGCGACTGTTGTAAGAAACTATTTGGATTGGCTATTCTCAATTCCATGGAATAATAAACTCGAAAGTGAAATAGATTTAAGTAAGGCACAAAAGACACTTGACAAAGATCACCATGGCTTGGAAAAGGTAAAGGAGAGAATAATTGAATACTTAGCGGTTCAATCAAGAGTTAATAAGCCTAAAGGACCAATACTTTGCTTAGTTGGACCACCTGGAGTTGGTAAAACATCCTTAGGAAAATCTATTGCAAAATCCTTAGGTAGGCCCTTTGTAAAGTTTTCTCTTGGAGGCATTAGGGATGAGTCTGAAATTAGGGGTCATAGAAGAACATATATAGGTTCAATGCCTGGTAAAATTATTCAAAATTTAAAGAAATGTAAATACTCAAACCCTTTATTTCTTCTTGATGAAGTTGATAAAGTTGGTTCAGACTGGAGAGGTGATCCTGCCTCTGCGTTGCTGGAAGTTTTAGACCCTGAACAAAATACAAATTTTAATGATCATTATTTAGAGGTCGATTATGATTTATCTAATATAATGTTTATTACTACTGCAAACACCCTTAATATTCCTCAACCACTTCTTGATAGAATGGAAGTAATTAGGATCTCAGGCTATACTGAGAATGAAAAGCTTAGAATAGCAAGTAAGTATATTTTACCGAAACAAATCAAAGAAACAGGGTTAAAAAACGGTGAAGTAAAAATAGCAGAGTCAGCACTTGAAAGTATTGTAAAGTTTTACACAAGAGAGTCAGGTGTAAGAAGCTTGGAACGAGAAATATCTAAACTCTTAAGAAAAGTACTTAAGAATATTATTATTAAAAAAAGAAGATCCTCGTCTATATCGAAAAGGAACATTGAAAATTACCTGGGAGTCAAAAAATTTAAATATGGAGAAATAGAAAGTAAACCCCTGGCTGGTGTGTGTACGGGGCTAGCTTGGACTGAAGTCGGAGGTGAACTTTTACAGATTGAGTCAGTCATTATGCCGGGAAAAGGGAAAGCTCTTTACACAGGAAAACTTGGTGATGTAATGAAAGAATCAGTGCAAGCGGCTCAAAGCTTTGTAAGTTCAAATGCAGTTAAGTTCGGCATACCACCTAATGTTTTTGATAAATACGATATTCATGTCCATGTTCCAGAAGGGGCTACCCCAAAAGACGGGCCTTCTGCCGGAATAGCTATGTTTACTTCAATTGTCTCAGCCTTTACTGGAGTCCCTATAAAAAATAATATTGCTATGACAGGAGAAATTACTCTGAGAGGAAGAGTTTTGGCTATTGGTGGATTAAAGGAAAAACTACTTGCTGCTGTTAGAGGAGGCATTAAAGAAGTAATCATTCCTAAAGAAAATAAAAAGGATCTTGTTGAAATAGATGAAAAAGAAATTTTAGGTAAAATAGAAATCCATTTTATTGATAATGCTAATGAAATACTTAAAAAAGCTTTTACATCAAAGATTGTTCCTTATAAGCCAAGCAAAAAAGAGAAAGTTGATATCACTGAAAAACCAATAAACCCCAAGGAAAATACATTAAGACATTAATAAAAATGTGTTTGACTACTTTAAATGTTTATATAGTATATTTAACTATCGTAGTTTAATAATTTATAAGGGGGCAAAATGAATAAGAATGATTTAGTTAGTAAAGTGTCTGACGAAACAGGTCTCAGTAAATCTGATAGTGCTAAAGCGGTAGATTCAGTTATTGAAACTATTACGTCTGAATTAAAAAGCGGTGGTGACGTAAGACTTGTGGGTTTTGGAACATTTCTTGTTACTAAGAGAAAAGCTACAACTGGAAGAAACCCACAAACTGGNGCGGAAATNAAAATTCCNGCTGCNAANGTTCCAAAATTTAGAGCAGGTAAAAGCTTGAAAGAATCACTAAATTAATTGTATATAATGNTCACATCTTTANTTAGATGTGATCTTCTAACTTTNTCAATTTNTTTAAAAAACTAANCATACTNTCTTCTGTNAANCTNCCTGTNTTTACATTCCTTGGACTTGGNTGATAGCTNGAGGCTATNTAGAANTTNNNGCTNATNNTGTTTATTNGACCATGTGTAAATTTAAANCCAAAACTNTTTAAATCTAGGGATTTNANACAGGTATCAAAGGCNATTTTNCCCAAACATACNACAACTTTGATACTTTTAAGCTCNTCTATTTCTTTANTGAAAAAATTAAAGCAATTTTTNAGCTCTACCGATGTTGGTTTATCTTNAGGNGGAACACATTTTAAAGCAGTAGTTAAATATGCATCTATTANCTNTAANCCATCNNCTATATTTTCAGAATTTGGNTGATTACTATATCCAATTTTGAAAAGACATTTAAATAAAAAATCTGCAGATTTATCTCCTGTAAAAACTCTTCCAGTTCTATTTCCACCATGNGCTGCAGGTGCTAGNCCAACGAACATNATTTTNGCTTCAGGGTCTCCAAAACCAGTAATTGGCNTTCCCCAATAATTCTCATTTTTGAAACGTTTAGTTTTNTCNGTTGCAATTTTTTTTCTGAAATCCACTAATCTTTTGCATTTTCTACAGTTCACAATGGTTTTGTTCAAAATTTCTAATTTTTTAGTCATGATAATTTAGTTTATAATGTAACAAGAATAAAAATAAATCTTTTAAATAAAATCAAAATATCCTATAAAATTAATTACCAATTATTGGGCGGTTAGCTCAGCTGGGAGAGCGCCACGTTTACACCGTGGATGTCGGGAGTTCGATCCTCTCACCGCCCACCACCAATAAGGGGGTGTAGTTCAGTTGGTTAGAACGCCTGCCTGTCACGCAGGAGGCCGCGGGTTCGAGTCCCGTCACTCCCGCCACCCAATATTATGAAATTTAAAATGTATTTATCATTTTAATTTTGTATGTATATTTAATAGTATGTATAAATTAATTTATTTTCTTTTTATAATTTGTAGCTCTGTTTCTTTTTCCCAAGATATATATGATTCAGAAATAGAAAATACAGATTTTCAACCTCCTGGCCAACCAATGGTTGAAGAGGATGAGGAATGTAAACTTTCTCCAGATTCTGATTTAATAAAACTTTTAAATTTAAAACTAAGAAAATTCAACCCTCTTGCTAAAGAGTTAGAGGACCAGCCTCCACTAAGTGATGAGGAAGTAAAACAAAAATCTGTTAGATTTTATGCAAACCAACTAAAAGAAGCAGATCCGGTTTACATTAATATTGATAAATTTGTAACGTTAGGAGGCGCAACATTATCCTCACTTATTAATCGCTCATCTAAAGTTTTTCTGAAACATCCTGAAAAATGTGAATTTTTCTCTTTATACGGAGACCAAATTATAGGTTATTATGAAATTCCTTATAATAGAATACTAAGATTGTATGCTAGTGCAGTAAATAAAGAAAATAATATAGCTCAAGAATTTATTAGATCACAGGTTGTTCCAGCACCAATGAACTTAGATTCTGCTATTAGTTTGCTTTATGATGATTATGGTTATCAGCAAAATATTATTGAATCACTTCTCCCTAACGAGGTTAGGTCACTTTTCTTTGGAGAAAACTCACAAGTAAGTATTGCTGATGTGGCAGAATCAAAGTTATTAGCATTCTCTGTTTTAGGGGGTAAAGTTTCACATGATTTGGGCAATGAAATATTTATTATTGTTCCTTATTCTAAAAAAGGGTTGCTAGGAAGTAATGAAACTATAATTATAACTAGCTCAGCAAGAATTTATGAGGTTCCACTTTTAAATGTTCCATTGGCTTTAAACGTTCTTAGATCATTGGGATTCAATGCCAAAGTAATTATTATGGATCACGTTTATATTGATGAACTTTCCTATTGTAAAGTTGGTGAAGGCGGATTATGGTATCACTTTAAAGGCAATAGTAAAAAAGTTGGGTGTGATTTTTTATCAAATACAGTTAGGTCGGTAAAATCAGATTTATTGAAAAAAAGCGAGAGTTATTCTCTTTTTAAAGAGAGTGTTGAAAGAGTTAGAGAAATTGTTAATAAATAAATGAAAAATTACCGTTTGATACTATATAATTATTGAAATGATTGAATATTTACCAATTATAATTTTTCTTTTTATGGCTATAGCTATTTCTGTTGGAGCCATACTATTTTCATTAATTCTTGGAAAGAAAAACCCATATAAAGAAAAAGTTTCTACATACGAATGCGGTTTTGAACCATTCCAAGATTCTAGGTCAAAGTTTGAGGTCAAATTCTATTTGGTTGCTATTCTATTTATTATATTCGATTTAGAAATAATTTTTCTTTTTCCTTGGGCCGTAGCTTTTGATCAAGTTGGACTTTTCGGGTTTTTATCAATGATGTTTTTCTTATTTGTTTTAACAATAGGTTTCGCCTATGAGTGGATGAAAGGAGCTTTAGATTGGAGCTAAAAAAAATAACAGCCAATAACTTTGATGATTTAAATAAACAGATTAGTTCAAATGGCTTTTTAATTACGAAATTTAATGATCTTCTTAATTGGGCAAGATCTGGTTCTTTATGGCCTATGAGTTTTGGTCTGGCATGTTGCGCAGTTGAAATGATGCAATCAGCAGCTAGCAGATATGATTTCGATAGGTTTGGAATAGTTTTTCGGCCAAGTCCAAGACAATCCGATGTGATGATTGTTGCTGGAACACTAACAAATAAAATGGCACCGGCTTTGAGAAAAGTTTATGATCAAATGCCAGAACCTCGTTGGGTAATATCTATGGGGAGTTGTGCGAATGGGGGTGGATACTATCACTATTCATACTCAGTGGTCAGAGGGTGCGATAAAATTGTGCCAGTTGATATATATGTTCCAGGTTGTCCTCCTACTGCCGAGGCACTTCTATATGGAATGCTTCAACTTCAAAAAAAAATTATGAGAGATAATAAAATTTATAGGACATGATAACTTTTAACAAACAGTACGTAGCAGAAATATCTGAACTCATTAAAAATCTTTTGACCTTTTGTAAATACAAAGTTCAAGTAAAAAGTGATGAAATATCTTTAGTTTGTTCTAAAAACGATCTAAAAAAAGTAATTCTTTTTTTAAAAGATAATCCTTCATTTAACCTTGATACATTAATTGACATAACTGCAATTGACTTTCCCAGTGAAACCAAAAGATTTTCAGTTGTTTACAATTTTTTGAGTGTTACAAAAAACTTTAGATTAAAAATTAAAGTGAAATTATCTGAAGATGAATCAGTTCAATCTATATGTGATGTTTTTTGTTGTGCCAACTGGTATGAAAGAGAGATATGGGATTTATTTGGTATAAGATTTAGTGAACATCCAGATTTGAGAAGAATCTTGACTGATTATGATTTTGAAGGTCATCCTTTGAGAAAAGATTTTCCATTAACAGGGTTTACTCAAGTAAGATATGATGAGGAATTAAATAAAGTTGTTAAAGAGCCTGTTAAACTTGATCAGGCCTATAGAAATTTCGATAATTTAAGTCCATGGGAAGGTATGAGTGAATATTTACCTGGTGACGAGAAAGCTAAAGCTGAAAATGACTAAAAAAGAAAACTATATTATGAATTTTGGCCCTCAACACCCCGCTGCTCATGGAGTTTTGAGATTGATTTTAGAGTTAGATGGAGAAGTTGTCGAAAGGGCTGATCCTCATATAGGTTTACTTCATAGAGGAACTGAAAAATTAATTGAGAATAAAACCTATATCCAAGCACTTCCATATTTCGACAGATTAGATTACGTGTCACCTATGTGTCAAGAACATGCATTTGCTCTAGCTATAGAAAAACTACTCAGCATTCAAGTTCCTAAGAGGGGGCAATATATAAGAGTTATTTTTTCTGAAATAACAAGAATACTTAACCATATTTTGAATATTACGACTTTTGCACTTGATGTAGGTGCGATGACCCCATTTCTCTGGTTATTTGAAGATAGGGAAGTTTTAATGGAATTTTATGAAAGGGTATCTGGCTCAAGATTACATTCTGCATATTTCAGACCTGGTGGAGTTCATAGAGATCTTCCAGATGGCATTGAAGAGGATATAAAAANCTTTTGCGANATATTTCCAAAGCATATTNATGATTTAGAAAAGCTTTTAGAATCAAACAGGATATTTAGGCAAAGAACCGTTGATATCGGTAAAATAACAGTGTCAGAGGCACTAAATTGGGGCTTCACAGGACCTTGTGTTAGAGCAAGTGGACTTAATTGGGATTTAAGGAAGAATCAACCTTATGATTGTTATGAGGATATTGATTTTAAAGTTCCAGTTGGTACTAACGGAGATTGTTATGAGAGATTTTTAGTTAGAATTGAGGAAATGAGACAATCATTAAGTATTATTAATCAATGTTTAAAAAAGATTCCTTCAGGTAAATGTATTTCCTCTGATCCTAGAATAGTACCGCCCAAAAGAGATGCTATGAAATCATCTATGGAAGCTTTGATTAATCATTTTAAACTCTTCACTGAGGGTTTTCATGTTCCAAAAGGGGAGACCTATACCTGTGTGGAAGCTCCAAAGGGCGAATTTGGTGTTTATCTAGTTTCAGATGGTACTAATAAACCATACAGGTGTAAGATAAGAGCTCCAGGATTCCCATTTCTCCAGGCAACTGAATTTCTATCTAAAGGTCATATGTTATCAGATTTAGTTGCAATAATAGGCAGCTTAGATATTGTTTTTGGTGAAATTGATAGATGAGTGAAAATAGTTTTAGAAAAATTGCTGATGAATCCATACAGCCACCAGAGTTTAAATTCTCTAAGTTAAACTTAGACAAAGCTTTAGATATTAAAAAAAACTATCCGTCCAATTATCCTGAAAGTTCTATTATGCCTTTATTAATGCTTGCTCAATCTCAGAATAATGGCTGGGTTCCAAAAAAGGCCATAGAATATGTTGCAAATTTTCTTAAAGTTCCAGAAATAAAGGTGCTTGAAATTGCTACCTTTTACACTATGTACAATTTATCCCCAATTGGTAATTATCATATTGAGGTCTGTACTACCACACCATGTATGTTAAGAGGATCTGATGAAATAGTAAAGGCATGTAAAAAAAAGATAGGAATAAAGATTGGAGAGATATCAGAAGATAAAAAATTTTCTTTAAATAGAGTTGAATGCTTAGGAGCGTGTGTGAATGCTCCTGTCGTTAAAATTAATGAAAATTATTTTGAGGATTTAGATTTACTCTCTTTTAATAAATTAATAGAAGGTTTAGAAAAAGGTAAGGAATTAAAAATTGGACCGCAAATTAAAAGAAAAGGTTCGGAACCAATGAAAGGTTAGAAATGATAAAAAAGTCAAATATAATATTTTCAAACTTGTATGGATCACAAGATCCATTTATATCAGCCGCAATCAGCAGAGGTGATTGGTTGAATACCAAGAAAATCTTAAAGAGTAGTAGACAAAACATTATTGAAACAATCAAACAATCTGGACTTCGTGGAAGGGGTGGAGCCGGTTTTGCTACTGGTATGAAGTGGGACTTTATGCCTAAAGAAATAAAAAAACAACACTANCTAGTTATTAATGCTGATGAGGGAGAACCAGGAACTTGTAAAGATAGAGATATAATTAGAAATGAACCNCATAAACTAATAGAGGGNTGCTTNCTATCATCTTATGCAATAGGGGCAACAAAGTGTTACATTTATATAAGAGGTGAATTTTANAACGAATCTTTAATTTTACAAAAAGCAATCAATGAAGCTTATAAAAAAANATTCCTAGGAAAGAANATATTTGGATTAAATATTGACTTTGATCTATATNTNCATCTTGGTTCCGGTGCGTACGTCTGTGGNGAAGAAACCGCATTAATTGAGAGTCTTGAAGGGAAAAAAGGTCAACCGCGACTCAAGCCACCTTTTCCTGCGAACGTCGGACTTTACGGCAAGCCAACTACTGTAAATAATGTTGAGACTATAGCTGTAGTTCCTACAATACTTAGAAAAGGTTCTAAATGGTTTTCAGATATTGGTAATGATAATAATTCTGGCTCAAAGATATTTTGCATTTCAGGTCATGTTAACAAACCCTGTAATGTTGAAGAAGAACTGGGAGTACCTTTAAAATATTTAATACAAAAGTATGCTGGTGATGTTATTGGAGGTTGGAACAATCTTCTGGCT
>NHCT01000042.1 GCA_002167605.1 Verrucomicrobia bacterium TMED40 | reverse complement strand
GCCAATCCCATGGTACGGGCCGAGTCCGTCGAACCGTTGGGAAACATGCTCCCTATTTGCCATTCTTCAGCACAAAGCCAAACGTCATTGGCGAAACCGATACCCGTTCCGTATTTGTTGGCCTTTTCGTAATAGGCTCCGCAAAAAGATTGAAAGTAGAAGTCGGCGTCAGACAATTTCTTGTCCGTGTCAAATTCAATGATCGAACCGTTTGAATCGGTTTGATTTCCCCAAAGGCCACCCTGTGATTTTGGAAGCACTACATCCCCAAAGACATTGTAAACTGTATCGAATAAGTGACCCGAAGTTTTAAACATCGAACTAGCAGGCAAGGAATTTTCCAGAAATCTGGCAAACATAGCCCGGTCATAGTCAATCGTATGAATATGAGAACCGGTAAAGCTGACTCCATTTGCCATAACCCATGGGTAGGTCTCTCCGTAAGTACCGAGAGTGGCGTAAGACTCAGACTGATAGGCAACCCGAATTGTATTTTCATCTGCAAGCCAAGCCGCCTGTCCGTCGGGATAACCGGTAAGGGAATAACCAGTCTGTGAATCGTATTCGCCCACCGTGGCCAAAGCCTTGATTGAATTAAGGAATGGGAATCCGGTATCACCACCTTGACCATCTTGTAAGTAAGCGGATGTAGTACCGGCAGTGCTCGCTTCCGCAATCAAACCGGTAACCTCACCAATTCTTTTCAGGGCTGATTTATCAAGTTCCAGGCTACCAAGACTTCCATGGGCCGCTAAGTAAGTAGCCGATGAGTTGACATCGGAAACATGATTAAGAGCTAAAACACTATCAGCTGCAGAAGAATTTGGGGTGGGTAGATTGGGACTGAAAGAATAAATCTGTCCGCCCGCGTCAGCCCTAAAAGAAATCAGGGGGCCGCCCGACTCTGAGCGGTGTTGCAAGACGCCAATAATGGTGGAATCATTAATGTTGACTGACTGATTAATGGTTTGTTCAGCAGATCCTAAAAGCTCAGTTTTGGTGTAGAAACTTCCGTTGGCTTTTTGGGCAACGAGTGCTGTCACATTCCAACTACCTGAGAACTCACTGGATGTTGCATATGCAAAGGAATTCCCTAATGCGGATTTCCCAGCCAATGCTCTTGGGTTGTATTTCCCTCCAGCCATGGCTAGAAAATACCCTTTGTTTGCTTCGGTAAGAGTCATATCAGAAGGATTAATCATCAAAGCAAACTTTCTTTCCCCGTAATCATTACCTGAATCTTCATCAACGATGAGGATGTCGGAATCCTTTGCCTTGATCCACATCAGGCCGTCAGGGGCGACGGTTTTGGAAGCATTCTTTTCGATATGAATGGCAGCCGTAAGCGTGCCATCCGGATTCATCGATCCTCCTTTGTGACCCAAACCATGACCACCCACATCAAGTGTGAGAGATCCCTCTGTGGCAGCGACAATTCGGGTAGCGTTCGCCTCGAGATAAGCAGGAAGAACACCGGAAGCCGAGGTGAGTTGAGCAGTTAAATCGCCAAAATCAAACCCAAGTATGGCTCCGCTTGCAGTCATGTTTTGGACATACCTGTGCTTGGTTATGTCAGGATCGACAGCAGGATGCTCGGTCTTGGTGCTTCCGTTGAGAAAGGTGTAGTTGCCGTCCTCTGGTTGTTCGGTGGAGGAAGTCCACTTGAGTACTTCCGTATCCTTGACCGGCACGGCATTCGATGTCCCCCACCCGTTCCATTGATAAGATGTAGGGTAATACCTTGCTGAAAAGTTATCAGAAGCATTTGCATCCTGCAGGTATGTTTCCATGTTCTTGGCCGTGGCATTAGCCTCGCTGATATTAAGACTGGTCGGAAAATCAGTGTTTTTCACAGCCAAACCGTAGAGCTTTCCGTAAAGCAATCCATTGGCAGCAAGGAACTTGTCTCTGGCATTAGCGGTGGAAGGCAAATCATTCCCGTCCACATCTTTTCCCTTGATTCCAACATAAAGCTTCAGCGGAGCATCAGCTAAAGAGTGATTGTATCCGGCACATACAATCACTACATAGTCCTTGTGACCCGGATTAATGGGGAGGAGTTTTTCGTACCCGGACTGTCCGAGAGCGGGTGCGGTGTAGGCAATCCCGCTATCAATGTCCACGACTACTGAAGCCAATCCCATGGTACGGGCCGAGTCCGTCGAACCGTTGGGAAACATGCTCCCTATTTGCCATTCTTCAGCACAAAGCCAAACATCATTTGCGAAACCGATCCCCGTTCCGTATTTGTTGGCCTTTTCGTAATAGGCTCCGCAGAACGACTGAAAATAAAAATCCGCCTCGGTGAGTTTACGGTCATCGGAAAATTCTATGATAGCACCCGTTTCATCTGTCTGATTTCCCCACTTGCCTCCATTGACCTTGGGTAATACTTCATCACCAAAAACATTGTAGACTTTATTGTAAAGATGTCCTGAGCCTAAAAACATGCTACTCGCTGCATGATTATTGGTAAGGAAATCAGCGAAAAGAGATCGGTCGTAATCAATCGTGTGAATGTGGGAGCCGGTGAATTTGACCCCACTTGTCATAACCCAAGGATAAGTTTCTCCAAAAGCTCCCAAGTTAGCATAAGATTCTGATTGGTAAGCGATTCGAATGGTGTTATCGTCATGCAACCAAGCAGCTTGTCCGTCCGGATAACCCGTAAGAGGGTATCCCGTAGTTAGGTCAAATTCTCCTATCGTTGCGAGCGTTTTGATGGAACTAAGGTAAGGAAATGAATCATCACCACTGGAACCATTTTGAAGAAATCCAGGGGTAGATCCTGCCGTTCCTGCTTCTGCGATGAGAGCGGTGGTGGATCCGATTTGACGGACCATATCGAGATCTTTTTCTAAATCAAAAGTTTTGTCGACATTTGATTTGTGAGATTTAATGAACCCGTCAGGTAGGTTAGCAGGGTCAAATCCACTTGAAGTCTTTCCGATGACATGGTTGGGAGAAAGTTCAAGCTTGGACACGCGGGTTTCCTCTGAATAGCCGTCGTAGTCACGGGCATCCCCTTCATTGGCGGTGATTAGATAAGTAGTACCATTCGCGGAGAAGGACTGAATAGTGTCTGGTTGAAACATCCCAAGCACGCTCCAAGGCTGGGGGTTGAACGCTTTATCCTTGTTGGTGGCATCAAAACCATACGCTTCTTCGTCAAATGAAATGATCCCAAAAGACGAAGTATCGGAAACCCCTGCCCCGGCAAGTCCGAAATCATTGTCGTTAATTACGGCAATGGATCCGTCAGGTAGAACTGCAAGACCTTCGGGTTTATCACTTGGCATGTAGCCGAGCGATGGGAGGTTGAAAAGCTTAAGTTTGAAAGCGGTTTTGATACCGGAGGAAGCGAGATCACCGGCTGTCATTTGCTCAAGGGTTTTGCTGCCGTCGGTGCCGTCGCGATCAGCGATAGCGGTTAGAGTCGAGGTTGAACGCATATTGGTTGCGTAACTAAGATCAATTTCGTAAACATATTTATGCCCGGTCATGCCATCAGAAGGATCAGATGAATCGCGTTCCATAACCAAAAAGCGCATGTCACCGGATTCTTTACCCACATAAACGGCATCGCCAATTTTATCAGTACGCTTAAGAGAATGCCCAGAACCGGCATTTCTTTCGAGAAGGTAAATATATTCAGCAAGCACGGTACCATCGTATTTACTGATACCAACAATTCGGATGACATCTGAATTGTTTTTGGTTGAACTGTCGGGGTTGTACATCGGGGTTTGAATGAAGGCGTAAATAACCCCGTTGTGGTGATCAAGGGCTAACCCTTCAAATCCACGATTGGCTCGGCGTTTTTGATAAACAGCGGGTAAAGTTTCAGATCCATAATAACCAGATGAAGTTGATGCCAGAGAGTCAGAGTCAGCGGTACCGCTTGCTATGTAACGATTTAGCATTTTACCGTCTGCATCAAATTGATATATCGCAGGACGGTACTCATCGCACATCCAAAATGTCTTGTCTTCTGGATCGATTAAAATACCTTCGAAATCACCCCCGTACGGATCGTAATCAAGTGCATGATAGGTGTTACCATCCTTATCGGAATAATCCTTATTTGGATAGCTTTTGGAAGTGAAGGCGACTGGGACTTCATCTATGCCTGCCGCGTTCCCTCGTCCGGTGATTGGAGTTCCAGACGGAGATGTAAGCATAATATTATCGACCAAGGATACCTTACCCGAGTCGCGGTATAATTTAAATTTTACAATCCTGCCCTGATAGTCAGGGAGCTTGAAGGGACGGACATTTTGTTGGGTAACATCCGCTGGGTATCCCGAAGTAATATCTGCTTTTCCGATGTTGTCAGCATTAGGGCCACGGTCCGGGACTGCATAGAAAGTAACAATGTTGTCAGTGGTTTCGGTTGGTTCAACCCAAAGCCCGGAAAACCCACCGAGCATTACAGGATCGGATTGAGTCTCTGGTGTGCCGAGAGAGGGCCAACTGGCAATTATTTCATTAAGTTTGTATTCAGTAAGATTAGGACGACCTCGAGCATGGTCCTTGTAACCAAAAGGAATGACATCGAGGATCTCTCCCTTAATAAGATCGACGACTGCAAATGCGTTGTTTTCCTGAAGTGTGACAAAAGCTTTCGTGTCATCTTCGCTAATCGCAACATACTCAGGTTCAAGATCCTGAGCGACAGTGGCATTAAGACCGAAAATTCTAACTCCCTTGGCTAGAAGTTCGTCTTTGCGAGAGTCAAACGCAGTAAAATCGAGATGTTTAGCGGATACAAGTGCATTGTTGATCGAGATGATGGAAATCGTTCCATTCGGATCATTGGTGTAATCGTCGTCTGGTTCACCCTCATTCGCAACCACGATCATTTGACCGTTAGTGGTAAATGACAAATGATCAGGCAAAGCCCCGACGGGAACAACTGCTAGCGGTGCGGATTTAGCAGGGGCACCGGTGTCGAATATTAAAACACTTCCAGGATTTTGTTTGGGTTTGGGGTAAACTGCAACGGCAACCATCCCATTGGCAACATC
Organism: Verrucomicrobia bacterium TMED40; assembly: GCA_002167605.1. GTDB lineage: Bacteria > Verrucomicrobiota > Verrucomicrobiia > Opitutales > Seribacteraceae > Seribacter. The sequence goes on along the minus strand of NHCT01000042.1, from coordinate 31,143 downwards.
CACCGCATTAACACCATTGCCATAGGAAGATAGATCGTGCGAAAATAAATATGAGAGTTCCGCGTCAGACCCGAGTTGAAATACATCGAGCGTGGTGTTGTTATCGTTACTTACGAATACTCTGTAGGTGTCGGGATCATAAGCCGAAATCTCGGACGCACTTTCGTCAAAGATACCGGAGGCATAGGTGTCGGCAACAGACAAGATTTGTTCTGCATGAACATGTTGAAAAAACAACAGGGACGCTAGAACGGACATGATTCTTGATGTAAGGGAATGATTTGTATGCATAATATACTAGTTAGTTAAGGGGAANGTGGATAATAGGAATTGTAGACCTCAAAAAATCTTTTTTTTTGTACCGATTCCTCAACAAATACCCCGCTCAAATATGGCCAGTTTTTTTCTAATGCAACTTTGGTTTGCATAACTTGCTTTAGTTCATAATTTTAACATTTACACTAAGTACCAAACATGTAATTCAGCTTATATTTCCTTACCTGAATTACCGAAATCCTCCTTGGAAACGAAAAAAAAGTTTAATTTGTTCCAAGACTTATATTTAATTTCGCAACCATGAGCAGAACAAAAAAATGGATCGTCATGATCGTAGGAGGAATCCTTCTCTACTTTTATCAAACCTGTTCAGGTAAATTTAGCGGTTTCTCCGGTTTCTGAGCATGAATGAAATAGCGGGCAAAGTGCTTTTTGGGGGAATTCTTGGATTGGCCCTTTCGTTCCTTTTGGCCAACTACCTAAGCATCGGTCTTCTATCCGTGTACGGTGATTGGTTGGGTTGGCGACAGGTGACCGGTTCGGCCCCCAATGCACTGACTGCGATGACCCAAAAAATTACCTGGGCGATCTTTTTCTGTGCTTCCTGGGTGATGTTTTGGAAATTTGATTCCTTCTTTCTTTTGCGACCCAAGGATTCCATCGATCAAAAGAATTCCGATCGTCCAGAACCTGGATTTGAAGAAAAGGAACAAGATGTCGAATACTTCAAACCGGAAAGGGAGGAAGAAAAAACGGACTACTCTTCAGAATCTGAACCAAAGCCCAAACCAGAACCTGAACCNGAACCNGAACCCGAACCNGAACCCAAACCTGTCTTGAGCGAAGACGATCGGGCTTATGCCGAGATTCTTGAACTTCAAGAGAATGCCATCGAAGATTTCGATACGATCAAGACCTTATATCGAAAGCGTATTGCACAGTATCATCCTGATAAAGTCTTGGCAATGGGCCCTGAAATCCGAGAAGTTGCCGAACAAAAGGCCAAGGAAATCAATGAGGCTTATGAGTATTTTCGTACCAAATCCAAAAAAGACCATACGATATAAACACCTGTAGAAAAATCCGTCTATTCATGGATAGGATAATGATGGTTAGCAAAGAAAACGAAAAAGGTTGTGAGAATTCTCGCTTGAAGTGATTCCTTTCGCGATTACTATAACCACCTTTTTTTACTATGACTAAAGAAGCCACTTCACACCAGTTCCAAGCCGAGACCAAGCAAGTTTTAGATATTGTGGTCAATTCCCTCTATAAGGACAAAGAAATCTTTGTCCGGGAACTGATTTCCAACGCTTCCGACGCGCTTGAGAAACTTAGACGCAAGCAACTTACGGAAAAGGACATGTTCGATGAGAACCTCGAACTGGAAATCAATGTTTCCACCGATGATTCCGCCAACCAAATCACCATTCAGGATTTCGGAATTGGCATGTCTCAGGAAGAGCTGATTGAAAATCTTGGTACCATCGCTCATTCCGGTTCCAAGGAATTCATGGAGGCACTCAAGGGAGACGGCGAAAAGAACGAAGCCTTGATCGGCAAATTCGGAGTCGGTTTCTACAGCGTGTTTATGGTTGCTGACAAGGTTCAGGTATATACCCGATCTTGGGAAAAGGATGGTTCCGGGTTTTGCTGGGAAAGCGATGGTGGTGGTGATTACACAATCGAAGAAGCAGATGGCCAGCGAAGAGGAGCCAAAATCGTTATACAATTAAAAGAGGACTTTTCCGAGTTTGCCAAGGAAGACCGGATTAAGGACATTATCAAAAAGTACTCCGCTTTTGTTCAATTCCCAGTAAGCCTGAACGGAGAGAAAGTGAACACCGTGGACGCCATTTGGATGCGCTCCAAAAAAGAAGTCACGGACGANGAATACGAAGAATTCTTCAAATTTCAGGCCAACGAATACGAAGGTCCACTCATGCGCATGCACTTCAGTGCGGATGCTCCCCTTGAAATCAATTCCCTGCTGTTTGTACCCAAGAGAAATATGGAGAAAATGGGTATGTTCAGAAACGAAAACAAAGTTGCCCTGCACTGTAGAAAGGTATTGATCGATGCCGAACCTAAGGGCTTGTTCCCCGAATGGTTACGATTTCTCAAGGGCGTAGTGGATAGCTCCGACCTCCCTTTAAATGTATCNCGCGAAACCATGCAGGACAGCGAACTTCTTCGCAAACTTAACCAAGTACTAACCAAAAGGTTTCTGCGTTTCCTAAACGAACAGTCCAAGAAAGAAGAGGAAACCTATTTGGAATTCTGGAATGAATTCGGCATTTTGATAAAGGAAGGGGCCGCAACCGACTTCACTTACAAGGAGGATCTTGCCAAATTGCTTAAATTTGAAAGCACCGCCCTTGATGCCGGTAAGCTCACAGGACTGGAAGAATACATCGACCGTATGGCCGGTGATCAGGAGGAAATTCTTTTTCTTTTTGGGAAAAGCCGCGAATCCATCGAGTCCGGACCTTACCTTGAAGCCCTCAAAGCTCGTGGCTGGGAAGTTCTCCTGCTCACTGAACCCGTGGATGAATATGTCATGCAGACGGTTCGGGAATACAAGGAAAAGAAAATTATCTCCGCTGATTCCGAGGAGCTTAAACTCGAAAAGCTTGATCAGGAGAATGAGGGCGAAACCCTCGGCAAGAAAGAAGTCAAATCCCTTTGCAAGTGGCTCAAAGAGACTCTCAAAGATAAAGTCTCCGAAGTAGAGACCGGAGAACGCCTGATCGACAGCCCGGTTTGCATCGTAGGTTCAGACGGTATGGGTGGAGCTTCTGCCCGCAGGGTTATGAAAATGATGCAGGGCCCCGAGGGTGCCCTTCCCGCTCCCTCCGTAAAATTACAGATCAATCCTGGGAATGCGATTATCCGTGGCCTTTCCGCTCTAAAGGAAAAAGAGGAGCAGACCGCTCAATTGGTCGCACATCAACTTTTGGACAATGCGATGGCCTCCGCAAACCTTCTCGATGACCCCCGTGAAATGATTGCCCGAAGCTACCAAACTTTGGAAAAAATCACCTCGGGCTAATCAATCTGAAGCTCAAGTGGCTTGCTTTTCGTAAGGTGAAATCCAAGCTGTCTCAAAAAATTGGTATTGCGCAAAAGGTGAATGCGTGAATAAGAGAATGGTATGAAAGCATCAACCTTTACTTTCCTCCGTGTTCTCGGTCTATCCGCTTTTTTGATTTCCACCTTTGTGGGATGCTCCCGAGGAGTCAGTAATCCCTTTGCCGACAGTGACGGGGAGGTAAAGGAAAACATCCAAAACCTCATGGGCCTTGCCGTGGGCATGACCAAAGGCCAGGTGTTTGATCTTTCCGGAATAGCCAACTATGTCGAGGGGTATGATTGGGGAAGCGTTTGGTTTTACAAAATCCGTAAAGGAGGAAATGAAGGCACGCTTGCCAACAAGGATATTGAGCAAAGATACATGCCGGTCGTTTTCGACAACACCGACCGCGTTATGGGGTATGGCAGAAAGTTTTATGACCAGACCCTTTCCGACTTAGGCACCGGACAGTTCTAATTTCCTTTCCCTTAATCCCCTAATTGTTCGGTTGACGAACGGTCGAAATTTCTACATTTTGATTCTTTTTTCCCTCATTTCGATGAAGACAACACTCGCTAAACCCGAAACCACCACCCACGATTGGAAAATCGTCGACGCCACCGATCAAATCTTGGGGCGGTTGGCCGTATCCATTGCCAACGCCTTGCGGGGTAGGAACAAACCCACCTACACCCCCCATGTAGATACCGGAGATTATGTCATCGTGTTAAACGCAGATAAAATCAAATTGACCGGTGCCAAGGAAGAACAGAAAAAATATATGTTTTACAGTGGTTACATGGGGAACGAAAAATATCGTAGTGTTGCTGACTTCAGGGCGAAAAGACCCGAATTTATCATTACCAATGCCGTCCGTGGCATGCTTCCCAAGAATAAGCTCGCCAGTGCCATGTTGAAAAAACTCAAGGTATATGCTGGAAGCGAGCACCCACACGAAGCTCAACAACCCACCCCTCTTTTACCCGAATCCTAATTCAATTCCATGAGCCCTAAAACAAAAGCCAAAGAATTTATCGCAACCGGACGCAGAAAGACCAGCACTGCCCGGGTTCGCATCACTGAAGGGAAAGGATCCTTCATCATCAACAACCGGGAGCTTGCTGATTACTGCAAGACCGAACAGCAAAAGAAAACGGCGACTTCCCCGCTCACTACGGTTGAGAAAAACAACTCCGTGGATGTTCTAGTGAATGTTCAGGGTGGAGGAGGAGCTGGACAAGCCGGTGCAATTCGGCTTGGTCTCTCCCGTGCACTCGAAAAAATGGACAGTGAATTACGTGTTCCCCTCAAGAAGGATGGTCACATGCGACGAGATCCAAGAAAAATCGAAAGAAAGAAAACCGGACAACCCGGGGCACGGAAAAGATTCCAATTCTCAAAGAGATAAACCCTCAAGAACAACTTTTCATAACAACCCCCCGGAACTCCAACCGGGGGGTTTGTTTTTTTAAATCATAGAACGCACATTGGCATGAATGTCTGTATCATCGGAGCATCAGGATATTCCGGCAGGGAACTTGTATCTCTGCTCTTGGGGCATCCGCATGCAAAATTGACCACCATCACATCCCGGTCTCTGGACGGTCAGAANCTCGAAGATTGCCTACCTAAACTCCGNGGNAAGGACCAAGGTCTTNGNTTTTCCAACCCCTCGAAGGCAGAACTCTGCGAAGACTCTGCTTTAGAAGTTTTCTTTCTCGCCCTACCACACGGAACCGCGGCAAGCTACGCCCTTCCCCTTTTGGAAGCAGGAAAGAAAGTCATCGATCTTTCCGCTGATTTCCGACTCNATTCTTCAGGCACCTACAAAGAGTACTACGGCGAGGAACATCCGTCCCCTTCCTGGCTCGAAAAGGCTCAGTACGGATTGCCCGAGCTTCATAATCTTTCATGGGAGAAATCCACCTTAATCGCTTCACCTGGTTGCTACCCGACTAGTATCATTGTTCCTCTTGCTCCCCTACTGAAACACAAACTGATCGAAAAGGAAGGGATCGTGGCCAACTGCATGAGTGGAATCAGCGGGGCCGGAAGAACCGCTTCCGAACGCTTGCTTTTTTGCGAAAGGAACGAAAGTGCCTCAGCTTACGGATTGCCCAAGCATCGNCACCTGTCCGAAATCGAAGAACAACTGAGTCTATTTGCCGAAGAGGAAGTGGTGCTTTCCTTCCACCCGCATCTCGCTCCAATGAACCGGGGCATCTGCTCGACCCTTTCCGTTCCTGCCGTCGGCCCGGTCCAAGCCGAAGAAATTGAAGATTGCTGGATGAATGCTTACTCAAANAGACCATTCGTTCAAGTCCTGCCTAGGGGCGTNTACCCCGAAACCTCTGCCGTGACCGGAACCAACCGGATTGACTTCTCCGTACATGCGGATCCGCGGACCAACCGCTATGTGATTTGCTCCGCGGAGGATAACCTGATCAAAGGAGCGGGCGGTCAGGCGATACAAGCCATGAATCTCTGCCANGGCTACCCCGAGGAGGCNGGTCTTTCNTGAAATTTTTCGAAAATGGAGATGGAGTGACCGAGCCCAGAGGCTTCTTTGCCTCCGGCGTGCACTGCGATGTCAAAGGCAAGAAAGACGGCACCCTCGATCTCGGTGTGATCTACTCATCCAAGCCCTGCACCGGGGCTGGCGTATTCACCACCAACGATGTTAAGGCTGCTCCCGTTACCTACTGCGTAGATCTGTTAAAGGACCCCAAAGCCACCTTTCACGCAGTGGTTGCCAACAGTGGTAACGCCAATGCATGCACCGGTGCCCAAGGCGATTCCGACGCNAAAAAAATGGCCTCTGAAGTCGCCCGTCATCTCAAGGTGCATTCGAAGGAAATCCTTGTCTTTTCAACAGGAAGGATCGGTGTTCCCCTACCCATGAGCCGAATCACCGCGGGCATCCGCGACGCCACGGACGATGTNCTTCAGGGGTTCGACGGTGCTNAAGCCTTTCAGGAAGCCATCCTTACTTCNGATACCTGCACCAAATCCTGTTCCGCAAAGATTGACACCCCCGGCGGAGAAATCACGGTGGGCGGAGTGGTCAAAGGAGCTGGAATGATCGAACCCAATATGGCAACCATGCTNGCGTTTCTNACCACGGATGCGGGAGGCTCCCCGGAACTTCTGAAAACCATTCTNAAACAGGCGACCGATCAATCCTTCAACCTCATGACCATTGATGGAGACATGAGCACCAATGACTCCGNAGTCCTTCTCGCCAATCAGGGTGGNGGAATCAATTTGGACAAGGAAGAGCCAGCTGTGGTCCGGAAATTTCAACAGGCGGTCAACGCAGTCTGTGCCGCCCTTGCCCGNAAATGCGTAAGCGATGGAGAAAAAGTNACCAAGTTCGTCAAAGTNCGTATCCTCGGTGCACCNAGCCCAAANGATGCCGAAAAAGTCGCCCGTTGCATCGCAAACTCNCTTTTGGTCAAAAGTTCGTGGTACGGATCNGANCCCAATTGGGGTCGGTTGGTGGATGCCGCTGGATACGCCAAGATTGGCTTAATTTTCGATCAGTTGGATCTCTTCTANGATGAGGTTCCGGCNTTGCTTAGCGGAGAACCCATCGTGGGCAATAAGAGCCAGTGGCAGGAGATTGTGGCGAAAAAGGAATTTACCATTACTNTGGATCTCAAGATAAAAAAAGGAACAGCAGAAATTTGGACCAATGACTTGAGCGAGGAATACGTTAATTTCAACAAGAGCGAATAAGATGCCCGCGGTTGAGGAAAGTAAGAGAAAAGCAAGCATTTTGGTGGAAGCCCTGCCCTATGTCAGGCGCTTTCGCGGATCCATCTTCGTGATCAAATACGGGGGTAGTTTTATGGATTCCCCGGACCCTGCGGTGAGAGCCAGAGTGGCCCAGGATTTGGTTTTTCTTCACTTCGTGGGCATTCGCGTGGTGGTGGTTCACGGAGGNGGCAAGGCAGTCACACGGGAACTTGAANCCCGGGGTCTGCAAGCCCAGTTCNTGAACGGGCTTAGGGTCACAAATTCAGATGCAATTCAAGTCGTGGACGAGGTGCTCAACGGGAAGGTCAACGAAGAGGTTGCCTCTTTTGTCACATCCCATGACTGCGAGGTGAAAAGAATCCCCGGCAAACAAGTTTTGNACTGCCGGAAGCTTGAACAGGAACCAGACCTCGGTTTCGTCGGAGAAATCCAGGAAGTTGAGACCCGGGAAATTCTTTCGGCGATGGATGTCGGAAAAATGCCTATCCTCTCCTCCACTGGATCCGACGAATCCGGCCAGTGTTACAACATTAATGCTGATACAGCGGCGGCACGCGTAGCCATGGCTTTGGGTGCACGGAGGTTAGTCTATCTGTCCGATGTTCCCGGTTTACTTCGAAACCCCGAAGATCCAGACAGTTTACTTTCCAGCCTTCCCGTCGATCAGGTCCAACCGCTTAAGGATGAAGGAGTCATCGCCAAAGGCATGCTTCCCAAAGTCAATAGTGCGGTTGATGCACTGAAATCGGGTGTTAACCGGGTGCACTTCATTGACGGCCGGCTCGCTCACAGCATCCTGCTTGAAATCTTCACCGACCAAGGAATTGGTACGGAAATCGTTCANNCCTGAANCACTATGATTTCAGAAGAACATAGCCAGTATCTTATCGGAAACTACGCCGCACCAGCCATTGACATCGTCCGTGGAGAAGGCACNAAGTTATGGGATTCAGCAGGTCGGGAATACCTTGATTTCGCATCTGGNATCGCGGTCACCAACATCGGCCACGGACACCCCGAATGGGTTAAACAGGTGACNGAACAAAGCAGCGTCCTTTGTCATGCCTCCAACCTGTACTCGATTCCTGAACAGGTTCGTCTGGCNAAAAGGTTGGTCGAACGGATCGGACCGGGTAAAGTTCTTTTTTGCAACAGTGGAGCGGAAGCCAACGAAGCCATGATCAAGCTTTCCCGGTTGGTTGCCCACCAATCGGAACAACCGGAAAGACTTGAAATCCTAGTTGCCGAAAACGCCTTTCACGGTCGCACCATGGGTGCCCTCTCCGCTACCGCTTCTTCGAAGTACCGCAAGGGCTTTGAACCCCTGCTTCCGGGTTTTCGGTTTGCCTCCTTTAACCATAGCGAAAGCTTTCGTGAGACCGTGACTGAAAATTCCCGGGCAATCATGCTGGAATCCATTCAAGGAGAAGGCGGTATCCACCCCGCCTCCGACGAATTTCTCCGCGATATGGAAAAGCTTTGCACTGAAAAGCAACTNCTTCTGCTCTTGGATGAGGTCCAGGCAGGGATCGGGCGGACCGGAGAATTTCTCGGTTTCCAACGCTCCGGCATCCGACCAAGTGCCGTGGCTATGGCCAAGGGTTTGGGTGGAGGTTTCCCGCTCGGTGCCCTTTGGGTATCGGAACCNTACGCCGAAGTTTTCAAACCTGGTTCCCACGGAACCACCTTCGGAGGTTCTCCCCTCGCCTGCTCCGCTGCCAATGCGGTGCTTGATGTGTTGGATTCTGAAAGCCTGATTGATTCCGCTCGGGATCATGGAATNTATCTACAGAATAAGCTTGAGGCATTGAAAACCAGATTTCCCAATAAAATTTTGGAAATTCGTGGGCGTGGGTTGATGCTCGCGATCGCCATGCATCAGGACCCTGCACCTCTTATCAAATTGATGCGTGAAGAAGGCCTGCTGNTGGTCGCCGCGGCTGGCCATGCCCTGCGTATCCTTCCACCCCTCACTGTTAGTCAAAAAGAACTCGACGATGCCGTTGGCATCATCGAAAAGGTCCTGCAGCATTCATAATTTCTTTTACTTGCATTCAATGAAACACTTTCTCCACGAAACCGATTTCTCCAAGGATGAAATTAGCGAGGTCTTCGAACGAGCCTTTGCCTATAAAAGCGGACGCAGTCATCGGCCCACCAATGATCTTTTCGGACAGTCTTGGGCCCTGCTCTTTTACAAAAACAGCACCCGTACCCGAGTATCCTTCGAAGTAGGTATTCGCGAACTCGGTGGACATCCAGTGATCCTCAACCAGGATGCCACACAAATTGGACGAGGGGAAAGCATCGCGGATACCGTACAAGTGCTCTCCCGTTTTCTCGATGGGCTGGTCATTCGAACTCACGGTCACGAGATCATCGAGGAGTTCGCCAAGAACTCCAAGATTCCCGTGATCAACGCATTGACCGATTTCCTTCATCCTTGCCAAATCTATGCCGATTGCATGACCATCCTCGAACAAACCGGAAGTTCCCGTAATCCCTACGAAGGGCTCAAAGGCAAGAAGGTCACCTTCCTCGGAGACACCGCCTGCAATATGGCCAACTCCTGGATTCTCGCCGGAGCACTCTGGGACTTCGAAGTCTCGCTCGGTGGCCCTGTGGAATACCAACCCAGTGAACAGATCACCCACTTTTGCAAGGACAAGAATCTCACTCCAAGCTGGGCTCACTCGACGGACCCCAGCGAAGCGGTCAAGGATGCCGACATAGTCTACACCGATGTTTGGGTCAGCATGGGATGTGAAGAGGATACACAGGACCGACTTCGATTGATGGATCCTTACCGGGTCAGCTCCGACCTCCTCCGGCAAGCCAAACCCGAAGCCTTGTTCATGCATTGCATGCCCGCCCATCCCGGTGAGGAAGTTGAGCAGGAAGTGCTCGACTCCCCTCAAGCCATTCTATTCGATCAGGCCGAGAACCGCTTGCACATGCAGAAAGCCATCCTGCGCAATCTTTCACGCTGATCCCACTTTTTTTAGATCATGAAAATCATACTCGCATATTCCGGAGGCCTTGATACCTCCGTGCTCGTTCATTGGTACGCCAACCAACAAAACGCCGAAGTCATTACCTACTGNGCCGATGTCGGGCAAGAGGAGGAGTTGGACGGTCTTGAGGAAAAGGCTCTTTCGACCGGAGCCTCCGCCCACCGCACACTCGATTTAGTCGATGAATTTGCTAGCGATTTCATTTACCCGATGGTGCGGGGGAATGCCGTCTACGAAGCTCAATATTTGCTTGGAACATCGATTGCACGGCCCCTGATTGCCAAGGCCCAGATTGATATCGCCCGCGAATTTGGAGCCACCGCAGTCGCACATGGAGCCACCGGAAAAGGAAACGACCAGTGCCGATTCGAACTGACCTTTTCCGCACTTGCCCCCGATCTGCAAATTCTCGCTCCCTGGAGAGATGCCGAATTCCGAAAGACCTTTCCCGGTCGCCGGCAAATGATCGATTACTGCAGCGAACATGGCATCGATGTTGAAGCGAGCGCCTCGAAGCCTTATTCGATGGATCGCAACCTTTGGCACATCTCCTATGAAGCGGGAATCCTTGAGGATCCATGGTTCGATCCAACCACTCCGGAAAACCGGGACATGTATAAACTGACCGTGGATCCGGAACTCGCACCCGACGAAGCCCAGTACCTCGAACTCACCTTCGAAAAGGGAGACTGCGTGGCCATTGACGGGCAAAGTGGCAGCCCCCTTGAAATCGTCCGTCGACTCAATACGATCGCCGGCAAGCATGGGATCGGTCGGGTCGATCTGGTCGAGAACCGCTTCGTAGGCATGAAAAGCAGAGGAGTCTACGAAACACCCGGCGGAACCATTTTACTTCACGCCCACCGCCAGCTCGAAACGCTGACCATGGACCGTGACCTGATGCACCTGCGCGACTCCCTTATTCCTCGCTACGCAGAATTGATCTACTACGGATTCTGGTACGCGCCCGAACGCGAAGCCCTTCAAGCCTTGATCGACCGCAGTCAGGAAACCGTCTCCGGNATCGTCAGGCTCAAACTCTACAAAGGTAACCTCACCACCGTGGGACGAAAATCCGATCTCTCCCTCTATGATTTGGAAGTCGCATCCATGGATGATGATGAAAGCGATTACCGGCCCGAGGATGCAGGTGGTTTCATCCGACTCAATGCTCTCCGACTCAAGGAGCGCTCGCGTAAACAAGGCTACACCGCCTCCTGAACCAACCATCCCATGCGCCTCTTCGTTCTCGATAACTACGATTCCTTCACCTACAACTTGGTGCAGTACTTCGGGGAACTCGAGGTGGAGGTGGAGGTTCGGCGCAACGACGCCTGCAAGGCTGAAGAACTGGACTTACAGGCCTTTGATGGGCTGGTCATTTCACCCGGGCCCTGCGACCCCGACAAGGCTGGAATCAGTCTCGCCCTGATCAACCGCTTCGCGGGTAAGATCCCCATTCTTGGGGTCTGCCTCGGTCATCAATGCGTAGGACAGGCCTTCGGGGGCCGGATCGTCCGAGCTGACCGACTTATGCATGGTAAGACATCACCCATCCACCATAATGGAACGGATCTCTTCACCGACCTGCCCGACCCCTTCACCGCCACCCGATACCATTCTCTGGTCATCGAACCTTCATCCCTGCCCGATTGTCTCGAAACCACTGCTCGCACCGCGGAGAACGAGATCATGGGAATCCGTCACCGGGAGCATCCGATTTGGGGGGTTCAGTTCCATCCCGAATCCCTCGCCACGGAAAACGGAATTATGATCTTGAAGAACTTCCTGAAACTCTGTTAGAACTTCTAATGTGTGGTATATGGAATCTTACGTAACTGATGCGTTGTCCTAAATGTTCTTCAGAAGAACTGAAGGTACTCGAAACGAGGGCCGGTACATCCGCCTCTACTCGACGCCGACGGGTCTGTCTGAAATGCAACCATCGCTTTTCCACAATGGAGGAAGTCCTCCGGGAGGATTTGGTGGTGGTCAAAAGGGACGGCAGAAGGGAAAGCTTCGATCGAACCAAGCTGGCGATGGGCCTGCGTCGGGCGATCGCCAAGCGACCCATCGACGCTGAGCAAATCAACGGTTTGCTTTCCGACACCCTCCGTCGAATTGAAAACGAATTCGACAGTGAGGTTCCCAGTCGGGCGATCGCCGAAGCGATCATGCATCGGTTGCGTAAAGTAGACGGCATCGCGTGGCTGCGGTACGCCAGTTTCTACGAGGATTTCATGGAGTTATCTCGGTTCGCCGAGGAGATCATGAACTTGGGTGGTGGAACGGAAAGTGACGAAGGCGGCGGCTAAAAGAGACGATTATACAAGGCTTCAAAACCTAAACGCCCTCTTCTCGGTGATTGGGAGTGCTTCTACGCGTGAGGAAACCCTCCAGCTTCAGCGCACCCTCTCCTTTATGAGGGAAAATGACGATGANCGCCAGATGTCCACCAAATCCTTTGAGCATTGCATCGAACAAGTTGTACGCTTTCATTACCCCAACAANCGGGGCTTCCGCTTCACTCACTGGAACGCCCGNTGTCAATCCATNGAACCTCTTTGGGTCCGTGCTTCGGTGCTCGATTTCGTGCAATCCTTTCAGGGATCGACCAAGGGTATGATCCTGGTCTCTGGTCTTCGGGAGACTCTTAAAGGAAAAAGGCGTTGGACTGCACGCAAGGAAACNGAGTATCAGGAACTGCGCTCCTTCATCGAAGATTTGGTCCTACGCCACGCCCTTGAGGATCAGGATCTCTCTGTACTGTTCTTCTAGAATTATTCNNGCTTCCAATTACACTCAGNGTTTTTTTTAAACCCTCGTANATCCCGAGAGTNTGAGCAAGAAAGCATCCGTTCAGGGCTGAGTCTCTGGGTAACTCCCCAAGATTCGATGGTACGGGCAGGCTTCCTCCAATTCCTTCAANGCATCCCTAATACCATCATCCTCAGAGTGGCCAAGAAAATCAACGAAGAAGAAATAATCCCAGGTCTTTCGCCGGCTGGGCCGNGACTCGATTTTGCAGAGGTTGATTCCGCGGGAGGAAAAGGGATTGAGCGAAGACTGCAGAGCCCCAACCTGATCGGGCAGAGAGAGTACTAAACTGGTCCGGTAATTTACCCCATCGCGTCGNGAAGAGGCTTGCTTATTGACCACAAGGAAGCGAGTCACATTGTCCTTGCGGTCCTGAATGCCACTCTCCAATAAGGGAACTCCATGGGCNTCNCCGGCAAGCTTNCCNGCNATCGCCGCCCTGCCCTCGCCCGAAGCACATTCNCGGACCGCTTCNGCCGTACTGGCCACCGGCACGAGATGTGCNTTAGGCAGGTTACGCCGGAGCCACTCTCCNCATTGAGCGAGAGCCTGGTCCTTGGAGCGTACTTCCGTTACTTGGTCGAGGGGAACGGTGCTAAAGAGGCAATGTTCGATCTTCAGGTAAACCTGAGCAATAATGGTCAGTTCGGTGTCCACCAACAAATCAAGAGANCGGTTCACCGCTCCTTCCGTCGAATTTTCGATGGGGACCACCCCGTAATCGCACTCCCCCTTCTCCACCGCCTGGAAAACATCGGGGATATCCGGTAAAGCTCGGTAAGTAAGGACGGATCCGAAATTCAGCTTNGCGGCCTGGTGCGTGAAAGTCGCTTCTGGCCCAAGATANCCGATAACCAGTTCCTTCTCCAAGGCAATCGAAGAGGAAATGACTTCGCGATAAATAGCCCGNAGGGAATCCTTGGGCAGAGTTCCAGCGTTAAGTCCCTCGAGTTTGGCGAAGACCTGTTCCTCCCGAGCGGGGTCGTAAGCATCCACACCAAGCTGGTTCTTGATCTTTCCGATCTCGGCAGCAGCCCGCACCCGCTGGTTAAGCAAGTCCACGACTTGCCCGTCGATCCGGTCGATCTCATCCCGAAGGGATTCTAGCTCAGGGTTTTGCAAAAGAGTGGGTACGGTTTGAAGAGAATTGTGTTCGCCAGATAACATTCAACCCGATAAAGTNTNTGGCTTCAATCCTAATTCAAAAATCATGATCAGTTGCAACCGAAACTTTTCTTCCATCGTAGTCGACGGCAAAGACCGCGCTCCCAATCGATCGATGCTTCGTGCCGTCGGGTTCGAAGACGAGGACTTCATTAAGCCCCAAGTTGCGGTGTGCTCCGCATGGAGTATGGTNACGCCCTGCAATTCTCACCTNGACGATCTCGGTAAGGCTTCGGTCGAGGGGGTGGATGNAGCGGGCGGCAAGGCTGTGCCCTTTGGAACCATCACAGTCTCGGACGGAATCAGTATGGGCACACCAGGCATGAGGTATTCNCTCGTCTCCCGAGAAGTTATTGCGGATTCCATCGAAACCGTAGTCGGAGCGGAGGGAATGGATGGATTGGTGGCAATCGGCGGGTGCGACAAAAATATGCCTGCCTGCGTCATGGCACTGGCCCGAATGAACCGGCCGGGTATTTTCGTTTACGGTGGAACCATCCTGCCTGGTCTTCATGGGGGCAAAAATTTAGACATTGTTTCAGTTTTTGAAGCGGTCGGGGCCCACTCGAATGGAATGATTGACGAAGAGGAACTGACCAACATCGAAAAGAAAGCGATCCCCGGACCGGGCTCCTGCGGAGGGATGTATACCGCCAACACCATGTCCTCCGCAATCGAGGCTTTGGGTATGAGCTTGCCCGACAGTTCCGCCCAACTCGCGGTCTCCGAAGACAAACGNATCGACGCCCGCGACGCTGGGGAAGCGGTGGTCCATTTAATTGCCAACGATATCAAACCCCGGGACATCATGACCCGGGAAGCCTTTGAAAATGCTATCACCGTGGTCATCACCTTGGGCGGTTCCACGAACGCGGTCCTTCACTTGCTGGCCATGGCCCACGCCGCTGAGGTGCCTCTCTCCCTTGATGATTTCACTGAGATAGGAAAGCGTGTGCCTGTGCTTTGCGATCTCAAGCCTAGTGGGAAATACAACATGTCCCACTTTGTACGGATCGGAGGCTTGCGGCCCTTACTCAAGACCTTACTCGAGGAGGGTCTGCTCCATGGGGACTGCATGACTGTGACTGGAAAGACTTTGGCTGAAAATGTCTCCGATGCCGAACCCTATGCCCCCTACCCCGGTGGTCAGGACTTGGTTCGTCCCTTTAATAATCCGATCAAACCGGACAGCCACCTGCGCATCCTCTACGGAAACCTCGCCGCTGAAGGAGCGGTCGCCAAGATTTCAGGTAAGGAAGGTTTGAAGTTCACCGGAGAAGCCATTGTATTCGACTCCGAAGAGCAATCGATCAAGAGCATCATGGAGGGTGAGGTGCGGGCCGGACATGTCGTGGTGATTCGCAACGAAGGGCCGGTGGGCGGACCGGGCATGCGGGAAATGCTTTCCCCCACCTCCGCGATCATGGGCAAGGGCTTAGGAAAAGATGTCGCATTGATCACTGACGGGCGTTTCTCTGGAGGAAGCCATGGGTTCGTGGTCGGACACATCACCCCAGAAGCGGCGGTTGGCGGACTGATCGGTCTTCTCAAGAACGGAGATCCCATTACGATTGACGCGGAAAAGAACGAACTCACCCTTAACCTGCCCGAAGAGGAAGTTCAAAAACGCCTCGACTCGTGGAGTAAACCCGAACCTAGGGAAAAGCGCGGAGTGCTCGCTAAATACGCCAAATTGGTAAGCTCGGCTTCTCAGGGAGCGATCACTGACGGATTCTAATTATGAAACAAGACCTTTATCTCGCCCATGAAGATGCCCTGTTCTGGGCAGATTTTTCCTATGTGGATTTCCCCGATGATTATTTAGGCTCCATGCAACCCGCGATCGAATCGGCCCTCCAAGCGATGGGGGAATTAGAGGGCGGAGCCATTGCCAATCCCGACGAAAACCGCATGGTAGGGCACTACTGGCTACGGGACTCCAAACTTGCTCCGAACGCAGAACTGTCCTCTGCTATTCGAGAAACCTTGGACAAAGTCAAGGAGATCGCCCGCCAAGTGCATACTGGGGAACTGCAGGCCCCTCAAGGCCGGTTCACGGATCTGCTCGTCATTGGAATCGGAGGATCCGCCCTAGGTCCTCAATTCGTGGGCAAAGCACTCGGTCACCCGGAAACCGACCGACTTCGAGTTCATTTTTTCGATAACACCGATCCCGATGGGATCGACCTGACATTGGCCGAAATCGGAAAGGCTCTACCCACGACTCTTGCTTTGGTGATTTCCAAATCCGGAGGAACCCCCGAGACCCGAAACGGGATGCTCGAAGCAGTTCATGCTTTCTCCGAAAAAGGTTTGGACTTTTCCAAACATGCGATCGCGGTGACCGGAGATGGAAGCAAGCTCCATCAATATTCCCAGGAAAATCAGTGGCTAGATTTTCTGCCAATGTGGGACTGGGTGGGCGGACGAACCAGTGAGACCGCAGCAGTCGGCCTTCTTCCCGCGGCCCTCCAGGGTCTCAACATTGACGAACTCCTTGCCGGAGCCAAGCAAATGGACGGCTTGACCCGTTCTTCCGAGTTCCGTAATAACCCTGCAGCTATGCTCGCCTTAGCCTGGTATTACCTGACTGGCGGCAAGGGCTCCAAGGATATGGTCATCCTACCCTACAAGGATCGCCTGGATCTGTTCGCGAAGTATCTTCAGCAATTAATTATGGAATCCTTGGGGAAAGAAAAGGACTTGATGGGAGAAGTGGTGCACCAGGGAATTTCAGTCTACGGAAACAAGGGGTCCACGGATCAGCACGCATATGTCCAGCAGCTGCGTGAAGGAGTTCCCAACTTTTTCGCCACCTTCATTGAGGTCTTGAAGAACCGAGAAGGGGATTCGGTTTCGGTGGATGAGGAAGGCATGACCTCCGGTGATTACCTCCATGGCTTCTTTCTCGGTACTCGAGACGCATTGTACGAAAAGGACCGGAAGTCCATTACCTTAACCATTCGTGAAACCACCCCTTCGGCTATTGGAGCACTAATTGCACTCTTCGAACGGGCGGTTGGTTTGTATGCTTCTTTGGTGGGCATCAATGCCTACCATCAACCAGGCGTGGAAGCCGGCAAAAAGGCTGCCTCTGCAATCTTGTCAGTTCGGAAGTCAATTACGGAACAATTGCTCGCTAATCCGGGGATTCCCCAGACTGCTTCAGAAGTTGCAAAAAAAATCAACCAGGCAAATAAGTTCGATTGGGTCTACAAGATTTTAGAAAACCTTTGCGTCAACCAACCCGATGGCTTTCAAAGACGAGGAAAAGGTGATCCGAACTCCGACCAATTCCTTGCCCGTTAACCGACATCAGTCGAGAACATTGGCTGGTTTCTTAGGTGGAGCAGGTTTGCCTGTCGGCTTGGGCTTGGGCCGGGAGGCGATCAATTCGGCCCGACCATAGTCGTACATATTCCAATAACTCAGGGTACCATCCGTATCACCTCCACGGTAGACCGGTTTCCAACCAGCGGGAAAGTTTTGGTTGCCTGAGATCTCTCGGGCTCCGAGGTAGGTGGCAAAACTATCCGTGTAGACCTCAAACTGTAAATAATGGGACTGTGGACTGATGCTCTTGAGAGCGGCGACATACTTGGAGTTGGGTTTAGTTAAATCATCGGCACTCTCGCCCGCACCCTTTTTCCGTTTTAGATCAAAAATGATTCTTTTGTTTGCGTCCACCCGAGGCAACAAGGTGAAAAACTCATCTCCTGCCTGTGTGTTCCTGAAGTGAGCAACCACTTTCTTTCCGTCGTGTTCCTTGGCTTTGTTGGCGGTGAGGCCGGCTTTTTTTAACTCCTTTTGCATAATCCCTATGAGACGATTATCATCGATGGGGAAAACTTGTCCTTCGCGGAACAAGAAACGAAAGGGCTTGGAACCCGATATGGCAGGTTTGGGATCGGGCAAACTGACTTCCTTGCTTAAGGTTTGCCCACTTGGTTTCGGAGCCGCGGCCAAAAGCCCCTTGACCTTCTTGACCTTGACCTCCACCGCGGACTGGTCCTTCTCCAATTTGCTTTTTTCCTGACGCAGGTTCTGCAACTTTGGAGGTTCTGGAGGCATATCCTTCTTCTCCTTGGCTAATTTTTTCTCGAGTTCGGAAATTTCCTCAATCAGCTTTTGCTGCTCCTTGTTCTGGGAGGCCATCTTCATCTGCAACTTTTTCTTCTCTTCCAGCAACGCTCTTTCTTGGTCGTCAAATTGTTTCATCGCCAATTCCATGAGCTCCTTGGAGTTTTCCTCTTTTTTTTCCTCAACGATCCGCTTAACCGCTGAATCGGCTCCCNGTTGCACNACGATCAAAAGAATAATCAGAATTCCAACCACNGTGGTGATNGTATCGAGAAGNGAATCNAGGCTGCCTCCGGCTTCTTTCTTCTTTCTTTTCATGAACCNANAAAAAGAGAGAGATCGATTGCTCCCTCCCCATCCAGAGGCAANTGACCGAAGCGACAGCCNAGGCTTTGGCANAGACGNGAGGCGGACAACCAGGCAGCGTATCCNNTCGAACGNAGAAGAAAAATGACATAACGGGCTTCGGGGTCCGGGCGCTTGGCAGCCCGGGCCTCCTCGTATTTACGAATAATCTCCCTGGACCCCGGAGCCAATTGAAGTGCATTCAATTTGATTTCTTTACCGGCCTTGTCCTTAAGTGTGATATTACTGGCCTCACGCTTGATAAAACGGGCATCGATCTTTGAACCCTGAGTGCTTCGCCAAGTACGGTAAGGTGCTTCCTTGACCAGTTTCTGGATCATTCCCTTGAGCTGGGCATGCCCTTGAATCTTGGGTGTGGGTATTTCGTAGCTCTCCCCCTTTTCATCATAAACCCGAATGCCCTCCTTAGAGCATTCGATGAATGTGGGCTCGAGGTCTCCGCCGGCTCCCGTGCCGCTTTGCTTGACCACCATGGTGGCAAACTTGTCCGGATCCTTCATCAGTTCCCATTCCTCCTCGGCCTGCTCCAATTCTTTCAACATCTCCGCCATCTCCGCTTTTATCTTAACCACTTCGCCCAAAAGGGCCTGACTCTGCTTTTGGTCCTGGTTGGCCTGCTTGGTCTGAGCCATTACCTTGGCAATCTCTTGCTGGAGTTGGCCTTTTCTATTGGGGTCGATTTTCTTAAGAGGACCTTCCTTGATCGATTCGATCTCCTGACGGAGCTTTTCGATCTCCTGTTTACGAGCCTCGATCTTCTTTTGAAATTCCTCGTCGTCCTCCAAAGCTGTTTCGATTTTTTCATTCACAGCCTCAGGATCGATCTGGGCAATGACGATCGCAGTGATCATCAGTGTAAGGATACCAATCACACAGGCCAAAATGCTAAGAAAGGGAAAGAGGGAAACCTCTAGGTCTGCCTTTTTCTTTTTCACCGTCTACAAATCCCCGATTTGAAAATAGANTTCAGCCACTCTCCTCCTCAATATTGGTATTCTGCATGATTTGGTTGAATTGATGAGCAACCTGNGTCATTTGCTGAGCCACCATGGTTTGAGACTCCTGCAACTGCAAGAGGTAGGCCTGCAGATGCTCCATNCGAGCAATCGAATCCGCTGAANTGGCTGAGGTGACCACTCCTGCAGTTTGCGGTTCGCGCAAACGCTTCAGAAAATATTCGTTGCAATACTCGTCCACCTTATTGAGTAAATCCTCCTCGTTCTTCTGCATCACACTTGTGGGAAACATCACACATAGGCTGAAAATCAGTGAAACCAAGGTCGTATCAAAGGCCTCACTTAAACCACCAGTCACTTGACCTAACTGTTCCTTGATCACTTCGATATCTGCCGCCGCCCCCATCTCCCCGCCAAAGCTCGCCACCGCGTCACTGATCCCAAGAACCGTCCCTATGAATCCTAGGATGGGGATCGCCCAGATAAAGACTTTGATCAGAACATAACTGGAATCGACCATGGTGGCATCGATTTCCGATTGTGACTTAAGCATATCTGCAGTTTCTGTGTGGTTTTTTCTGACACTGAAATGCTCCAGTCCCCGAAAAATTCGGGTAAGAAGAAAACTTTCCCTTTGGTCGAAACCGAGTCTCTTAATATGCGAATAAAACTGAGCCATGTTGTCTTCACGGATATCCACGGAAATATCTTCCGGTAGAAGTTTGAACTGCATGACATTTTCCTGGTTCTTCAATTTTTTGCGCTTGAAGTAGAGGATGGCAAAAGACCAGCAGGCCAAATAGGTCAGCAGGTACGGTACCCATCCTCGCTCGTAGAAGTAATCGTGAATGATCTTGGTGGAGTCCGATAAAAGAAAAATTAGCAGGAAAAGATACAGCGCGATCTCAAAGCCCAAACCGATGAGTGCGGTGATTGCCATGGGAACCGAGGTCNCCGAGGTGTTGTCAAACTTTCCCATTTCATCGGAACTTCTTTGCATCATGTTAACCTGAGCAGCACGCTTTTTCGCTTTTTCAGGGACTTTCGTTGTTANCTTGGTTTGCTTGGGCATTTNCTNATCATANTTGATCTNCCAAATTAATATCAAAGGAAAAGTCATGATTTTTTGTTTGAGTTGTGAGCTGGTTTCCATGATTCGTATCCCATGGCAGTTACGTTGAACAAAGATGGAACCCCCCGCAAAGTAGGNAGCGGAAAAACCAANGGAGCTGGTTGCTTCGAAAAGACCACATGGTCGGTCCTTAAGGATTTCGTGGGCGAGGAAGTCGAAATCCCCATTAGCCGGGTCTGGTTACGATCGGTCGGTGTATCCGAAAAGCAATCCCCGAAAAGAAAGGCGAAAAAGGTAAAACCCGCCATTCAAAGGCCACAACCAAAAAACCTGACTAAGGAAAAAGTTTTACCTGAGCAACTTACCCCCAAGCTTTCTCCGAACTCAATTCCTCCCAAAAATATAAATCAAGGGGAAGAATATGATCCNCCCCCCTTATTCGCTTCAGACGACGGAATCAGAAACTATTAGGTTCTTGCCTTACACAACCCTAGAAGGGAAGCTCCAAGGGAGCGAAGGGAGAAACTTCCGGTTCATTTGAATCAGTGGAAGGTTCTGCAACAGGAGTAAAAGGATCCTCCGATTCGGTCNAAACTTCGACAGCCGGCTCAGCAGCTGAAAAAGGATCCGATGGAATGGGTTCGCTGCTTTCAGGTGCTGCGAATTCTTGGCCTCCCTCGGTCTCACCCTCAACTAATCCACCTTGAATTGGTGCCGGGGTATCCAGGTTTCCTCGAGCATCCGTGCTGATTGCTTCGTCTTCCTCTAGAATAACATCGACGAACATGGAAGGGGCAGGTTCCAAATCCTCCATCTTTACGTCTCGCACCCACCAGTCACGGTAGGTGAGCGTGCCGTCTTCCTTGTATTCCTGCGTCGCCCCCCAACGAGCTCCTGCCACTTTAGGAACCAACAATCGGCGCTCGGGATCATAATGGTGACGAGCCGTCCAAGCTTTTTCGACCATCGAAAGATGCTTGCTGGAACTTATCCTTGNATCCTCACCCGAGTACGAATTGGACGAGCAGGAAAAGCAGGCTGNAAAAACTAATAACAGGATTCCTCGGGCAAGTGTTTTCATTCTCTCCTCTTTCCTTATTTGATGCTGGATAAAAGCCTTAATTTGTTCGAACTCATACTGAAGCATTCGATCTCTCCAGTACGCATATTGCAACGATAAATCCATCTTTCATTCTCATCGCAAATAAATTGATAATGGGCTTCGGGTATTTGCGANTGAGCGGAATGCACAACTCCACTCATGATTTCTCTAATCTTTTCGTAATCCAAGGAGACCGCTTCCCCTTTCTCTTGTGCCGAATGAGCCGNAGCCGGCTTATCCGGAGAAANGGATTCCTCAGTCTGAAAAAAGGAATCGGAACCGCAACCCGCCCCTAGAGCTAGACAAACGAAGATAACAAGAACCATTCGCTTCGCTTCAAAAAATTTCAACATATCCATTTATCCACACCTTCGCCGATATTGCAGATTTCGTCAACTTTCTCCTTGGCCCTTCATACTTGCCTTTCCTTTCTCCTCGTATTCAAGATGTTTACCTATGGAAAAAAACATCAAATGGGGCATAGTGGGCTTGGGAAGAATTGCCCGTGCGTTTGCAGAAGGATTGAAGCATACGGACAACGGTACTCTTCATTGCGTAGCCTCAAGGGATTTGGATAAGGCGATCAAGTTCGCTGAGGAATGGGATGCACCTCATTCGGCGGGCTCCTATGAGGAACTGGCCAAACGCGAAGATATCGATGCGGTTTATGTGGCCACTCCTCACTCTGAGCATGCCCGCTTGGCAACTCTATGCATGAACCACGGAAAAGCAGTCTTATGCGAAAAACCGATGGCAGTGAACGCAAAACAGGTCGAGACCATGATCCGATGTGCAAAAGAAAACAACGTCTTGCTGATGGAGGGGATGTGGACCCGGTTCCCCCCGTTGATGACGGAAATCAGAAACATCCTTAATTCTGGTGCCCTCGGAAAGGTGAAAACGCTACAAGCCGATTTTGGCTTCCGCCCCCCATCTCGAAACCCGAACAGTCGTTTGTTCAGTAAAGCCCTAGCAGGAGGTTCGATGTTAGACATTGGAGTTTATCCGATTTCACTGTCCTTTATGGTTTTTGGAAAACCCTCAAAAATTTCCACCGAATGCCACTTGGGTGAAACCGGCGTAGACGAACAAGCGGCTTATCTTTTCAAATACTCCGAAGGTCAAATGGCGGTGCTTCATTCTTCCCTTGAAGGGGAAACGGCCCAGGAGGCGTTTATCTCCGGGACCGAAGGTACTCTCAGGGTTCACAAACAATGTTGGCGACCCCAAAAGATGACCTTTACGAAAAAAGGATGCGAGCCGGAGTTGATCGCTATGCCCTTCCAGGGAAACGGCTTCAATTACGAGGCGAAATCCTTCGGCGACCTGCTTTTGTCCGGTGAAAAGGACAGTCCCATCATGCCCCTACGGGAGAGCTTGGCGATCCACGAGGTGATGGACTCAATTAGAGAAAAATGGGGAATGCAATACACGATGGATCTCGATTAAGAGTTCAGGCTTAAGGCCTTTGGTACCAAAAACCACAAAGCTTGCGGAAACGAACCGCAAAGGGAAAAAGAACAAGCAGCATGAGATTCGCCCCAATTCTTAGGTTCGAATACCAAAGCAATTTCCTTGAGGAAGTGATGATGGGGTAATCCTGTAAAACTTTAAAGCTCATCCCCTTCTTGCGACAAAGCCTCTTGACCGCCCGNGAAAAGAAAATCTCCTCTCCTGCATAGAGATTCTGAGGAAATCCACCGCATTCCCAAAACAAGTCTCTTCGGGTAAAAACAAAACTGCCCGCTGCCAATTTGAAAACTCGTGAAATAAAATTCCACATTCGAGGCAACAAGACTCCAAAAACAAAACGTCCCTGCGTTTGGTCGAACTCCAAAACAGAACCACCCGCCCCTACTTGACCGGATAACAAATACTCGAGAGATTGAAGCAGTGATTCTTGGTTCACCAAGGTATCCGCATCTACAAAAAACAAATATTTGCCATAGGCCACCCTCGCTCCTGCATTTCTTGCCATGGCAATCCCTCTTGCTTCCTCGAATACTACACGAGCACCTAGTTGCCTGGCACTTTCAGCGGTCAAATCCGTCGAATGGTTGTCCACGACAATCAATTCACCACGCAGTTCCGGAATCGCGGTCATTGCCTTTTNCAAGCTATCGATGGTTGCAGGCAGATAGGATTCCTCGTTGTATGCAGGTATCACAACCGAAAAATCCAATTCGATGTGTTTCAGATCCTTCATTCGAACGAGCGAATTTGAAGAAAGGTCTTACTTACTAAACTTCTTGGCTCTGCGGTTCGATCCAAAGGAAAGACCGGAGATCCAGCCTTCCAAACGGGTCGCCGGGCGCTTGCCAAAATAATCACAATCCCCATTCGGTGACATTGGACTCTTACCGTGTATATCCCCCGCAATTTGCTCGAGGGTGGGTAATTCCTCACCACGATCCGTCAGGGATTTATGCAAAAATGCCAAGCGATCGATTTCCAATTGCCTGGATAAATTCGTTAAAGTTTTTCTAAATTCAGCAACTCCTCCCAATCCGTTTTCCGTCTTTTTTGGTCTTTGCTCAGTTGCAACCTCTTCATGCTTTGGTTCTTCAGTACCTGTTGGCGTCGGGGTTTCCTCTTCGGAGGAGGTTACTGCCTCTGACACCACATTTTCATCAACATCGGTTTCCTCGGTTGAAGAAAGGTTGGATTCAAAGTCGTCAATACTGAAGGCTTCTTCATCGACTTCCAATTCAGGGTCATCACTATCCAATGCAGGGGGAATCCCCGCTTCAACCGCACCTTCATCATCTCCAGACTCAGAGGTATCGCTCGCACCATCGTCCATCAAGTCTGCCAACTCATCATCAGTTGGCTCTTCCTCTGGGCTATTCATCAAGGTGTATTGGGGTAAATGTAATGGGGCGGGGTTATTGAAGCACTCTATGAAAACATTCTAAAACATCATCTTCGGAAAAGTTATTAGAAACTAGTATTTGAATCCCCAGTTCTAATCAAGAACAGTTTTTCATCGGAATGAACTTGAGGGTTCAAATTACCTGAAAAATAACCACCAAACTCGATAAAACTTAACTTATCCTGAACTAAGGTGGCTTTTGTGAAAAAATAGTCCGAATTTCCTTCATTTGCTTTCCTGGTTAGGAAAATCATCCCCTCTCGAAGACCAGCCAAGTAACCTTCGCTCAGGAAAAACCCTTTTCCCGAAGGAGCTCTACTGGTCACGACAACCTCCAATTCATCACCATAATAGGTGTGAGCTGGCTTTTTCACCTCTTCAAGTAAGGCATCTCTTCTGTTGACATAGGCGTTGGAAACTACCCTGCGGGTTGCGGTCAAAGCATCAAGATCTCCTTGCTTGGAGGAAGCCTGTGCTTTTTTTTCGGAAAGCTCCGTTTTCAAAGCAGTCAATTCCGACTTTAGGCTTTGCGACCTTTCTTGAAACGGGATTACCTCATCACGAACAGTAACAAGATTTTCCTGCACTTGCTTCAATTTTTTNNTCAACTCAGCCAATTCTTTCTCTTTTTTGGAAATTTTTCTTTCCAAATCCTCTTTTTTTGGTTTCAAAATCTCAAAATCTTCCTGCATCTTGAGGGTGTTCTCTTGGGTCAATTCATTCTTCTGCCTGAGAACTCCTCGTTCTCGGTAAAGTCCGTTGATTAAATTCGACGACTCATTCTTGTCGATTTCCAATTTGATCTTCTTTTCATTAAATCCATTTTGGGCATCTGTGATTTCGGAATCCAGGGAAGCGAATTTGTCCGCATTCAAAAATGCGAAAACTCCAAGCGAAACCAGGGAACTCCAGGCAAGGATTCTAAAGATGATAAAGGTCAAACTCACTGAGGTTCAAGAGCCTCTCTGGTTCTCCAACGAGGGGGATGATGTGGGCAATNCTGTTTCTTAAATTNGCTTGNGTTATCTTAATNTTACAAATTTCACGGTTNAGGATTTGCACCGACAAAACTCGATCCATCTCCACTCCATGGTCTTTACCCACCGGCAAGGCAAGTAAACCGCTTTCAAGATCAAGAGAAGCATTACGAACCGTAATGCTCTTTCCTTTATGAAACCAAGGCCTCTCCCTTTTGTCGCGCACAAAAGCTGCAACATTTCGCTCATAATGTTCCTGAAGCACCTTGGTCGTTGACTCATAATTGGCCAACTGTTCATCCAAATTTTGCACCAAGCCTTCCTGTTCCAATATCGCAGTGCGCAAATCGGTCATCGATCCCTCCATTACGGGAAGAGAGCGCATCAGTTCGTTGCTTTCTTCCCGTAGGGCAATGATTTCCTTTTCGCCTTTGTTTAGGTTAATTTTCGCATCCTCTATTGAATTGGACAAAGATGCTAAGCTGTCTTCCATTTCCTGAACCCTTTTTTGCTCCTCTTCCAGCGTTTGCATTTGCTTACTTTCTTCTCTTGAAAACTCGAACTGATCCTCTTCCAATTGCTGGTTTCGGTTTCGCTCGATAGAAAACCTGCCGGTATGCTCCTCGTTGTGCTTTTTTGCCTCAAGCTCAAGCTCAAGTGCTTTTTTTTCTATGTCTGCAATCAGGAGGAGGCCCTGGTCATAGGCTCCAAACCGGTCGAACAGCTTCCAGCCCCCTAACAACAAGAAGCAAAGTGCGAGAGCATTGATGGATAATCTAAGGATTCTCACTAAAATGGAGACAGGGGTTCGAAGGGAGAAGGCTCTGGGGAGGATTCGGGAGTGGCGGAATCTTCTTCCATAGGCACAAACGGTGAAAAGGCATCCGATTCATCCGTTCCGTTATCCCCAGCCTGAACCGGAAGAAAGGAGGCGGGTACAAAATCGTTACCAAAATCTTCGGGAGGGGGCTCCACCGGCGTCTCGCTGGATTTATTTTTATCCATAAACTCGAGGGAAGCTTTGATCCTGTCAATGCGAGCCTGATTTTCCATTTCCCAGTTAATTTCCCTTTTGCGGTCCAATTTCTGCTGATGATGAACGAGAAGATTCTCACTCTTTTCAGCAGTGCCGGAAATAAACTCTATGTAATCCAAACGACCTTCCTCATCCCGCCCCCATGCTCTTCCAATGGATTCCTGTCCGTAAACAGGAATCATTTTCCTGGTTACTGGGTCGTAGTGATAGCGTGCATCCCATGCATCGTAGATGAGGGGTTGCTCACGAACAACCTTTGGACCACAAGCGGCAAAGAGCAAAACGGCTAAAAGTAACAGGCAAAAATTAATGGGCACAAACCGCATTCCTATAACATAAGCGATAAATTATCCTTTTGAAAACCAAAATCTNTAAGGAACTTTTGACCAATGCTCTCCAGCATAATCAACTCCAACTCTCGGACCACTTCTAACCTTGGGTTCATTTCCCTCTCTAGGCTCAATCCACAAGCGATTTTTTGGAGAAAGCAAAGTGCCATTAAAACTACCATCCACGCCCAGAGCCTTGGTCAGAATCCCCGGTCCCAAATGATCTTCAGATCCGCGGATCAGAACTGCCGCAGGATATCCTTTTGCACCCGTAACCACATTCAACAACCAATGAATCCCATAACAAAGATATACATAACAATGTCCCGATTCTCCGTACATAACTGCTGTTCTTTTCGTCCGACCCTTACTCGCATGGCAAGCCAAGTCGCTCTCACCATCATAAGCCTCGGTTTCGGAGATCACCTGCTTTTTGACNTTTCCAAGCTGTGACTTCATGCACAACCTGCAACCAAGAAGCTCGCGGGCAACGATTTTCACATCTTGATCAAAAAAGTTCTGCGGCAGAGCCTTGTATTTTTCAGTATGTTCTGTCATGCGAATCCAGCCATATGGAAACCGGACCATCCTCCTTCACATCTACCACCATGTTTTCCCCAAAACGCCCACTTTCCACACGACCTTTAAATTCACGAGATAGGATCTGGAGAAACCCATCGTAAGATCCACGGGCAACATCAGGTTGAGCGGACTTGTTGAAAGAAGGTCGATACCCCTTCTTCAAATTTCCGTAGAGTGTGAATTGACTGACAACCAAAATACCTTGTTCCTTAGCAATGGGAAGATTCATTCGGTCATTCTTATCATCGAATATCCGAAGACCCACAATTTTTTTTGCAATCCACTCCAAGTCTTTCGCTTGGTCTTCCTGATGAAAAGCAACATAAACCAAAAGGCCTGAATTAACGCCACCCACAAGCTCAGGGCCCACCTGAACATTGGCTTGAAAAACCCTTCGGATCAAAGCCCTCAAATGACAGGGAGAAAGCTTCTAATCGACTGAAACCGTCACCATTTCTTCGGCCTCAGATAACGCTTTGGCTGCAAGAGGAGTAGACAAGTACCTTTCACCGCAACTTGCACCAATAACCACAATGTTCTTGCCGTTCATTTCCGGTTTTTGGGCAATTCTTAGAGCAGCGGTAATCGTTGCACCGGTTGAAATACCTCCCATGATCCCTTCTTCCAAGGTCATTTTGCGAGCCATATCAAAGGCATCTTCGCTAGAAACGAGCTCGACTTCATCCACGATCTCCAAATTCAGATTTTTAGGGACGAATCCAGCTCCAATTCCCTGAATCTTGTGCGGGCCAGGTTTCACTTCTTCTCCATTTCGGGTTTGGGTAATGACAGGGCTTTCGACAGGTTCAACCGCAACCGTCAACATATTAGGGTTTCTCTCCTTAATGACCTCGGAAACACCAGTTATGGTTCCACCGGTTCCAACACCAGCGACCAAGCAGTCGATCTTGCCTTCGGTTGCGGACCATATTTCCTCGGCGGTGGTTTTCCTGTGAACTTCAGGGTTTGCCGGGTTGTTAAATTGCTGAGGCATGAAAGCCTTGTCTCCATGCTCCTCTATCAATTGGGATGCTTTACCGATCGCTCCCCCCATACCCTTCGGACCAGGTGTAAGCACGATTTCAGCACCCAACAAGCGTAACAAAACCCTTCTTTCCTTGGACATTGTCTCAGGCATCGTCAGAATGCAGCGATACCCTTTTGCTGCACAAACGAAAGCCAAGGCAATCCCTGTATTTCCGGAAGTTGGTTCGATGACCACACTGTCGGCTTTCAGGTCTCCGTTTCTCTCTGCAGCCTCAATCATGGCAGCACCAATACGATCTTTAACGCTTGCCAAGGGGTTGAAGAACTCAGATTTCAAAAACACACGGGCCCCGCATCCGGAGGTGAGTTTNTCTAGTTCAATGAGTGGAGTCTTTCCTATTGATTCGATTATATTCATAAGTCTTTATNTNCGTTTGNCCCGGGGACCGTAACTACGAATTGGCGCGTTNCGATTNACNTCCGCATTNTTNAGCCTGTAAACGATTCTGGCTTTTTCAAGATCCTGAGGACTCATCTCCATCTTGACGATGTCACCGACCGTAATTTTAATAAAATGCTTTCTAAGCTTNCCGGATATATGGGCCAGGACCTGATGACCATTTTGTAACTCCGCACGGAACATNGTNCTTGGTAAAACAGCCGTAATTTTTCCTTCGACCTCGACGATATCTTCTTCTGCCATATATAGTATTTAAATAAAAGACTCCATCACACCATCTTGTNTTCATAAGTCAAGGCTCTCATTTGCCTNGCTTCGCTGAATCTCAAAATAAACCGATGAAAGAAACACCCTGCCCTTTCCCCAAGGTTTTTCCTTCCCAACTAGTCAAGGATGACCTTTTTTTCATGCAAATGGCTTACAATGAGGCAATCAATGCATGGAACCTCGATGAAGTACCGATAGGAGCAGTGATTGCCCTTGATGGGGAAGTGATTGCCTCGGCATGTAACCGAACACGGCAATCCGGAGACCCCACGGCACATGCTGAAATGATCGCCATTACCATGGCAGCCAAGAAAATCGGGGATTGGCGCTTGAACGACTGTCAATTATTCGTGACTAAGGAGCCATGCCCAATGTGTTCAGGAGCGGTGATCATGAGCCGTATAGGAGAGGTCCACTTCGGGTTCCTCGACTCCAAAATGGGATGCCTCGGCGGAGCTCAAAGTCTTCATGAATTACCCAAGTCCAATCACACGCCAGTAGTAAGCCACGGAACCTTTGGAGAAGAATGTCATGCTTTGGTTCAGGCTTTTTTTCAGCTTCAGCGGCAAAAGAAAGATTTACGCTAGGACTGAATCTGAATGCTTGACCTTGTTGTACATTCCTTCTTTCATAATGCAATAATTTCTTCTTAACCTTTTAGACATGTCATACACCCTACCCCAACTCAACTATTCAACGGATTCTTTGGAACCCCACATTGATGCACGCACCATGGAAATCCACCATGGCAAGCATCACCAAACCTATGTGGACAAACTCAACGCCGCACTTGCGGAGGAGGAAAGCTTGTCCGGAATGCAGGTCGATGACCTTATTAAAGATCTGACCGTTGTGCCCGAATCCATAAGGCAGGCCGTCCGGAATAACGGTGGCGGTCATTCCAATCACACTTTTTTTTGGAATTGCCTCAGCCCAAATGGCGGTGGCTTACCACAAGGTCCCCTAGCCGATGCCATCTCATCCACCTTTGGCTCTTTCGATGCCTTCAAAGAACTTTTTGCAAATGCTGCGCTCACACGATTTGGTTCGGGGTGGGCTTGGCTAGTCAAACGGCAAGATGGAAGCCTTGTCGTCACCTCTACCCCCAATCAGGATTCTCCTCTCATGGAAGGAATTACCGACGAGATTGGAAAACCGATTCTCGGCTTGGATGTTTGGGAGCATGCCTATTACCTTAACTATCANAACCGTCGTCCNGATTATGTTNCCGCTTTCTGGGAGGTTGTCGACTGGGAGCGGGCTCTCAGTAATTTTTCATGATTTCTTTTTTCGTTCGCTTTCTTCGAGTAGAAAAGATTTACGCTGCCCTTTTTCTTTTTGCTTTTGCCTCATCTTCCTTGGGTCAAGGCGGGGGCTTGGAATCTGGTGCCATTATCGTTCTTAGCTCAAAAGGTTTAGTCGAAGTAACNGACCCACNGGGTAAGATNATCACCAAAACCCTNAAGCCCGGAACAGTNTTAACNGAAGGTTTTACNATCAGAACGGGNCTNACTGGCGAAATGTCCGCACTGTTTTCCAATGGTATGACCGCCACCCTCGAGCGCCAGACTAGTCTCANGATTTCTACCTTTTTNCAGNNACCCTTCCAGGGAGATAATCAAANCATCGACCAAACGGNGGATGAGCTAAGCCCANCTACACTTGCCTTATCCTTGGACATGGGATCTTTGATTGTNNAGTCCAAGAAGCTTAACAAAGATTCAAGTTTTCAGATCCAAACTAGTGTTGGAACAGCTGTTATTCGGGGTACGGAATTTCAACTTAGCCAACAAAAAGGGGGGACATGCAAACTAGATGTCTCAAGTTCTGCGGTTTCCTTCACCTCAGCAAACAATCCACAACCCACCCTCATTGCTGAAGGTCAAGGAATGGATGCATCTCCCGACGGCACTATTCAGGCAAGACCCATCGACTCCGTTGCCAAAATTAACAT
>NHCT01000041.1 GCA_002167605.1 Verrucomicrobia bacterium TMED40 | reverse complement strand
GCAGGAGAGCCTGCTGCTTTTCATCTGATTCAAGTGAATGCTGAAATGCGGTGGAAAGTGGGGCATCCAAATAAGCCTTTTGCTCGCGTAGAGCCCGGCGATCCAAACTGCGGGCCCAATCGATGGCTAACCTGCGAATGGCACGATAAACTAATCCGGGTGCCACTTCCCCGGTGTGTCCATACAATCTCCAAATCCGCACAAATGCTTCCTGAACCAAATCTTCCGCATCGTACGGGTTGCGGGCTTGTTGCCTGGCAAATAAAAGTAGTTTTGCTCCGTGTTTGGCAAACCAGGCCTTCCATATGGGTTCAGATTTCATAGATGAGTTTAACCTTCAAAGCGGTCACATTTTGATCATTTGTTTTTTGCGGAGTAAAATTTTTATACACTTCAAAAAAGTGAAGTGGAATTCGTTCTTTTTCGAACATATTAGATTAATTTTTAAAATTGGCATCGCAAATGCAAAACCTCTTTCGGGCAAAGATACCAAATATGGTTAAATTATGCGCGACCTGGGCTGGGTCGCGCATTTTTTTTGGAAAAACGCCAAGATAGAATCAATCTCACTCAATCGAGTTGGCTTGTGTATGTGCCCGAGTTTTTCTATGTAGAATGCAATCTTCCCCCTCTTGCTATGAAACTATCCAACGGATCTCACTTGGCGTATTGCACCAATGTTCATCGTGGAAACAGTTGGTCCGAAACCTTTGATTCCCTCGAAAGCTATGTCTTACAAGTCAGGGAAAAGGTTTGTCCCGATGATCCCTTTGCCATTGGCCTTCGTCTGGGTGCGGAGGCCGCNCGGGAACTTNCCGACCCGGACAAACTATTCGCCTTTCAGCAATGGTTGGAGAAAAGGGATTGCTATGTATTTACCATTAATGGTTTCCCCTACGGGAGCTTTCACGGTACCCGGGTAAAAGAGGAGGTGTACCGCCCCGACTGGACCACTCCGGATCGCCTCGAGTATACCCTGCTGCTTTTCGAATTGCTGGAGAAACTCCTTCCTCCAGGAGCCGAAGGCAGTGTCAGCACCCTCCCTGGCTCTTTTAAAGAATTCCTTCCCAACCAGCCCATCCCAAAGGTTCTTTTTCAAAACCTGATTGCCTGTGCCGAGGGGATCGAAAAAATCGCGAAACCGAAAAACCTGGACCTGCATCTGGGCTTGGAACCGGAACCTCTCGGTCTATTTGAAACGACTCCCGAAACCTTGGATTTCTTTGCTTGCTTGAAGGAAGAGGCTGAGGGGATGGAGGAACTGAGCCAGAGAATCGGGGTGAATTACGATTGTTGTCATTTGGCTATCGAACGGGAAAACGCATCCGCCGGTCTATCCCAGCTTCGAGAGGCGGGCATTCGCTTGAGCAAGCTTCATCTCAGTTCCGCACTTTCCCTTGAGCCCACTGATAAGAACCTGAACCTACTTCAGGATTATGTGGAGGAGGTTTATCTTCACCAAGTAATCACAAGCGAGAATGGGCGGGTCCTCGAACGAATCAAGGACCTGGACTTGGCCCTGGAGAAAGCCAAGGACCCAACCTTCCTTAAAGGGGACGAGTGGCGCGTGCATTTTCATGTCCCCCTGCATGCCTCTCCCGGAGATGAGTTGCAGGACACGCGAAATCATGTCCTCGAAACCTTGGATTGGTTACGGGAAAACCCCAACACCTGTTCCCATCTGGAGATGGAAACCTACACCTGGGAGGTCCTTCCTGCGAACCTTCGCTCCGATTCCGTCGTTGAACAAGTGGCACGGGAATACCAGTGGACCTTACAAGCGCTTGGCGAAAGAGGCATGAATCGCCCAAACGATTCCGATTAAGATAAAGATGGGTTTCCTTGGGCATCTCCTTACTTTAGGTCGAGTTTCGAACCTACCCACGGTCTGGACGAATGTGGTTGCTGCCTATGTGCTCAATGCTTCGGTGGGTAAGACTCTCTCGGTTATGCCTGCTCTTTCAACATTCAATGTTTGGGACAATTCAACACTGGGTCTCTTGATAGTAGGAGCGAGCTTACTGTACATAGGAGGGTGTACACTCAATGATGCAGTTGACCATAAATTCGACGCTCAGCACAACCCCCATCGCCCGATTCCCTCCGGAGCTTTGACAGCAACGGCNGTCTGGACCATAGGCATGGTCGAGCTTGCGCTTGGTGCCTGGGTGATGATCGAGGGGGCCCGGTGCTCCAGTCTTTGGGTTTCCCTCTTGCTGGTTGCTCTGGTGGCTTACGACTTGGCTCACAAAAAATGGAATGGGAGCTTTATCCTCATGGGCTGCTGTCGCCTTTTTCTCTGGGTCGCAGCGGCGACTGCAGGTGGAATGACTTTTATCGCTCCGCAAACCTGGGCTTGGGGCATCGCCCTGATGGCTTATGTCATGGGAATCACGCTGCACGCCCGGGGTGAAGCCTCAGACCGGGTGCATGCCCACCGAGTCAGCATTCTCCTGCTTTTCGCCACTCCCCTTTTAGCCCTAATGGCTCTGGTCTATTGGAACAACCTTGATCCGATTCGGGTCTTTCTGGTCAATTTGAGCGGGTTGTTGGCTGCGTGGATTGCCATGCGTGCAATCCTACGGATGAGAGAGGGTGAGCCAGGTTGCATCGGGGCTGGGGTATCCCGCTTACTTTCAGGGATTTGTGCTCTTGACGCCACCGTCCTCGCATTCGTCGCCCCGATCCTCGTTGGTCCAGTGATCCTTGGAGTTTCTTTTGCTCAGATGCTTCAAAAGAAGTTTGCGGCTACCTAAGCTTGCCTTAACATGATTGGTTATCATGCCCTCGACCTATTCCACGATACGTAGAAATATCCGATTGGATGTCACCCACTCGGTATTTTTCACCAAAGATTCCTTTTCCGCGTCCAATGATACTTTGGCCAATATCCTGCAACCTCACCGAAAAGGCGAACAGACCAAGACCCTGGTTTATTTGGACGAGGGTATTTTGGACGGGAACCCCAACCTGCCTGATCAAGTCGAAAGTTATTTCCGGTCCCGTGAAGAAAGACTGAACCTGGTTTGCCCCCCCGTATTTATCCGTGGAGGAGAAGCGGCCAAAAATGATTGGTCCTTGGTTGAAACGATCTGGTCGGATCTCAACAAGTATTCGATGTGCCGGCATTCCTATGTGATTATCATTGGTGGTGGTGCCGCCTTGGACTTAGTTGGTTTTGCCGCTTCCACGGCCCACCGGGGCATTCGCCTGATCCGCTTCCCCACCACAAGCCTGAGTCAGGGAGACGGCGGAGTAGGGGTAAAGAATGGGATCAATTTTTTTGGNAAGAAAAATTGGGTCGGNACCTTCGCCGTACCCGATGCGGTGGTCAATGACTTCCGCTTTCTGCGCAGCNTACCCGCTTCTCAAAAACGAGCCGGATATGT
Organism: Verrucomicrobia bacterium TMED40; assembly: GCA_002167605.1. Taxonomy (GTDB): domain Bacteria; phylum Verrucomicrobiota; class Verrucomicrobiia; order Opitutales; family Seribacteraceae; genus Seribacter. The sequence continues at coordinate 50,139 of NHCT01000041.1, read as the reverse complement.
TGAGGCGGTCAAAGTCGCACTGATTCGCGACCGATCGTTTTTCGAGCAGATCGAGGAGAGGGCGGACGATCTAGCCAACTTCGACGAAAATGCCATCGAGCATGTCATCCGCAAAAGTGCCGCANTGCATCTGGACCACATCGCCACCTCAGGTGACCCCTTTGAGAAGGGATCCGCCCGCCCTCTTGACTTTGGCCATTGGGTGGCCCACAAACTTGAACAAATTTCGGACTTTAGAATCGGTCACGGGGATGCAGTTGCNATNGGNTTGGCGGTNGACTTGNGCTACTCCGCTAAGATTGGCCTNATNAAAAAGTCGTCGACCGAGCGGTGCCTGCGACTTTTGGAAAANTTAGGGTTTCGGTTGTTTGACGAATTACTGGTCACAGTCACTGAAAACCAAACCGAAGTGATTCTTGATGGCCTTGAGGAATTCCGGGAGCACTTAGGCGGNGAGTTAACCATCACTCTCNTTCAGGGAATCGGTGAAGGTGTGGAAGTCCATGCCATGGATAAGAAAAAAATTCTTGATTCCGTCGAAGATCTTCGGAAACGAGAAATTGCCCTTCGTAAAATTTAGGTAATGAGTAACCGGGAGGGAAACCAAAACCCTCGAGCCGTCGTGCTCAATGTGGTGGGCCTTTGCCAAAGGCACCTCGGTCCGGACACTCCCCGCCTCACTTCTCTTGCCCGATCGAACGAAAGAAGGGAGCGGGTCATTCGGCCAGCGTTCCCCGCCCTCACCTGCTCGGCTCAAGCTTCTTACCTTACGGGAAAAACTCCAAGCGAGCATGGAATCGTGGGCAACGGGTGGTATGACCGCACCCTGAACGAGCATCATTTCTGGAAACAGTCCAANCAANTGGTTGAAGGAGAAAAACTCTGGGAGTCCATCCGTCACAAAAAANAGGATTTCCGCTGTGCCAACCTTTTTTGGTGGTATAATATGTACTCCTCNGTNGATTACTCGGTTACCCCTAGGCCGTTATATGGTTCCGATGGTAAAAAGGTATTCGACATCCACAGCCAACCCTTGAATCTGCGTCACTCACTCAAGGCGGATTTGGGAGACTTCCCTTTCCCCGCTTTTTGGGGACCCACTGCGGGTATCGCATCCTCACAATGGATCGCGGACTCCGCTCGCTGGGTTGAAGAAAAGCACCAACCCGACCTCTCCCTCGTTTACTTGCCCCACTTGGATTATGATCTGCAGCGCTTNGGCCCCAATGATCCCAGAATCAAACCCGCACTCCGGGCCATTGATCAAGTAGCGGGGGACCTGATTGATTTCTTCGAAGCCCGAAAGGTCCGTGTGGTTGTGCTATCTGAATACGGCATCACCGAGGTAAACCGCACTATCTACCCGAACCGAATATTCCGCCACCAAGGATGGTTGTCCATAAAGGAGGAGTTCGGTCTCGATACGATTGATTGCGGAAGTTCCCAAGCCTTTGCCCTGACCGATCATCAGATCGCCCATNTTTATCTCCCCCGACCCGATCCCAGGCTTCTGAAAAAAGTTCGGGCTTCCCTGGAATCGATGGACGGCGTGGCCCGCGTACTGGAAGGGGAAGCAAGACAGCAAGCCGGGCTGGATCACGAACGATCCGGAGATTTGGTTGCAGTGGCGGAAGAAGACGCATGGTTCGCTTATTATCACTGGGAAGACGATGATTTAGCCCCCGAGTTCGCCCGCTGCATCGATATTCATAGGAAATACGGGTATGATCCGGCCGAATTATTCGTCGACCCAAAGATTCTGATGCCCAAGCTGCGGGCTATTCGAAAGTTGATTGCCAAGAAAATGGGCTTTCGCATACATATGGACCTGATTCCTCTTCAGGCGAGTATGGTTAAAGGAAGTCACGGAGTCATCCCCAAAGACGAAAACGATTGGCCGATCCTATTTGGTAAGGACTTCCCTGGCAAGGGGAAGACCCTTGAAGCGACTGACATTCGTGACCTCCTCCTCGACCTGTTGTCTGCTTAGGTTATTTTTTTATAGTTTTTGTAGGTTTTACCTTGCTCCCTGCATTGGGTATAAGTTCGAATTGTCTCCCTTGGACATTTGGTTGTAAAACCACACTTTATGCGAACCCCCCATCTGAAAAAAATATGAGCGAACACCACAAAAACGATGAAGAAATGGCACGGGAATTAGTTGATGCCTACGAAAGAATCAAGGATCAGGTCCACCAAGTAATCGTGGGGCAAGACGCAGTTCTGGAACAATTGCTCATTGCTATGCTTGCCCGCGGTCATTGCCTATTGGAAGGAGTTCCCGGTTTGGCTAAAACTCTGATGATTCGCTCCCTCGCCCAAGCCATTGATCTAGGCTTCCGCCGCATTCAATTCACTCCTGACCTTATGCCTGCGGATATAACCGGCACTGACATCATTCAAGAGGACAAACAAACCGGACACCGCGAATTGATTTTCGAGAAAGGGCCCATTTTCAGCCAAATCATTTTGGCGGATGAAATCAACCGGACACCCCCAAAAACCCAGGCTGCATTGCTTGAAGCCATGCAGGAACACTCCGTAACCATTGGAGGAAAGACCTACGACCTGGAACAGCCTTTCTTTGTGCTTGCCACCCAAAACCCCATCGAGCAGGAAGGAACCTACCCCTTACCGGAAGCTCAACGCGACCGCTTTATCTTTCAAGTCTTGGTGGAATACCCTTCCCGGGAAGAGGAACGTGACATCATTAAACAGACCACCTCCACCTTCGAATCCAGCCTCAAGGCGGTGATTGATGGCCCTACCCTCTTACGGTGCCAGGAAACCGTTCGAAAGGTTCCGGTCCCTGATCATGTATACGACTTCATTTTGGATCTCGTTCGGATGGCTCGACCCAAAGAAGAACAGGCCGCTGATTGGGTCAAGGACCTGATCGACTGGGGACCGGGTCCCCGAGCCTGCCAACAATTGGTTCTCGGGGCAAAGGTGCGTGCTCTTTTAAACGGCCGTTTCGCCGCCAAAGTGGAGGATGTCAAGGCATTGGCTCATCCGGTTCTCCGTCACCGGATTGTTCCGACCTTCAACGCCGAAGCAGAGGGAATCACTGTGGACTCCATCATCGATCGGTGTATCGAATCGGTCCCGGAACATAAGGAAGCGATACTCTAAGGGTTCCCCTCCCTGCCCACATCATGGCCTCGGTCACGGAATACCTGCACCCCAAGGACTTGGCTCGCCTGGCTAACCACCAAGTGTTGGCCAAACGGGTGGTGGAAGGCTTTTGCTCCGGCTTGCATCGCTCCCCGCACAAAGGCTTCAGTGTGGAGTTCAAGCAACACCGCCAATATGTTCCCGGGGATGAGATTCGACACATTGACTGGAAGGTCTTTGGGAAAAGCGATCGATTCTATATTCGGGAATATGAGGAGGAGACCAATCTCCGTTGTAACATCCTGCTTGATGCAAGCGGTTCCATGGCTTACCGGGGAACCCGATCCGAAAACCGATCCAAGCTGCATTACGCTTCGCGGCTTGCGGCGTGCCTGTCTTACATGATGCTAAGGCAGACCGATAGCGTCGGACTGATCACCTTTGACACCAAGGCTCGNAAAATCCTTCCCCCACGAGGTAGAGCGGCCCATGTCAGTAATTTGATCGAGGTTCTGGAAGAAACGAATCCGGGCGGAGAAACGGATCTCGGTGCGGTCTTTCATGAATTGGTACCCAAACTTAAACGCCGGGGATTGGTTGTCATCATCTCCGACTGCTTTGCGGAAGTCGAAACTCTGATGAAAGGCCTGGCCCATTTTAGGCATGCCAAGCACGATGTTCTCATTTTTCAGATTTGGGACCCCGACGAACTCGACTTTCCCTTCCGTCAATGGACTCGCTTCGATTGCCTCGAACAAGAAGATCGCAAACACACGGTCGACCCCAACCATCTCCGCCAAGCCTACCTTGACAACTTGCGGATGTTTCGGGAAGAACTTACCCAGGGTTGCCACCGGAACCGGATCGACCTCGTACCCATGACCACGGACCAACCTTATGCGGAGGCTCTGAGTTATTACTTGGCAATGCGGAAGAGGGGAGCCCGCCCTTCCCGCTGATGAATTTCCTGAACCTTGGCTTGGTTCTTGGTGCTACGGCCTTTTTGGCCCCACTCTTGATTCATATCTTCAACCGCAGTCGCTTTCGGGTCGTACAATGGGGGGCGATGCATCTTTTGGAATCGGTGCTGCGGGTGAATCGCAAANAGGTCCAGCTTGAACAAATCATTCTACTGATTATCCGATGCGCCATCCCGATCCTCCTCGCTCTCTGTCTAGCCCGTATGGTGGTGACCGACTGGAGTGCCTTCATCCATCGAATCTTGCTCCCCCTTTCCGCCCTTGGTTTTCTTATTCTGGTCGCTCTTTTCCCCAGGCTTAAAACCATTTTTGGTGTTCTTTGTGCGGCCTGCCTCCTTTTTGCCCTGGTGGGAGAATTAGGTCTTGTGGGCGGTGGGTATGCCGGAAAGAAGGTCACCAGCAAATCCATGGAAATCCCCTCTTCCTCCGTGGTGCTTTTGGATGACAGTTTTTCCATGAATGCCAATGGAGGCTTTGAAAAGGCCAGTTCCTTCACCGAAGGGTTCTTGAAAAAACTGCGCAAAGGGTCGGAAGCTTCGGTGGTAAGAATGGGCGGAAGCCCTACTCCTCTGTTTCCCAAGCCCACCTCCGAAACGGAAACCCTCGGGGAAAGATCGGGGCAACTCCTTGCATCCTATGACCAGTTGGACTTGGCGGGATCCCTGGAAAGCGGTCTTGCCAAAGTCTCCACGGGAATCAATGCCAAGCGCGAACTCATTGTTCTTTCGGATTTCAGGAAATCCGATTGGGCGGACACAGGAAATTCATTCCTTAACCTGAAGAAACGCCTGGAAAGCGAAGATCTTAAACCGGCTCTCACCTTTATTGATGTTGGCGGACCAGCGGAGGAAAACCTGTCCGTTGAGAAAGTCGAGCTTTCCGCCTATTCCATTGGCGTTGGTCAAAAAGTGCTGGTCCGTGCGGAATTGNGNAACCATGGTAATGCCAAGTACGAAGGCGACCTTTTGGTTCGGCTCTTCCTCAACGAGGAGAGCGAACCGGTCGATGAGACGGCAGTTTCNCTCGACCCCGGAGAAATTGGCCAAGTCCTCTTTNCCTACAAATTCGAGGAAGCGGGTTCCAGTATTTTGACCGTTGAAATCGGTGTCAGGGATGCCCTTGACAAAGACAACCGCAGGTCTGCATCCCTCACCGTTTTAGATCGGATCGGAGTCCTCCTGATTGATGGTTCGCCTTCAACAGAATGGTTGGGTGGAGAGACTGATTTCCTCAAGCTCGCACTCACCCCGTTCGAGGAAGACCGCAAAGGGAGGAACCTCGAAACNAAGGATCTGATCGANGCCACGGTGGTGAAGTTAGCCGACTTCAACCCCTCCCAGAATCTTGAAAATGANACCAAGGTGGTGGTTCTAGCCAATGCCGCAAAAGTGNATGAAGCCCAAGCCGAAGCCCTCTTTTCCTTCGTCCTCAATGGTGGAGGGTTGTGGCTTTGTCATGGTGACCAAGTGGATGGGCAATGGTACAACGACTTCCTTGGCCAGGAAGGCACCAACCTTCTCCCTCTTCGACTCCGAAACCTTGGAGGCAGCCTGACCGACGATTCCATTCGCACTCGGGTGGTGGCCACCCATTTCGATCACCCCGCGCTCTCCCTCTTCAACGATCCACGCAATGGGAACCTAGCGGATGCCGACATCTGGAGATGGCGAAGGTTGGAAGAACCCGAAAACGCATTGGAACAGGAAACAACCATCCTGGCACGCTTCGAAACCGGAGATCCATTCCTGGCCGAAAGGAAAACCGGGAAAGGCTTGGTCCTCCAAATGTCCACAAGTGTGGACGGCGATTGGAACAACCTGCCAGTGCGGGCCAGCTACCTTCCATTGGTTCAGCAAATTGCCTCTTACTTAGCCAACCAGGTTACCCCGCCACGGAACTTGTCCACCGGATCCACCATCACACACTACTTACCCGAAAGGGAGGCGGGCTCTTCTTTTGACATCCTCTGCCCGGATGGCTCCGTTGTGCAATCCCGCGCAGTCCGTCGTGGATCTCAGTCCGTGGTCGAATTTTCCAACACCCGCCACCCTGGAGTTTATCAAATTTCTGGAAACGGATTCGGGCCGGTCAAATTCGTGGCCAACGCCTCGCCCAGAGAATCAATGCTCGGACGAATGGATCCAGATGACATCAGAAAACGCCTTGAAACTTTGATCGAAAAAGTTGATTTCATTGAAACCTCGGAGGCCAACCCTTTATCCAAATACCTTGAAATCGACCGTGCCCGGACCTTTGGTCGCGAAACCTGGAAGCTTCTACTTGCAGTGGTCCTGGGTCTGGTTTTGCTGGAAGTGATTCTTCAACGCATCTTTGGAAGGGGGCGTGCATGAAACAAACCGTCACCACCTTCTCTTTCGCGGGGGATCTCGAGATTGCCTGGGTGATCGGACTCGCAATCGGATTATCCCTCTTATCCTGGTGGCTTTATCGCCTAGAAACCAAAAAGGAAACCAGCCCTCCCCTGGATAAGCTTTTGCCTATTCTGCGAGCCCTGGCAGTTGGTCTTCTGGTTATGATTCTCGCCGGACCAACCCTCACTAAGGTCAGCAGAGAAGGAGAACTCGGGAAAGTCTTCGTCTTTTTGGACGGCTCCGAAAGTATGTCCATTCAGGACAGCCACATGTCTCCAGGCAGGAAATTACTTCTGGCGGAAAAACATGGGTGGTTACCTAAAGACCAAAACTTACTCGACCCAACCCTGCATGACGCCGCCGACCTTCTGGCCGATGCCCGCATGAAACTCACCCAAGGGCTCGAACGCCCCGAACCGAATCTTGATGAACTCCGTCGCAGTTTTGCCAAACAAGCAGACCGGGCTTCCGCGATGCTGGCCAAAAAAAGATATGCACTTCCTCCTTCAACCGAAAAATCGTCCGTCCTCAAGCATGAGCTTTGGCTTGATCTACCCGGTTCCACCATTCGCGAGCTGACCGAGAAGGAAAAGTACAGGAACGAAGAGGCGGACTTCGTCGGATACCTCAAGGCGGCGGAAAGCCCGCTCAACACTGGGGATAATTATGGGAGAAAAATAAGTGCCCTTATCATACCGCCCGAGGATGGAAATTTTCTTTTCTGGATTTACGCCGATGACGAATGTGTCCTTCGCCTCAACCCTGCGGGCGAAAGACCAGAAGGTGCTCGTGAAATCCTAAAATCTCCCGCCTATACCCAAGCGGTCTGGCAGGAAAAGCTCCGCTCCCGGCCCATTCCTCTTCAGGCAAACCAAAGATATTATTTTGAAATTCTGCACAAGGAAGGCAGCGGCGCTGATTTCTGTGCCGTGGGCTGGACAATGCCAAGTGGAAAAATGGAACGCCCCATACCTGGGCGTCGCTTCGTTTCACCAAGTGGCGGTCAACAGGAAAGTTTCGCTGATCTACGGGCCAGGATGGAGGCCGATTTAGTTCTCGCCAGCAATGCCCTCACCCCCCCCCGAGACGGAGCAAAGGAACCCGCCTTCGCAGAAGCCTTAAAGAACCTTGCAGAAACTGCCCGGACCCATGAGAACCGGCTACGCAAAACCTTTGATTTCTACGCGGAAAGCCAAGCGGCCAGTAATAGCCCAGGCATTCGTGACGCTATTTTTGCCTTCGACAAATCGGACCGCTGGAAACGGGCTATTCGTCTTTTGAATAAAAAAGGGAGTGGCATCCTCAGAGAATTGGCGGACACCCATCATCTGGAAGTGCGGTCTTTGAGCGAATTCGAATCCCCCCGCCTCTGGGACAATTCTGCTCCATCTTCTCCACCAGAAGACTTTGGGGATTGCCCCAACACCCGGAGCACCAACTTGGCCTCACCGATCCAGGTGATCACCAAGACTCAACCGGCAAAAGACGAGAAGGGCTCGGCAAGCCCTCGTTCAGCCGCGGTCATCCTTTCCGACGGCTTTCATAATTCCGGAGCATCGCCTTTCGAAACCGCAAAGCTTCTTGCCTCCAGAGACATCCCCGTCCACACCATTGGTTTGGGTAGTGAACTTTCTCCTCCGGACCTTGCCGTTCTTCTGGTCGAACATCCAGCCAAAGTCCTCAAAGACGACCGCTTTCGTGGTTCCATCACCATCAAGGACGAGCTTAAACCGGGAACTCCCTTTCAACTTTCAATTGAAGACGAAAACGGCTCGGTTGTTTGGAAGGAGGAATTAACCGGTAACCAAGTGAGCAGAAGAAAGGTTGATTTTGATTTTTCGATCGAACGAATGGTGGAGCAAAAAATGGCCAGACTTGGATTGGACCGCAGTGTTGAAATCAACGCTTTGCCTTTTCGCATGAAGGTTCGAGCACACCCCGTAGTGGGAGAAGCCAGGGACGACAACAACGAAAGAAGCCTACGTTTTGATGCGATTACCAAAAAAAACAGCATGCTGATCATCGATGGACGACCCCGGTGGGAAACGCGTTACCTCCGCAACCTGTTCCAGCGTGACGAACGTTGGCAGGTATCGCTGACCGTGGCCGGGCCCGGAGCCGCCGAAGATTCCCTTCCCCGAGGAGAAGGTGAAGATGTTTTCCCCGAAGACAGACGAATGCTTTTCGCTCATGACCTGCTGGTCTTGGGCGAAATCTCCCTCGATCTCTTCAAGCCGGAAGAACTCGAATGGATAAGAGATTTCGTAGCCACCCGGGGAGGAGGCTTAATCCTGATTGACGGCCCCAGGCAAAAATTCCGAAGTTATGCCAAGGACCAAGAAAACCCCATCTCCTCCTTGCTCCCAGTAAAATGGGTCGAAGGCAGCCCCCAAAGGCTGGCCCCTCAATCCATGGCCCTGACCGAACGCGGGTTATCGACCCAAGCTCTTTTCCTTCATCCGAAGGCGGAAAGAAATGCCGAACTTTGGAGCTACCTCCCCCTTCCCGGTTGGATCTCACCCTCCGAAGCGCTTCCAGGTACGGAAGTTTTTCTTGAGGCTAACCTCGACGAAAACGGAGATGCCAAAGTTCCCCTATTAGTAACGCGCCAAGCCGGTGCGGGAAAAGTTCTTTATGCTGGATTCGACGGCACTTGGCGTTGGCGGCTTGAAGTCGCGGATGAATATCACTTGAGATACTGGCATCAAATCGCCGCTTGGATTATGGAGCAGCCCTTCGCCGTGAGGGACGATTTCGTATCGATCGACCCAGGCTCGTCAAGCTACCGCCCTGGAGAATCGGCAGAAATGCGAATTCGCGTACGTAATCGAGAAGGAAAGCCATTGGGAGGCGAAGATGCCCAAGTCGAAGCTTTGCTCTGGCGAGATGACAAGGTTATCGCCACCGTACCCATGAAGAACGAGCCTCAGTCCGGGGGACTCTTTTTGGGCGAGACTCCGGCTCTCCTGCCGGGCAAACACGAAGTGACGGTTCGAGTNGATGGGATTTTCCAGCCAGAGGAATTACTGAGCAAAGCGGAATTCCTGGTAGAGGAACCGGACAGCCCGGAACTGCAAACTTTAACCTGCAACGAGGAACTCCTTCACAANATGTCTGAATTCTCAGGAGGCACTTACCTCCGTGAAGAACAAATCGACCGCCTAAACGATTTGTTGAAACCCGTCAGTTCGGGACGCTTGGTCAAAAATGAGATCGCTCTCTGGCAAAGCTATTGGTGGTTTGTTCCTATCGTTTTTTTACTGGGCTTGGAGCTTTTCCTTAGAAAAAGAGCGGGCATGCTTTAACCGCAAGACAGAGAAAACCATGAGTGTTCAATTGGATCCAATCATCAAACGGAAATTAAGGGATTTCGGAAGACGTCGCTTACAGCTTATTTTCCTTCGCGGGCTTTGCTCCGGAGTGGTGAGCCTTTTGGCGGTCTTTTCCTCCATCGCCCTGATCGACTATCTCTCTCAGGCTCGCATTCCCGATGATCTTCGAGCGATCGTTTCCTATTGCGGATATCTCATTGTCTTCCTTTCCATTTGGAGAACCTGCGCCCGCCTCTTGTTGCACCTTCCCGGCCAAAAGCAAATGGCCAGGCTCATCGAGCAAACTTCCCCTGAATTTCACGAAGACTTACTTTCAGCGGTTGAATTAGGCGGTGACACCTCTCGTATCGCTGACTCCGAAACCTTCCGCAACCTCGTTCAGAAAGATGTTGCCTCTCGAATCAAGGGCCTGGATATCAATCAAGCCTTACCTATTGCCCGTCTCCGCCGTTGGCTTTTTTCGACAGCTGGCCTCGTGGCCCTTGTCATTGGACTTCTGAGTATCCCTGAATTCGGTCTTCAATTCCAAAGACTTTTTGGCAGGGCTCTTCTTCCGGGAGCAAACATCGCTCCCGTCACCAACTTGCAGGCCAGAATCCTGGCTCCTTTGGATTCCGTCCAAAGAACTCCCCGCAACGAGCCACTTCGGTTTCTCGTACAAGTAGATGGAGAAGGTGAAGGACTTGACCGAATTGAGCTTCAAACCAGAGTTCTTGAAAATAGGCAAAGTCCCATANGTATGTCCGCCAGACAAAACCAAAAGTTTTCTCTCGATTACAATGTCGGCCGGGAACCATTCGAATTTAGGATTCTGGCAGATGGTGCTCCGATTACCATGGAATGGGGTTCGCAACTTTCNCAATGGTTCAGAATGGAGGTTGCCTCCCGACCGTATGTCACTTCTTACCGNAAAGCTTATTCCTATCCTTCGTATACCCGCTTAACACCAACCACCACCACCGACAAGCGGGGTGACTTGGAAGCCTGGGAGGGAACNGTTGTGGAACTTTTCCTGGAAACGAACCAAGCCGTAGAGCGTGGACGCATCAAGCTTGATTTGGTGGGAGTCGAAAGCACTCCCATACAACTTGAACCGGCTCCAGATGGAATGGGCTTACTTACGAAAATCCACCTGCNTCGTTCGGGGACATATCGCGTGACTGAAGTCCGCTCCACCGATACGGGATGGAATGGNAAGCCCTCTCAAGCCTTCGAAATCATTGCNCGACCCGATGAAGCTCCGGCCGTTCGAATCATCGAACCTGAGGGACGGTCTTTGCTGCTTGCAACCGACGATATCCTTCCGCTTACCTTCCATGCCAAAGATGACCTGGCATTGGAAAGCATTGCCTATCAGGTTCGAATCAACAACCGGCCCTGGGCCAAGTTCGAATTACCGGGCTTTGAAACACCCATCGACCGAAAAGAAGCTCTTGCTCAGTTCGACCTNGATCTGCTGAAATTAAAATTGAGTCCCAATGACAAGGTACTGATAAAATTTGTGGCAGAAGACCGAAAGGGTACTCTATCCGAATCGGANCCCNTTGAGCTGTCGATCATTTCCAGGGACCTCGATCTCTCCGCAACCCAAGTTCTTAAATTGGAATCAATGATGGTGAACGATCTCAGGGATCTCTCCTATTCAGCGGAATCCCGTTCCAAGGAAGCAGGTGCCCTATCCAAGTCCTTTAAGGAAAAGGGCTGGTCCGGACCCGCTCACCAACTTCGGGAAATTGCCCTTTCGATGAGCGAGGAGGCAGACCTTCTTTACGAGAAATCCCTCACCATCCTGCCGGCGATGCCTCGGGGAGCCAACTCCTTCGAAATGACTTTTCTTGCTCGAGCGGTCAACTCCNTCGCCCATCATCAANCCGGCCAAGCCTTGGCCGAATCGGACTTGTTCAGTAATNCCTCCGATCCCAAGGCTAAAGAAGTTGCGATGAAAGCGTTCCAATCCAAACTCAACGATGACAAGAACCGGCTTGGCAATTTNCGCAANGTCTCTCAGAACAACTTTGACCACCAGATTCGAGCCGTNGGTGCCGGCTACCTNAGTAAACTCATCCAAAACCAAAAGGACTTGGTTGCATCCATCAAGAAAAGTTTCAACCCTCGGGTGGTTGCCAGAAGACAAGAAGTTTCCTTCAAACATTGGCAGGAGATTGGGAAGCTTTTCAAGTTGGGAAGAAGTTCCTTCCAGGGCCCAATGAAAAATGTCGANCGGATGGAAGCTTCGGTCAAGCAAGCACTGGAATCCGAATCCCCGAATTCCAGAGANGTCTCTCAGGAAATTTCCAAATGGAACGAAAAACTGCGCCAGTTCGAAAATTCCCTCCTTGGTATGCTTCGGGGTAACGCCCGAAGCTTCAGGTCATCCAGNCAAAACTTGGTTTGGAATGTGAAGCCTTCCTGGGAGGAACTGAGCGAGCTTGATCGCAGGTCCTCCCTTTACCAAGAGGATTCCNATGAAAACCATGCGTTGATCCATTTGATTAGCCAAAGACAAATCCCCTCTGTTGTCGATTCTCTGGAGGGTCGGGCTCGTATTGAGGAGAGGCGAAAGGACACAGACTCTCCGTTTGTCAAGGACCTCGGTCAATTTGCCAGAGGTTTGAGAAGGATGGGTGACGCTCTTCACATCGAAATCGAAGCGAACCAAAAACCCGAAGCAAGGACGAGCGAATTTCAGGAGATGACTGGCCTTCTGCGGATTCTCGAGACCTACCATGAAGTGGTGGAGGCCGCTTCTCTGGCAAGTTCTCTCGCCCAAAGGGAAGGGTGGGAAATGGGTCAATCCAACGCTTTTGCCGAGCGTGCCATTGAATGGGGAGCAACCTCAGCTCCTTGGCGACCCTTGGCCGACCGAATCCGGGGAATGCCCATACAATGGATCAATGGGTCGGTCAAAAACCGTGACCTGGCTTCAAAGATTATGCGCGATTTGCAAAATCAGTCTTTTGTAAAACAGATTGATCAGGAAATGGAACGACGGACCCGGGAACCACAGAAAGTGCCACGGACCGTAATCAAACTAGTCAAACGCTTACAGGAAGAACTGCAGATAGTCCTTTCCCTGCTGAAACCCAATGCTTTGGACGCCCGCAAAAGGCTTGCCGAACTGACCCCTTCCCTTGCCGAGCTTGCTCGGGCACTTGCGGAAAAAACGCGCAACTTGGAAAATAAATCGAAAAATATTTTGGAAGAAAACACAGAGCAGGACTTTCGACAAAGGACCATCGCCCTGCAAAGCCAACAAAGAATTCACGGTAAAGAAATCACCCTTTTTAATGAAGCTCTTCGTCAAGAGGCCAATATCCAAAACCTGTTGGATACGGAAGGCAGGGAGATTGCCCGCGATGCCGATGATGCCGCCGCCTTTCTCCAAGCCAAGGAGTTGAGCATAGAGCAAGCCATTGACCGTGCCCTCCAATCCGTTAACCAGGCGAACCAAGACAGTGCCCTTGAAAAAGCCCAACTGGAACAAGGTAAGCTCGCGGAATTCCTGGATGCCCTGGCCGACCATTTTGAAGCTCTCAATCAAGGTAAGAGTGTCAGCGAAACCCGTGAAGAATTAAGGTCAACCGAAGAAGAGCTCGGCATCCAGGATGAAATGGAAAAACGATTCGACGAAGCAAGAAGGTTGGCTGAGCTCGCTCAACTCCCTGCCGAAGAACTCTTAGCTGAGCTCGAGAAGGAGCTAGCGGTCAACGAGCCGATGCAAAAGGAACTGGCTCAAATTGAGGAAGACATCATCGAACAGGCAGAGGAAAAAGTACGGGAAGCCGCCGAGGAAGAGGAGGAAATTGCTCAGGAGGTCGAGAATTCCGACAAACCCACCGCTCAGAAAAAAAAGGAGTTGGCCAAGGAGTTGGCCAAGCTCAGCCAGGAGATCGAAAAACTGGCGGACCGCGAGGTGGAACGAGCCGCACAACATGCTGAAAAAGCCAAGGCGGGAGAAGCCGAAAAGAGTCTCGAAGAATCCAGCGAAGTACTTGAGGAAATTGCTAAAGACCTGAAGGATCAAGCTAAACCCGAGAACACCGCTGCCGAGCTCGCACAAACCGCAGAAGAATTGGTTGAAACCCTTAACGACCAGTCAGAAAAGCTGCAAAAGTCAGCCGAGATGGCAGATTCTGTTTCCGCACTTACCCCCGAGGAAGCCGATCTTGAGGCTGAGAAAGCAGCCCAGGAGGCCGAACAGGTTGCCCAGCTTGCCGAAGAACTTACAGTAGCAGCCGAAGAGGCCGACGCCGACGCCAAGAAAGCGGAGGCCGACGCTGCCCAAGCCATTCGTGAGGCACTCGACGCTCAGCAAGAAGCTGTCCTCGCACAGCGAAACCTCGGGGAAGCAGAAAAAGACGCTGCCCAACAACCAAATAATCCAGATGCCCAAGAGGCCGTTGATGACGCAAAAAACAAAGCGGAAGAAGCTCAACAATTTGCCCAAGATCAAAGAGAGGAAGCAGGGCAATCCCAGGCTGATGCTCAAGAATTANCTCAACAGGCAAATCAGGCAGAAGAGCTCGCTGAACAGGCCCAGTCAACTGCTCAAAAAAAGGAGGCCGAATCTTCGTTTGCCCAAGAACGATCCGAATTAAATCCCTCACAACTGGAGAATGCTGGTAAAGAAGCGGAAAAGGCCATGCAAGAAGCGAAAAAAGCGGCGGAAAAAGCAGACGATTTGGCTCANCAAGCTCAGGATATTTCCGAACAGCTTTCCGCGCTCCAAGAGGATGTCGAACCGCAGCTCGAAGCCTTGGCCAAGGCCCAAAATGACCAAGTTGAACTAGGGCAGGATTTGGTGGAAGCGGCCGAGGATTTGGGTCGGGCCTCGAGGCATGAGGAACGACTCGGTAACGAAGAATCTGCGCATGCACTGGAAGAGATTGCCCAGGGAACAGAAGAAGCTGCAATGGAGGTAGCCTCGGCCGCCCAGGAGCTTCAAAACGAAGAGCTTTCACAACAACTGGATGATTTGGCGGAGGAAGCGATCGAGCTTACTGAAAGCCAAGGTGTTGAAGAAGCATCCGGTGAAATACCACTCGCTGAAGAAGCTCAAAGTGAGTTACAGGAAGCCGCCCAAAGTGCTCAGGAAATCGTCGACTCTCACCCTACATTTGAGGAAATCGCAGAAGCTGCACAGGACTTTTCTGAAGAAGCCCAGGAGGCCGCCGAATCGTTCGCTGAGGTGGCGGAACTTGCGCAACAACTTGCCGAAGGGGCGGAGGAATCCTTTCAAGAAGCACGGGAACAAGCCGCCCAGGCCAAAGAACATGCTGAATCCACCCAACAGCAAGCCCAGGCCAACGATTCACCGGGTGAGCCCAACACTCAAAAAACCCTTTCAGATAATGAAGCTTTGCAAGCGGCTCAAGAAGCCGAACAAAACGCTTTGGATGAAATGCAAGCTGCACAAGAAGCCTTAAAGGATGCAAGCGAGCAGGCACAGACAAGTCTCGAGGCCGCAACGGAAGCTTCCGAATTAGCAAAATCCGCCGAGTCATTCGCAGAAGCATTTCCTCAGGATCCCTCATTTGCGGAAAACAACCCCACGGAGACCTCGGAAGACATGAATTCCCCCAGCGGTTCAAGTGAAGCCTTGGCCAAAGCGTACGATGCGATCGAAACCCAAGTGGATGCACTCGACTCTCTGGATGAATCCTCCTCACTCGGCGAACCCACATCCGGGGACATGTCCGTTGATGAGGCACTCGCCCAACAAGAGTTGGGGAATCCCGGCAGCACCGAAGAAAACTCACCATTGACGAATCCGGAAACCGCACAAGCATTGGCCCAAACCCTGGACGCTCTCGATCAGGCACTGCATTCACTGGAGAGTCCTTTTTTAAGTGAAAATCCGGAGTCAAGTCCTTCCGCTGCAACGCCCTTGGAGGACCTGGCTCAAGCACCAACACCTGCAAGCTCTTCGGAACCCGGGGAACCAGGCCCACCTTCTCAGGAGCCTAGCTCCGGGCAATCATCTTCAGGCCCCGGACAGTCCTCCTCCTCTTCCTCTGCTCAGGCACTCAATCAAGTCGCCCAAGCTTTGTCACAGGCGGCTCAAGCTCAAGCCTTAGCTATGGCTGCATCCAGGATTGATGAGCAGTCCGTGTTGGTGGAAAGCAGTCAAATGAACTCAGGAGATGGTTCGGAAATTGATTCAGCAGCTAGGATTGCCTTACAGGATTTGCCTATACCCAATTTGGAAAACAACTCCGAACTCGAGTGGAACCAGCTTCCCCCCAAATTGGCCAAGGATTTAATGGGCGGGAAAAGAGAGGCTGTTTCGGGAGAGTTTCGCAATCGAGTGGAAGCCTATTTCCGGGCGATGTCCGATAAGTCCCGCCAAACCCGGAGATGAATCTTATGCAAAAAAATTCCTCATTGCTGAGCCTTCTGCTCTTGCTCTTTGCACTTTCTGCTTTCGGACAAGATAGCGAAGGAGGCTCCTTGGACGAAGGCAATCCGTTCAAACCGGACCAGGTAGACAAGGCGATCGACAAGGCGATGGGCTTTCTCATGCAAAAACAACGCGGAGATGGAGCGATTCTTGATCGTGGCCATGACACGACTATGACAGCACTCTCGCTTATGGCGATGGCCGCTGTTGGGAACCAACCGATTAATCCCAACGACAAAGGGCGGGTGATGAGAAAGGCTCTGGACTTCGTTCTTCAGGAAGACAGGCAAGATGAGAACGGGTATTTCGGTAAAAAGGATAATGGACGGATGTATGGACACGGAATCATTACCCTGATGCTTTCCGAAATGCTGGGAATGGGCATGGATGATGAAAACGACAAACTGATCCTGAAAAGATGCGAATCAGCCATCGGACTGATTCTGCGCTCGCAAGCCGTCACCAAAAGCGCCTCCCATCAGGGCGGTTGGAGGTACTCCCCTGACTCAAAAGACGCCGACCTATCGGTTACGATTTGGCAGTTGATGGCACTCCGCTCGGCGAAAAATGCCGGACTTAAAGTTCCTTCCACGGCCATCGAAGAAGCGATCGGCTATTTGCGGAGATCCTATTGGTCCTCCCTCGACGACCAAGGCCAACCGGTGAAAAAGGTTTCCGGATTCGCCTACCAACCGGGTGGGCACCCCGATTATGCAACCACCGCCGCCGGTCTCTTAGCGATGCAGGTTTGCGGTCAATACGAGTCTCCCTTTGTTAAAGGAGCAGCTGACTGGTTGTTGGAGAACGATCCACAGAAAGGAAAAAAGTTCTTTTTCTACGGGACCTATTACTATGCCCAGGGAATGTACCAGCGTGGTGAAGAGTATTCCACAACCGCAAGAGATAAGGTGGAGTCGCTCTTGCTTGGAATGCAAAAAGGGAGCGGGTCCTGGCAAGGCACGGGTTCAGAGGCAGGACATGGCGAGGTCTATTCCACGACCATGGCCATCCTCGCTTTGGCGGTCAAGTACCACTACTTACCCATTTACCAAAGATAAGGAAGGGGGCTTACAAATCGTAGGCTTGGGCAGCCACCCCGCCCTCAACCAAGGCTCGCTCGGTCTCACTGAGAGAGGAAATGGATTCTCTGCATAGGTTCATCCAGTCTCCGTATTCGACCGCAAGACGAGCAACCGGCCAATCCGAACCAAGCATCATTCGTGCGGGGCCAAAAGCCTCCAGGGCAATCTCCATGTAAGGCCAGAGGTCCTCTTTCGTCCAACTTTGCCAATCGGCCTCGGTGGCCATTCCGGAAAGCTTGCAATAGACATTCTCGCGCTTGGCCATGTCGAACATTTGGGTTTTCCAAGGCTCGATAACTTGGTCTCCGATGCGTGGTTTGGCCACATGATCCAACACGAAGACCTGTCCGGGGTGCCGATCCACGAACTCAATCGATGCCCCTAGCTGGCGTTCATAAATCAAAATGTCATAGACGAGGTTGTGTGGCTTAAGTCTCCGAATTCCCGCATTAAAGGCATCGCCTAAAATGAACCGGTCGTCCGGTTCATCCTGCACGACATGGCGAACACCCTTTAGCCAAGGATTGGAAGCATATCTCTCCAACAGCCCTTCCAATTCGGGTTCAGCCAGAGGAAACCAGCCCACCACACCTTGAATAAACGAGTGCTCGTTCGCGTGCTTAAGCAAGTCATCGGTTTCCCTCATCGATTGATCGGCCTGTACGGATATGACCCCATCGATGTTTGAGGAGTTGATCTCCGCCTTTAAGTCTTCGGGCTGGTAATCTTTTTTCAGAACACCCATTTTTTCGTTCATCCACGAGTAGGTGACCGGGTCATATTTCCAAAAGTGATGGTGTGAATCTATTTTCATGACTTGAGATTAGGGGGGTGAGGATTTTGCCTTCATTTCCTTTAACAAAACGGACCATCCGATTTGGGCAAGCCTTTGCTTCATCCGGCGATAACCCGCTCCGTAAACGGGGCTGTCGCTCTTGATCATATTTTCCCTTATGATAGAAGATAGCTTACTCTTCTCTTGGCCCAGTGCATGCTCGGAAACGAGATTGCAAAACCCTTCGATTACCGGAGGCGTCGACTCGATAAACCGTTCGTTCAGCCAAACATGGGCCCATTCGTGAGCCAATACGGAAACGCATTCAATATGCGGCAGGCCGTACAAAACATAGATCTTATGGTCAAAGGTCGCACGCACTTGCCCCCGCTGACCAACCACTTTGTACTTGGTCAGGGTTAGTCCTCGCAAATTACCTCGAGCATTGATCTTAAGCGCTTCGCGGCTCAGAATGTTCTGATCGACCATGTGCAAAGACAAACTGCCCTTGGGTTCGGAAAGCCCTAATTCTCGCATCACAGGCTTGATGCGAAGAAGTACTTTTTCGAGCAAACGCTGATCCAGGATTCCATCCTGAAAACAAGTTTCGCAGCTTACGCGACCATCCGCAAATAACTGAGCGGGTTTCGCTTTACTACGGACGAAAAAACGCGAACAGGANCCACAGGATGCAAGAGCCTTGCCGTGATGGAGGTGAGACAACCCTCCCCATGGGTCAAGCTGGAAGCGTTCTCCCCCNACAAAACCCTTGGCACAAACCATACAGCGAAAACATTCAGCATGAAACTCATCCGTNCTGGTCCGCTTGGTNTTACCTCGAAGACCTCGCAGGCATANTGGACATCGGGATACTTCCGCCCACTGCCTAACATAGTCCTGGTCTTGGTCGCTGAATCGGTTGATTGAAAAATGGTAGTCGCGATCATGGATCCGGATTCCAATTCTATCACCTTCGACTTCGATTAATTCTCCTTGAGACTTGGTTCCGTCCCGGGTCGTCCAAACCCGGGCATCCAAGAACAGGGAACCAAAGAGAATAAAAAGTAAAAGTAAGCCCGAGACGCTTTGGAGCATGGGGCGAAAGTCAAGATGCAAGCAATTTTTCCCAGAACTCAATCCGGGATGAAATTTGTCCCGGGCCGGGCATCCCCGGTTTTTCCCTTTTGGAAAAAGCTCGTTTCAAATCGAAGACTTCACGCCAATGCCCCTTGAGGAATTCGCAAACTCCCAGAGCATCTTCATCGGACAACTCGGGCAAGGAAACACCTCTTTCCTCAGCTAACGCAACCAAGGCACCCACCGCATGATGAGCCTGCCGGAAGGGAAGACCCGCTTCAACGAGGTAATCGGCGAGATCCGTGGCCAAAAGCAANGGGTCAGAGGCGGCTTCCTTNCATTTTTTNTCATTAAAGGAACTNGCCTGCAAGCAACCTGCCGCCACTGCCAAGCATTGGCTCAATTGATCGAGAGAATCAAAGACCGGGGGTTTGTCCTCTTGAAGATCCCTGTTGTAGGTAAGAGGCAGGCCCTTAATCGTAATCAGCAGGNTGGTGAGGTTACCCAAGATCCGTCCCGTCTTGCCCCGAATTAATTCAAAGGAATCGGGGTTCTTTTTTTGGGGCATCAAAGATGAGCCGGTGGTGAAGGTGTCGGGTAACTCGATAAACCCAAATTCGACCGAATTCCAAAGGATTACATCTTCGGCCAACCTGGACAAATGNAGGGAACAGGTTGAACAGGCACTGGAAAACTCGATNAAGAGATCACGGTCCGCGACCGCATCCATCCCATTGGGAGTGATCCTCGCATTTCCGTTTTCATCGACAAAACCAAGTGCCTTGGCGGCAAATTCGCGATCNAGCGGTAAAGTGGATCCGGCAATGGCACCAGATCCAAGCGGACATACATTGGCGTGCTCAGCGACTTGCGAAAAACGCTCATAATCCCGGCCAAGTGATTCAAGGTAAGCGAGGAGATGATGGCCGACCGTTACAGGTTGAGCCCGTTGCAAGTGCGTGTAACCGGGAATAGGCAGTTCCGCGTATCTTTTTGCCAAGCTGAGCAGAGCCATCATCAAGCCTTCAATTCCTGTTTTCAGTTGATCGCAGGCATCTTTGAAAAACAATCGCATATCCGTTGCCACCTGATCGTTGCGACTTCGACCGGCATGCAGCTTGTCGGCTGCCTCGGTCTTGGCTCGAAGAGCTTGCTCGAGATTCATGTGCACATCCTCAAGTTCAAGCTTCCAGGGGAAATCATCCTCTTGAACCTCTTCAAATAATTCCTTGATCCCANACTNTATNTCNTGGAATTCCTCAGGGCTCAACAAACCTACATGAGCAAGCATGGACGCATGACCCAAACTACCCTTGAGATCGTAGACGGCCAAACGCATATCAAACGAGACCGACTCGCCAAATACTTGCATCAAGGCATCGGGGTTTGCGGAGAACCTCCCTCCCCAAGTAACCTGCTTTTCATCAATTGACATGCCNCACNATCATCCAAAGGTTGGGCAAACTCGCAACCCTTTTCANGGTCACGGACTATCCTCNCTTAACTGAAAAGCTTTTTAAGCTTNGCTTTGGCGTGGTCCCGATTCAACTTGGCGATGAAGTCCAAGGATATGTCCTTGGGGCATGCCGCCGAGCATTCTCCGTAGTTTCTACAGTTGCCAAANCCCGAGTCATCCATTGCCTGCACCATGGCAAGGACTCTTTTGTCTTTTTCTGCCTTTCCTTGTGGAAGCAGATTGAGGTGACCNGCCTTGGCGGAAGTGAAAAGCATTGCTGATGCATTTTTACAGGAAGCAACACAAGCCCCGCAACCNATNCAGGCTGCCGCATCCATGGCTTCATCAGANGCATCTTTGGGAACCGGTAACGCATTTCCATCAGGAGCACTCCCTGTTCGAACGGTGATGAATCCCCCAGCCTGAGTGATTCGATCGAAAGCTGTACGGTTCACCACCAAATCCCTAACCACGGGAAAGGCACGTGCTCGAAAAGGTTCGATCGTAACCGTCTCGCCATCTTTGAACTTTCTCATGTGGAGTTGGCAGGTGGTGGTTGAATCTTCCGGNCCGTGGGGCAAACCGTTGATGGTCAGGGANCAGCTTCCGCATATTCCCTCTCGGCAATCATGATCAAAAACAACCGGCTCGATTNCCTCTTCAAGCAACTGCTCATTTAACTGGTCCAACATTTCCAAAAAGGAGGAGTCTTCCGAAACCTCATCCAATTGATGGGTTTCGAACCGACCTGGGTCATCGGCATTTTCTTGCCTCCAAACTCTGAGTANAAGTCTCACTGCATTTCAGTTATTTGTAACTACGAACCGCAAGTTTTACATTTTCGAACTGCAATTCCTCTTGATGACGGGTGGGNACCTTACCGTCGCCATTGAATTCCCAAACCGCAGAGTGAGCNNAATTTTCGTCATCNCGCGTCGCTTCTCCATCCTCCGTTTGATACTCNTCNCGGAAATGTCCCCCNCAGGATTCTTTTCTTTCGAGAGCATCTCTGCACAAAAGTTCCCCGAAATCGAGGAAGTCTCGCACACGACCNGCTCGTTCGAGTTCTGCGTTGAGAGTTTCATTTGAACCCGGCACTTGGAGATTCTTATTAAAGTCGTNGCGCAAGTCCTGNATTTCGCCAATGGCTTTCTTCAAACCCGTTTCATTTCGGGTCATGCCGGCATACTCCCACATGATTTGACCAAGCTGCTTATGATAGGAACGNGAAGAACGCTTGCCGCTNGCCGAAGTTAATTGATCGACCCGTTGCTTAACCGAGTCCATGGCTTCNTTGACTTCTGGACCATCAGGACTTATCGAACCTGCACCGGAACNAGCCAAGTAATCACCAATGGTGTAAGGGATCACAAAATATCCGTCACTGAGTCCCTGCATCAATGCACTCGCACCCAAACGATTGGCTCCATGATCAGAAAAATTAGCCTCGCCCAGAGCAAAGCAACCGGGGATCGTCGTCATGAGGTTATAATCAACCCATAAGCCACCCATGGTGTAATGGATCGCCGGATAGATGCGCATGGGTCTTTGGTATGCGTTTTCCCCGGTGATGCGTTCGTACATTTGAAAAAGATTCCCGTATCGCTCTCGAATTGTGTCTTCGCCCAAACGGGANATTGCATCAGAAAAATCCAAATAAACCCCTTTTCCTCCGGGACCAACCCCCCTGCCATCATCACAAGCTTCCTTGGCCGAACGGCTTGANATATCACGCGGAGCGAGGTTGCCGAAGCTAGGGTATTTTCTCTCAAGGTAATAATCACGAGCGTCCTCCGAGATGTCATTGGGATTCATTGCNCAATCCTGAGCATCCCTGGGAACCCAAACGCGACCGTCATTTCTCAAAGACTCCGACATCAGGGTTAACTTNGATTGGTGATCACCNGAAACAGGNATGCAAGTCGGATGAATTTGAGTAAAGCAGGGGTTNGCAAAACCCGCACCATGCCTGTAAGCCCGAAAGGCAGCAGTGACATTACAACCGATTGCATTTGTGGAAAGATAGTAAACATTTCCATACCCGCCGGTGCAAAGCACCACCGCATCTGCAGTCCAAGCCTTCGTTTCACCGGTGGCGAGGTTGCGAGTGATGATTCCTTTGGCATGGCCGTCGACAACTACAAGATCAAGCATCTCGGAGCGGGTGTGCATCTTGACTTGACCCGTGGAAATCTGACGGCTCAACGCACTGTAGGCTCCGAGTAAAAGCTGTTGGCCGGTTTGGCCACGAGCATAAAAAGTTCGGCTNACTTGAGCACCGCCAAAGGAACGGTTAGCCAAAAGCCCTCCGTACTCGCGGGCGAAAGGTACGCCTTGAGCCACNCACTGGTCGATGATGTTGGTGCTNACCTGGGCCAGGCGATAGACATTGGATTCGCGAGCNNGAAAGTCNCCACCTTTNACGGTGTCGTAAAATAAACGATAAATGCTGTCCCCGTCATTTTGATAATTTTTGGCCGCATTTATCCCGCCCTGTGCAGCAATGGAATGGGCTCGACGAGGGGAATCCTGATAACAAAAACAATCAACATTGTAGCCCAGTTCGCCTAGCGTGGCAGCTGCAGATCCACCTGCCAATCCGGATCCCACTACGATGATTCGGTATTTCCTCTTATTCGCGGGGTTGACGAGTTTGGAAGAGAAGCGGTGATTGTCCCACTTTTCTGCTATGGGTCCATCGGGGATTTTTGAGTCAAGTATCATATGCTACAGGATATAAATTATTGATGGAGAGCCAAAGCCGCGGAAAATAAAGTTGGTTCGAAAAATGAGATGAGCTCAAACTTTTGGGCCAAAACGGCAAGAGGAACAATCGAAAAACCTAAGAAAATCACCCAGGCGTATCCTTTCGCAGCAAGATCCAAGTAAGGTCGCCAGGATTCGGAACGCAATCCAAGTGATTGAAACACACTTGAGACTCCATGGGCAAGATGGGTGCAAAGCAAAAACATAGCTACAATGTAAAAAAGAGAGATCGCAGTGTGCTGAAAGCCCGCGAGTACCATGGAATAAACATCATGAATGGGACTTTCGTCCGAGGAACCAACAAGCGTCATGAGTTCTCCGTATTCAGGATAAATGGTGCGGATCGTAAAATGCAGAAGATGGAAAACAATGAATGAAAGCAAAATCGATCCGGTGATTCCCATTTTGAGGGAAGATAAGCCAGCTCTTTTGGTGACCTCGACTTCATTGGCATCGGGACGTGCCCTGCGGTTTTCCACAATTAAGGCATACGCGGTCCAGGCATGCAAAACCACGCAAACCAAGAGAAAGATCCGGGAGCCCCACAAAATCGGCAGCGGTAGGGTTTGCAGGGCGTGAGCATAGGCATTGATCGATTCTTGGCCTAGAAGGATCTGCAGGTTTCCGGCCATGTGCACGAAAACGAATCCAATCAGGACAATGCCCGTCAGAGCCATCAAGTATTTCTTACCTAGGGAGCTAGAAAACATATCGACAAATACACATTATGGATGATTCTTTGACCTGCATAAACTAATGACGAGTTAAAAAAAGGTCAACTTAACGATATAAGTACAGGCAATTAGCAGGATTAATACTACATCTCGCTTATCCTTGAATTTAAAGGGATGGGCTCAACTTTAACAAAAGATGGTTGCAAGTTTAACGAGGCTCGTATGATTGTAATTCAAATGCGGGGAACTCAAACATGAAGTACATATTTATAACTGGAGGAGTCGTCTCCTCTCTGGGAAAGGGTCTGACCTCCGGAGCGTTGGGGGCTTTGCTTGAACAGCGTGGGCTAACCACCCGGATCCAAAAATTCGACCCCTACCTCAACGTAGACCCTGGCACCATGAGCCCCTTTCAGC
The DNA here is from genome assembly GCA_002167605.1 of Verrucomicrobia bacterium TMED40. Taxonomy (GTDB): domain Bacteria; phylum Verrucomicrobiota; class Verrucomicrobiia; order Opitutales; family Seribacteraceae; genus Seribacter. The sequence continues at coordinate 25,694 of NHCT01000041.1, read as the reverse complement.
ACGGAGAAGTCTATGTCTTGGACGATGGTGCGGAGACCGACCTAGACCTTGGCCATTACGAGCGATTCACCTCAGGCAAACTTTCCCGCTTCAATAACCTGACCAGCGGGCAAATCTACGAATCGGTGATCCGTAAGGAAAGAAGGGGTGATTATTTGGGCAAAACCGTTCAAGTGATTCCTCATGTTACCAATGAGATTAAAGACCGGATCTATGCGGCTGGNGANGGCGTCAATGTCCTGATCACAGAGATTGGCGGTACGATTGGAGACATTGAAGGGCTTCCCTTCACCGAAGCGATGCGCCAATTTGCCAGCGAAGTCGGGAAGGCAAATGTTTTATTCATCCACATGACTCTTTTGCCAAGTTTACGAGCAGCGGGTGAACTCAAAACCAAACCCACTCAGCAGAGTGTTGCGAAGCTTCGCGAGATTGGCATCCAACCCGATATTTTGATTTGCCGAACTGAGCAGACGATGACGGAAGAAATTAGAGAAAAACTCAGCTTATTCTGCAGTGTTCCCAAGGAAGCAGTGATTGAAGAGATGGATGTGGCTCACTCCATTTACGAGCTTCCTCACATGCTCAAGAAAGAGGGTTTGGACAAACTTGTTACCCGGTTTTTAGGCCTGGACGCACCCGCACCCAAACAAGACGAATGGGAAGAGGTCGTTCATCGACTGCTCAACCCAAAGCACAAGGTTCGTGTGGGCATGGTTGGGAAATATATGGATCTTCAGGATTCTTACCTGTCCGTAAACGAATCCTTGGTCCATGGTGGTATCCGGAACGACTGTGCGGTCGAAGTCATTCACATCGACGCCGAAGACATCGAACGGGACGGCCCAGAGGCCCATCTTTCCGAACTCAACGGAATTCTTGTACCAGGAGGGTTCGGAGACCGGGGAACCGAAGGGAAAATTTTGGCATCTAAATACGCCAGGGAACAAGGGATTCCTTATTTCGGGCTATGCCTCGGCATGCAGATTGCAGTGATCGATTTCGCTCGAAATGTATTGGGGCTTGAAAATGCAAACAGCGAAGAATTCGATGAAGAGACCCCGGATCCAGTGATTCACATCATGGATGATCAAAAAGACCTCAAAGACAAAGGTGCCACCATGCGCTTGGGGGCATGCCCATGCTCCCTCAAAAAAGACAGCTTTGCTTATGCCGCATACGGGAAAGAGGAAATTTCCGAACGCCATCGTCATCGCTTCGAATTCAACAATTCCTATCGCAAGGATCTCGAATCCGCTGGGCTGATCGTATCGGGGGCCAACCCGGACCGAGATCTTGTAGAAATCGTCGAAGTACAAAACCATCCTTGGTTTGTTGGGGTTCAATTCCATCCCGAATTTCAATCCAAACCGAACAAGGCTCATCCCTTGTTCGCTTCCTTCATCGAAGCGTCCCTATCCCTAAAGCTTGGCGGGGTTCCCGAAAGTAAGTCCAAGGAATCTCCTTCGAGTTAAGCGAAAGGGTGATCTTGTGATCTCCCTCGCATTTTGAGCTTTACCCACTTTCACTTCGTTCCACATTCTAAGAATTGTGATCGTNGACGCCCACACCCATTACTTCCCCCCGAATGTCGCCCGGGATCCAAAGGCGTTCGCCCAAGAGTACAATGAAGACCATTGGCTTGCGCTTGTTCTTCCCAACGGAAAGCCNGGAATTCAAAGTTGGGCAACAAAGGAAGGCATGCTCGAGGAAATGGACAAGGCTTCGGTTGATCAAGTCGTGGTGCTTGGCTGGTACTGGGAAAACCCGTTAACTTGCAGATTACAAAACGATTGGAGTAGACAACTCATCGAAGAATATCCCGATCGATTCATCGCCTTCGCTTCCCTACACCCAGGCTCGAAAAGCCCCACCGACGATCTGAAAAGATATCAGGAACAAGGCTTTCAAGGGATCGGAGAATGCCACCCGGGAGTNCAGGGAACCGATCTTAAATCCNANGAATGGCAAGCTTGCCTAAGCTTTGCCTCGGAAAATGGGTGGCCCNTCAATTTCCATGTGACCGAACAAGTCGGACACGACTANCCTGGACGGGTGCCCACTCCCTACAATGAGTTTCATTGGCTGGCCCGAGAATTCCCTGAACTCAAGATCATTCTCTCCCATGCCGGTGGTCTCTTTCCTTTTTTCGAATTGAATCCCAAAGTTCGCAGGGAGGTGACAAACATTTATTATGATCTCTCCGCCTGCCCCTTGCTCTACGAACCAACCCTGTACCAAAAATTGATTGATGTGGTGGGATGCGAAAAGATTCTCTGGGGTACCGACTTCCCCCTTCGCATCTACCCTGCCNAGCAGAGCCATCCTGATTTTTCCCTACTCCAGGAAGAGGTCCTCAGCAATACGAACCTCAACCCCANCCAAAGAAACGCCCTTTTCGGAGGTAATCTTCTCTCCCTGCTCCCATGCTGATCGAACTCGAAAAGCTAGTCCCCCATCCCCTGCCCGATCGAATNGTGGAATCCTCGGCTGTTTGGAGGAACGANCTAAAAATAGAGCCCCAATCAAAGGTTCTCTTTTCCGCTCAGTCCGGGATGGGAAAGTCCACGCTTCTCCATATCCTTTACGGTTTGCGTNNGGATTATNCAGGAGAAGCTAAGCTCGAAGGAAAATCACTCCGGGGATTTTCCCTTGCAGAGTGGGAAGCGATCCGCAGAGAACGAATTTCCCTTCAATTTCAGGACCTGAGGCTCTTTCCAAACTTAACCGCACGAGACAACCTCAATCTCTTACCAAGGATNAACCCATCCGCACCATCGGTTGAAGAAATGACGGAACGGTTGGGAATGACCCCCTTTTTGGATCAAAGCCTGTCCACACTCTCTCAGGGACAACGGCAGCGCATGGCCCTGGTTCGGGCACTCCGAAAGCCTTTCCAACTCCTCATGCTGGATGAGCCATTCAGTCACCTCGACGAGGGCAACCAACTCAACGCCTGCTCCCTGATCGAGGAAGTCGTTCGAGGCAACCAGGCGGGTCTACTCGTATCTTCACTCGGGTCTACCCCGCCCATCACATTTGATCAAAGGATCGAGTTGTGAAAGATTCATTCAGCCAGTCCATTCTGCAGGCAAGCCTCCAAGTGGCAGGTCCCCGTCGTGAACTCTGGGTGGCATCNCTCGGTTGCCTCATGGGTACNACTCTNCTNNTGCTTGCCCTGCAATTTTACCAGGACGCCAACGACTANCTCAANCAAAACGAAGGCCCAAAAAACTACTTCACNCTAAACAAGAAGNTANAAGGAGGAGCCCTGGCCAACCTTGGCAAGAANGACGAAACCTTTACCCCCGAAGAGCTTCTTGCGATCCNACAANCGGAAGGNGTCCGCCGCTTGGGCGGATTTACCCGCAACCAGTTTCCCGTCACCGTGTACATCTGGCCANCCGGAACCGTTGGACTTGGAGCCGCGGCCAAGGCCGATTTGTTCTTCGAATCGATTCCGGACGAATTTCTCGATTTCATTCCTCAGGAATGGCAGTGGGAAGAAAACTCATCCCTAGTNCCCATCATGGTTCCCAAGTTCTACCTCGATCTTTGGAACTTTGGACTCGCCCCATCTCGGGTCGAATATCCTCCGCTCTCCACGGAGGCGGCCACCGGGATGCCAATCGAAATCTTCATCGGCAAAACCCGCGAGACTACCNTGGAAGGCCGCTTTGTTGCCTTCAGCAAACGCATTAACAGCGTGCTCGTACCTGAAAGTTTTTTGACNTGGGCCAATCAAAAATACGGACAACCCGATGCTGGTAATTTCCTCTTCCTTTGGAAAGACGGTGCCATTCATGGGCCACCTATCGCACCTTCCGCTTTGGCTGAATTGCAGAACGAAACCGGGTTCTCAGAATGGGAAGTCTCCCCTCTCGATCAACCGGCCAACCGAATGCCCGCCCCTCAAGCCTTGGCAAAACCAAAACTCTCCAATGGACACTCCCGAATCATCCTCGAAGTGACCGACACGCCTTCCCCTGCCCTTCTCACCCTCATTGAAGAAATGGGGTACGAAATGAATCGAGAATTCCCCGAACAGGACCTTATCAAAAAAGNCCTCAGCGGACTTTTTGTCGGAATGCTTGGTATCGGTTCGATCATCTCGCTTCTATCCATTTCCACCTTTGTCAGCAGTTTCAGACTGGTGGTCAACCGGGCATCAGAGCCTGCACGGAACCTTCTACTCCTAGGCTTTTCAAAAAATAAAATCGCTGAGGTATTTTTCCGTCGGTTCCTAAAGCTCTTTTCCGCCACCCTCATCGGGGCAATGATGGTAACATGGGGCTGCAAATCCTATCTCATCGAAAAGGCAGATGAGTTAGGCATTGCTAGTGATCCGGGACTATCGGCAATCACTCTTTGCGGGTTCACATTCTACGCAGTGATTTACCTAATGATTAACAAAAGAGTAATCGATAAATCCGTTGAAGAACTACTCACCCCACCTTCATCACCAGTTCGTCATCTTTGACCGAAAAAGCAACCTCACTTCCCTCTTCCACTTCACCCGCAACCAGGGCCCGGGCAAGTTGAGTCTCAACCTGCTTTTGTAAAAACCTTTTCAGGGGACGGGCACCATAAGTCGGATCGTAGCCCTTTTCTCCAATCCATTTCTTAGCAGCGGAGGAGAAGACGACGGAGACCTTCCGGTCTTCGAGTCGTTTGTTCAAGCCGGCAAGCAGAAGATCAACGATCTCGGTAATTTCTTCCAGTGAAAGTGGTTTGAAAAGAACAACATCATCAATCCTGTTTAAAAATTCAGGGCGAAAATGATCACGTAAGGCCGCCATCACCGATTCACGGGCTGACTCGGAAATTTCATTGTCGATCAAATTATCCTGAAGATAGCGACTTCCCACATTGGAGGTCATAATCACCACCGCATTCTTAAAGTCGACCGTTCTACCCTGGGAGTCGGTTAGGCGGCCGTCATCCATGAGTTGTAAGAGAACATTAAAGACATCCGGATGAGCCTTTTCGATTTCGTCAAAGAGAATGACGGAGTAAGGTTTCCTCCGAACCGCCTCAGTAAGCTGTCCACCCTCTTCGTATCCGACATAACCAGGCGGGGCTCCGATCAATCGGGCAACTGAGTGCTTTTCCATGTACTCGGACATATCGATGCGCACAACATTGTTCTCACTGTCGAAGAGACTCTCTGCTAAAGTCTTGGCCAACTCAGTCTTACCGACTCCGGTTGGACCCAGAAAAAGAAAGGAGCCGATTGGACGGTTTGGGTCCTTGATTCCGGCACGGGCTCGCATAATGGCTTCGGACACAGCATCGACAGCCTCTTCTTGCCCGATTACCCGTTCGTGCAAAATACTTTGCAAACGGAGAATTTTTTCCCGTTCTCCTTCGATCAACTTGGTCACCGGCACACCGGTCCAGCGAGCCACAATATCAGCGATTTCCTCGGATGTGACCTCTTCCTTAAGAATGGAGTCTTCTTTTTTCTCTGTCTTTTCAAGGGCATCCAATTCTGCTTCTAAGGTGGGCAGCTTCCCATGCTTCAGCTCCGCCACCAGGTTTAAATCGTAAGCCCGTTCGGCTCGCTCCATTTCTGCACGCATGGATTCGATCTGCTCACGCAAGACACGAACATCATCGATCCCCTTGCGTTCGTTTTCCCATCTTCGCTTGATGGTTTCCATTTTGTCCCGAGCGTTACCGAGTTCTTTGCGCAAATTTTCAAGACGATCCTTGCTGGACTTGTCTTTCTCCTGCTTAAGGGCGGTCTCCTCAATTTCGAGTTGCAGCACACGCCTACTAATTTCATCGAGTTCCGCGGGCATGCTGTCCAGTTCGGTACGAATCATGGCACAGGCCTCATCCACCAGATCAATCGCTTTGTCGGGAAGAAAACGATCCGAAATGTAGCGGTTGGAAAGGACCGCAGCATTCACTAAGGCTTCGTCCCTGATGTTGACCCCGTGATGAATTTCAAAGCGCTCTCGTAAACCACGCAGAATCGAAATGGTATCCTGTACATTGGGCTGGTCGACAAGGACGGTCTGGAAGCGACGCTCCAATGCGGCGTCTTTTTCAATGTGCTGACGGTATTCGTTGAGAGTGGTGGCACCAATGCAGTGCAGTTCACCTCGAGCGAGCATGGGCTTAAGCATATTGCCCGCATCAATCGCACCCTCCGCCTTACCGGCACCCACGATGGTATGCATCTCGTCAATGAAAAGAACGATCCTGCCTTCCGCTTTACTCACTTCAGTAAGAACCGCCTTGAGCCGTTCCTCAAATTCTCCACGAAATTTCGCACCGGCCAGAAGGGAACCCATTTCCAGGGTAAAAATGGTCTTGTCTTTAAGGCCTTCCGGTACATCCCCGCGAACGATTCGCTGGGCAAGACCTTCCACAATCGCAGTCTTTCCAACTCCCGGCTCTCCAATGAGAACCGGATTATTTTTGGTCTTTCGGGAGAGGATACGGATAACCCGGCGAATCTCCGCATCACGACCGATGACGGGATCCAGCTTGCCCGACTTGGCCTGTTCGACAAGGTCGATGCCATATTTTTTGAGTGCACGAAAAGAGTTTTCCGGCGTCTTGGAGGTCACTTTCTGTCCCCCTCTCATGTTTTGCAGAGTATCCTTGATTTTCTTTTCCGAGAGCTCGAAATTCTTTAAAAATTGTTTGAAGGTGGCAGGCTTGCCAACCGCAGCCAACCCGAGTAATAGGTGCTCGGTGCTGATATAATCATCCTGCATATCCTTAGAAATTTTCTGCCCCTTTTCCACCGCCTCCGTCAAAGCTGAAGATGCATAGGATCGAGCCGTGTTTATGTCACCCGCAATTTTCGGCAAGTTCTTCAGTTCACGTTGCAAAGAGAGTTGCACTGGGGCACTGCCGATTCCCATTTCCTCAAGAAGTGCGGGAACAATTCCATTTTCCTGAGCCAACAGAGCGGAGAGAAGATGCCAAACCTCGACTTCCTGCTGTCGATTCCGTTTGGCTACTTCCGCCATTTCCTGAATCGCGGAGATTCCAAGCTCGGTGAATTTTTCCGGATCAATGTTCATGCTTCATTGAGTTGCAGGTTGCGTTCCGAATTATTCGTAACTCAACCGACCAAGGATTCCCTTTAAAACAGGCATTCCCATGAAGTAAAGCAGGTATTTGTGACATGGCATTGCCCTAAACACGACTCGGGTGTGCCGTTTTGTCCCGCATGATACTATCGGCAGGGTAACCTAAGAAAGTATAGGTGCTCGCAAAGGATCAAAAGATAGGATGCAATGAATCAATCATGCACAGGAATCTGGTTTTACTTTTTTTAGGGTTACTTCCCTGCGTGAATGGCCTTTGGGCTTCGGTTGAAAAAACGGTCTGGGTTCATTATGAGCCTTGGTTTTCCACAAAGACCGAGAACCAGAATTGGAGTTGGCATTGCCAAATGAAGAATCACCATCACGGCAACATGCCAATACCCTCCTTCCCTCTGCTCCTGGAATTCGTTAGGCAGAGATGTACACCTTGAACAGAAAGACTGAAGTTGATGAACAAAAAAGAGCGCGTTCAATTCATTGATGCCCAATTAAACGAACTATACCCAGCTCCCCCCATACCCTTGGATCATGTGGATGAATACACCTTGCTGATCGCCGTACTCTTGTCTGCCCAATGCACCGATGCCAGAGTCAACCTGGTAACCCCTGCTTTGTTTTCCCTCGCTTCCAATCCCGCCGCGATGGCCAAGCTGGAGGTCGATTCCATTAATGCCATCGTGCGACCATGCGGGCTCGCCCCTCGTAAGGCATCCGCGATTTCTGAGCTTTCTAAAATTCTTATTTCCGAACACAGTGGCAAAGTTCCATCCTCTTTTGAAGCCTTGGAGGCTCTGCCCGGAGTGGGTCATAAAACCGCTTCGGTGGTTATGTCACAGGCTTTTGGGCATCCGGCCTTTCCGGTGGACACTCACATTCACAGACTCGCTCAGAGATGGAAGCTGAGCAATGGAAAGAGCGTCGTTCAAACCGAAAAGGATCTCAAGCGTTTGTTTCCAAAGAAAAGGTGGAACGCTTTGCATTTGCAGATTATCTATTATGCAAGGGAACATTGCCCCGCTCATGCCTGCCACGGCCTGGAGTGCATAATTTGCAAAAGCTGTTTTCCGGAGCGAAAGAGAAAAATCAAAACCCAAAAGGCTTAACCAGCATTTACGAACATTTTGGGGCGAGCGGTTTTTAATCGATTGACCGCCTCCTCGCTTAAACCAGTTTCAAAAAGATAGACCTCTCTCAGGTTTGTCATGGCAATCAAAACATCGACAAACGAATCGTCCAATTTGACCCGGATTAAATTGAGGTATTCAAGTTTTGCGAGACCCGTAAGACTTCGGGCACCATTAATGGTGATACCCGTGGTACCCTCCAGAATGAGCTTCTTGAGGTTACCCAATTTCATAATCGATCCAATGCCTTGATCCGTAACCTTTGAATTCGTGAGATCAAGGGAAACGATGTGACTCGAAAGGGTGAGAAGAGTACCCAAGTCTTCATCCTTTATGCTTAAGTCTGGATCGGGCGAAGTTATAATTTGAAGACCTTTCTCTTTCTCCATGGGTTGAATTCTTATTCCGGAAAAGCGTAAGGTCTCCAAGGCATCCTCACTGATTATGATCTCGTCCATATTTTTGGGTTCCACTAAAGCGGAACTCTCCTCTTGATCAGTCGAGGGACTGGCAACTCCAGACAAAAGATCTTCAATCGGCACTCCAAATTTCTTTAGGACCGGTGCAACTTGGCTTGGCATTACAAAATAAGCTCCAACCGCACCACCCACAGCCAAAACAAGTAAGAAGGTAAAAACCATCAAGGTGGAAAAAATCCGGGCGAAAATTCCTTTTTTAGGTCGAATGATAATCGTTTTAGGCTTATTTAAACCCTTTACCTTTTGGGTTCTTTTTCCGGTCGGTTTGGGAGTAGCTTTTAGATTGGAGTTCGCGGATTCATGATTTTGAGTTCCATCTGACTGCTCTAGTTTTGGGGTGCTGGTTGCTTGAGGATCTTGAAGGGGAACAGCTTGATTCAATAGATGGCCCAAGGTACTCCACTCCGCAGACCCTTCCAAAAGAGCGTGATCGGTTGCTAGCAATTGCCCGGCCTCTAAAAACTGGCGAGCTTGATCCTTTGAATAAGGGCCGAAAGTCTGACCGTCTCTGGATACATAAAGATTCATTAAGAAAGTAAAATTATGAATCTTGGGTCTACTTTAAATAAGCAAACGACTCGAACATAAAAGAAAGAAAAGTTCAAAAAATGAACGATTTACAGGACTTCCACAAATAAGAATCTAGGGCACCAAAATCAAATGAATACAATAAGATAAAAGAAAGGGGATCACAGTTCCCCTAACCCCCAATCCTTACCGAGATATCATTCGGGGAAGTCAGGCAAGGGAGGCAGACCGGGAGAGTCATCTGTTGCCTCTGCTGGAAATCCGGGCAATGGAGGCAAATCAGCCGAGTCATCCGCAGGAAGTTCAGGCATACCGGGCAAGGGAAGCAAACCGGCACCGTCATCCGTTGACCCCGGCAAGGGGGGTAAACCACCTGTGTCCAAACCGGGCTCCTCCGGGAAGCCGGGGAGCGGCGGCATTGCCTCCGCGTCTACATCAGCAGCAGGAAAAGCGGGAAGATCCGGGGATTCAGTGCTTTCAAATCCAGGCAAAGGGGGTAATGANTCATCGCTTGCAGGCAGTGCAGGCATTGCCTCCNCAGGAGCNGGNGNATCCAATGGNTCGAAAACGGGTGGNGCATCTGTGGTCAGNGGNTCGAAAGNAGGAGNGGGTTCCACAGGTTCAAAAACGGGAGGTTCAGTACTAACTGGGATAGGTGCTGGAGTTGGGTCCGAAGTGAATCCCGGAAGTTCGGGAAGGGAAGATTCAGGCTCCGCTGCAATGGAAGGGGCATCGGAAATCGATTCAGGGATTGGGTCAGTAAANACAGGACTCGNCGGTTCGGAAACGATCGGTGAACTAGGTTCTGGGAATGCAATCGTCGGCAAAGNATCGGAAGGAGCATTAGGGGCAGACTGGTCTGGNGCTTTTTCAACAGTAGTGGGTTGGGACTTTGCAGCAGACAGATCAATCGGAGTGCCATCAGATCGCCAAGTTGCCTCTCTCCCATGTTTCAAACCGTTCGAGTAGGCACGNACATACATTTTCTGCCCATTGGGCCACCATCTTGTAACCGTTCCATTCCATTTTCCATCGCTGTAGTTTCTTTCATACATCTTCGTGCCATTAGAAAACCAACGCGTGCTGATNCCTTCCTTCTTGCCTTGCCTCCATGATTCGTCGGACGCCACATAGTTTCCTGTCGCTGCAGTNGAGATNGTAACAATNCTNCCAGTGAAAGGGCTATCCGAAAACTTTTGATGCAGAAGTCCGTAGCGAGAGACAAAATAATTGTCATANTCGTCTTCGGTTACCTGGTAGGCATCTTTGGACAAACCCACCAAAGAACTGGTGTCAGAACTTTTAGCTTCGTTGGAGACNGCNGTTCCATTTCTNCGATATTGGTTGTCGCAGGANAAAGTAAAACCAAGGAAAATAAATGTTAGTAGTGCGAGCAAGGTTGATTTCATATCTACTATCCTGAGAATCCTCTCGCTTTTTGCAAGGTTGAAGCATATGAAGCGAGCGTCTAGATTTTGCATAACTTTTTTTGCNGGATTTATGGACTCAGCTCNTCCTCAGTAAGAATCTCTTTCATCCAAACTTCACTCTTGCATCCTGATCAAAACCGATCAAAATNCATCTTTTTCGAACAAGCCCGTCGAAATCATTCCATTTCTCATTAATCATAGCTAAATNCATGAACTTAGAAACTCTGACCCAAGTCCTCCCTGCCATTGGCGTTGTCGCCCTCTTATTCACTTGGTGGAAAACCAATCAAATCAACAAGGCTCCCGAAGGAACGGATAAGATGGCAAAAATTGCCGCAAGTATTCAAGAGGGAGCAATGGCATTCCTCAAAGCCGAATACAGAATTCTATTCTTTTTCGTAGTTGCCGTTGCCGCTCTTCTTTACTGGACCGGAAGCAAGAACCCTGAGAGTGATGGTTTGGTTGCGCTATCATTCGTGGTCGGAGCAATCTGTTCCGCACTGGCCGGTTTTCTTGGAATGAAAGTTGCCACGAAGGCAAACGTCCGAACCGCTAATGCAGCTAGGGAAAGCCTCGGGAAAGCCCTGGAAGTTGCTTTTTCAGGAGGAGCGGTCATGGGGCTTGGCGTTGTCGGTTTGGGTATTTTGGGCTTGGGCGGATTATTCCTCTACTTTGGTAATTCCTTTGGAGTCTTTGCCGGTGAGGATACACTTGGTAAAACTCTTTCCGTGCTAACTGGTTTTTCCTTCGGTGCTTCATCCATTGCCCTGTTCGCCCGGGTTGGAGGAGGCATTTATACAAAAGCAGCTGATGTCGGTGCTGATTTGGTCGGAAAGGTAGAGGCAGGCATTCCAGAAGATCATCCGTTGAACCCCGCGACCATTGCTGACAATGTCGGTGATAATGTTGGTGATGTCGCTGGAATGGGGGCGGATTTGTTTGAATCCTATGTCGGTTCGATCATCGGCACTATGGTTTTGGGTGCGGCAATGGTTGCCGGCTCGATCAATTTCTCTGATGAGTTAAGCGGTCTTTCGCCCATTCTTCTTCCTCTGGTTTTGGGGGGTATTGGCATCATAACCTCTATCATTGGAACCTTTCTCGTAAAAGTCAGGGAAGGTGGAGACCCCCAAAAAGCACTTAACACAGGGGAATTCGTCTCGGCTATCTTAATGGTTGTTGCCTCCTACTTTGCAATTAACAAAATTCTTCCTCAAAGCTGGACATATGGGAATATCGAATTCACCTCCATTGGAGTCTTTTGGGCAACCATCATTGGATTACTTGCAGGGTTGGCCATTGGTTTTGTAACTGAACATTACACCGGCACGCAAAAAAAACCGGTCCGGGCAATCGTGGACCAATCCATAACCGGTTATGCCACCAACATCATCTCCGGTCTTGGAGTGGGAATGATTTCCACTACGATTCCAATTCTGATTCTTGCCGCTGCCGTGGTTGGGGCTCATGAGCTTGCTGGGCTCTATGGAATCGCAATCGCTGCCGTAGGCATGTTGTCCAACACTGGCATTCAATTAGCCGTGGATGCATATGGCCCCATTTCCGATAATGCAGGGGGTATCGCTGAAATGTCTGAACTCCCAAGCGAGGTTCGTCAACGAACCGATAAATTGGACGCGGTCGGTAACACCACAGCTGCCATAGGTAAAGGATTTGCCATCGGCTCAGCCGCACTCACTGCCTTGGCATTGTTTGCTGCTTTTAAGGAAACGGCGGGTATCGATGTCATCGATGTATCGGCTCCAATCGTTATGGCCGGCCTATTCATAGGAGCTATGCTACCCTTTTTGTTTAGTGCACTTGCGATGGGGGCAGTCGGACGAGCAGCCATGGCGATGATCCAAGAAGTAAGAAGACAGTTCAAAGACATTCCCGCCCTACGCAATGCCCTTGACGCAATGGCGAAAAACGAGGGCAAGCCTTCCGATGAATGGTCGGATGAAGATAGAGCCCAATTCGATTCCGCAATTGACTCAGCAGAATATGGCAAGTGTGTCGAAATTTCTACCCAATCAGCCCTCAAAGAGATGATTGCACCAGGTATGGTCGCAATCCTCACTCCCGTAGTTGTTGGCTTTGGAGGCGGGGCTACGATGCTCGGAGGTCTACTAGCTGGGGTAACCGCTTCAGGAGTGCTGATGGCCCTCTTTCAATCCAATGCGGGGGGAGCTTGGGATAATGCAAAGAAAATGGTGGAGGAAGGCTATGAAATTAATGGTCTTACCTACGGTAAAGGATCCGATGTGCACAAAGCAACCGTAGTTGGCGACACCGTGGGTGATCCACTGAAGGACACCTCCGGCCCCTCTCTGAACATCCTTTTAAAACTTATGTCAGTGGTTGCCTTGGTGCTAGCACCTTACCTTTAAAGGCTACTAGCATTCCCCAACTATTTGGGCAAAGTCCCTTCGCCCAGCCGCGTCCCTTTTATAATAGGCGGTACCGGCAACCAGTACATCCACTCCTGCATCGAGACACAGGTCAACATGCTCGGGTCCAACCCCTCCGTCGACTTCAAGCAAAAATTGCAATCCTTCATCTTCTCGAATTTGAGAAAGCTTTCGGGCCTTCTCCATGACTGATTCCATAAAGCTTTGCCCGCCAAAACCTGGATTTACCGTCATCAACAGGATTAAATCAACCTCGCTAAGGAATGGAATCAGTCCGTCTATTTCTGTCGCTGGGTTAATCACAAGACCCGCCTGAATACCCGAAGACTTGATCGTATTAATCGCCTTACGGTGGTCGTACTGGGGTTCAAGGTGAATGGAAATTAAATCGGACCCCGCCTCGATGAAAGGCTCCAAGTAAAGATTGGGTTGATCAAGCATCAGGTGGACATCGAAGAAAAGCCCGGAGCCCTTGCGTAAATCCGCAACGGTTTGTGGACCGAAACTCAAGTTCGGAACAAAATGCCCATCCATTATGTCTAAATGAATCCATCTCCTACCATCATCTTCCGCAAGCTTCAGAGATTCAGCAAGGTGTGCATGGTTTCCCGCTAAAATCGACGGAGCCAAAATCTTATTATAATCCTTATCCATATGAAGTTATTTTAATTGGCTAACGAGCAGAAATGATATCTTACGAGCCAAATCCTGGGCCATGGCCATATTCGCTTGCCTGGCATGCGGAAGAGTAATGGCATCCTCCTTTAGAACCGAAGCAGAACCTTTGACAAGCTGGGAGAATACCTTGCTGCCATCTCTGCTCACCTCCAAGTTTGCCTCAATCTCCATCCCAAAACCTGATGCGGAAAAAGTATCGCTCTTGTCAAAAACTTCCGGAGCGTTGGAATAATTGACCAGGGTAACAACCGCCAACAAATCAGCATCCTCTTTTTCTGTGGAAAATCGCAACGCGGATTTTTTTATTAATTCCTCCAATATTGACCTTCTAAGAAATCCACTCAACTGCGGAGCCAAAGAATGATTGCGTACCTGTAAAAATAAAGTTTTTTGAGAATACTCATTGGTATTGATTCCTTGATACCTGCAACCCACCCAAAACAGACCGCAACTTATAAGTATCGATAAAAATAAGGGACTCTTTGGCTACTCATNNGTNGCTNGNAATNGAGCNACTCTTNNNTCNGCNATCTTNGCGGCTTCNGATTCNGGNGCNANNGTTATAGCCTCATTNTAGNATCTNANNGGCAGGNCNATNGCCNANTTCNTTCCANCGNGTCATNAAANATTTNCCNTACTNCTCCANATACTNTCCNGCCTNNACCTTACTGGCNGCAAGAGTTTCCCTCATNTTNTGCCTNCCGNNTTCNGCATTNTTTNTCCTNACNTTAAANTCATNGACNCGANTTTTGNATTNNTCTNGNNTTCTCNTATTTACNGATCNNNGGANCNNTTTCATANAGGATNAGAAAATCCTNATAAAANTTNAATGCCTTCANNGTNGANCCNTGNTCATANGANGGNCCAGCAACTCGNCCNCGATATATTTCNGCCATNAGGTANTANGCTTTTTCACAAAGATAATTTTCNGGNTATAAATTAATNAATCGNTCCANNCCATCGATCGCNTCCTCTTCNTTTTNGTCNTTCANNGCAATCTCNGCAAGNNCCATCAACGCNCGNGGAGCAAACCNNGGNCCTCNGNCAAGNTCGGCAATTTGANTNAGNCGNAGNCGATCCGCACTACCNGANCGAAAACGNGGCAANACTCCCCATTTNNTNGGCAAATCCTCTTTNNCCAATNTNTCAGCNANNCNCATCANNGANTCAGCNATNCGNTCAAAATCGTAATTGGTGTAAGCTTGGGCAATCAGACGAAGATANTGAAAGGATTTCTGCCAATCGCCTTTTTGNTCNCGGATNAAAGCTGCTNGATAAAGAGACTCCGGNCCNACCANCACANTACCTTGCTTCGTATTTATNGATGCATCCGATCTGCGCTTGGTAAATTTCTCGTANATGGACAAAGCTTCTCCGGAATCACCCTCTNTCTGACTTTTTTGTGCCTCCAAAAACCATTTTTTGGCTATCTTCTCNTCATAAGGGTCACGATTTTTGACGAAGAAACCGGTTCCAGGNAACAGGTGNTCCTTTTCNCCANCACNTTGCTTGGAATTGGGTGCGGCGGCCAAATGACCCAAAAGAAAAAGAANGAGCGTGAAAAAAATTNGTGGTGATATTTTTGTGTTTATTTTCATCAGGTCCAATACCTTTCGTANTTAAAATCGAATGAGAGTTGCAGACCATGTTAATCCGGCTCCAAAGGCAACCAAAACTCCTAGTTGTCCGGAATGAAATCGACCCTGTGCCCTCCCTTCATCCAGAGCCAGAGGNACCGAAGCTGCCGAAGTATTTCCGTAATTCTCCAAATTACAAAAGAATTTGTCCATGGAAATTTCGAGCCGNTGNGCAAGGCTCTCCACAATCCTGACATTCGCCTGATGAGGAATCACATGGTCCACTTCATCCNTACTCACGNCATGTTTTTCAAGCAGTTCNCGGACAGCCCGCTCCATGACCCGNACAGCTGATTTGAAAATTTCTCTGCCATTCATCTTNAAAAAATGCATNCGAGNGTCTATGGTATTTTGAGTTGCAGGCATTTGCGAACCACCTGCTGGTTTATGTAAAAGCGTNGGATCCGATCCGTCTGCTCCGCATTGAAAACCAAGCAANTGATGACCTTTCCCNCACTTGCTCAGGACCGCCGCACCTGCTCCATCTCCAAACAAAACGCAGGTTGTCCGGTCATTCCAATCGAGAATACTCGACATTTTCTCAGCACCGACAACTAAGGCATTTTGGTATCGATTCGAGGCAAGCATGCCATCCGCAACATCCAAGGCATANAGGAAGCCCGAACAAGCAGCCTCCAAATCAAAACTAGCNACTTTGCCAAGTCCCAATTTATGCTGGAGCATGCAGGCAGTGGAAGGAAAAGACATGTCTGGAGTAATCGTAGCCACAATCACCAGATCGATTTGGTCNCTTTCCATTTTAGCATCCTTCAACGCTCTTGTAGCTGCTTCCANGGCAAGATCACTGCAAGCTTGACCATCCTCGGCCAAGCGTCTTTCGCGAATCCCCGTTCTCGTCCGAATCCATTCGTCTGAAGTATCTACTCTCTGACATAAGGCTTGGTTATCTACTTTGTTCGATGGAACATATGATCCCATGCCTCGTATTAAGGTCGGAGTTGGGCTCTTCATGCTCTAATCCTCAACCGAATGTAAAGGTTCGGGGCGAAGAATTTCATTAGACTCACGAATATCCTCAACCACCTGCACAAGCATATCATGCTGAACAAGATCGAGTGCGATCTTAATTGCACCACTAATGTGATTTCGATTCGATGAACCGTGTGCCTTGATCACATTCTTGGTCAAACCCAACAAGGGGGCACCCCCAAACTGCTCCGGATTAACGCGTTGTTTAAGGCTTCGGAACGCACCCTTGGAAAGAAGTGCACCCGTTTTCCTAAGTGCGTTACGCCGCAATTCTTCATCCAAAAAAGATCGAATCAATTTGCTCAGGGATTCGCAGGCTTTCAGAACAATGTTTCCAACAAAACCATCGCAAACAACAACATCAACCACATTATCAAAGATTTGAAAACCTTCGATCAAGCCCGCGTAATTTATAATGCTTCCGTTTATCTCTTTCAGCATTGAATGCGTCTCGTGTATGACTTCGTTGCCCTTGCCCTCCTCTGTGCCAATGGTAAGCAATCCGACCTTCGGGCGAACCAGACCAAGAGCCACCCGGGCGTAATTACTACCCAAGATAGCACTCTGGACGATATGAAAAGGTTTCGCATGAGGGTTGGCCCCTGCGTCCAAAAGTGTGAAATATCTTTCTCGACCCGGCCAAATGGTACAAAGCGCAGGACGCTCAACGCCTTCAAGGGTCCTCAGCCTAATGGCACTCCCTGCCATCAGGCATCCGGTATTTCCACAACTAAGCAATGCATCTGCAGTTCCCTCCTTCAAGGACTGGAGAGCGATTGACATGGATGATTTTTTCTTTCCCTTAATCCCTGCGATGGGTTTTTCATCCATTTCAACAATTTCCGGAGCATGATGCACTTGGACCTGCCCATTCATGAGGTTAGGGAACTGCTCCATGATCGGGTTAATAATATCTTCTTTACCAAACAAATGGAATTCGGTGTTACGTGGAGCCAAATCTATGGCCAACGATACTCCTGCCAAGACTTCTTCAGGGCCTTGGTCGCTACCCATTGCATCAATGGCGAGCTTTATCCGAGCCTCGGTTTTATCCATGCCGAAGCCCTGCGAACAAATTAAACCTCTAAATCAAGCACTTGTTTGCCGCGGTATTGCCCTGTCTCAGGGTTCACGCGATGAGGACGAGAAAAACTTCCGTCCGCTTCCTTAGCAAGCAAAGGGGCTTTAAATCGATTCGCACCGCGTCGTTTGCGACTGCGTTGCTTGGATTGTTTTCTTTTTGGCTGTCCCATAGTGAAAGGACTTACAATACGGTTTATCCTTGAGCCGTCAAGACTTGTAAAAGCTCATCGAAGGATCAAAGCCCAAAATAGAGTGCAAGAACAACGAATGATAGGATGATGCGATACCATACGAATAGGCCCAATCCATGTTTGTTCAAATAACCTACCAACCAAAAGACTGCAAGTGCAGCTGAAATCCCTGCAACCAAACAGCCCAAGAGAACAGGGCCCATAGCAAGATGCTGGCTCATTAGACTCCACTTAGTCACGCATTTGTATCCAGCGGCTGCGGTCAGCGTTATCAACCCGAGAAGAAAACTGAATTCAGCCGCTTTGGCCCGATCTAACCCCACCAAGTATCCCCCCACAATTGTCATCATTGATCTGCTAGTTCCCGGCCACATCGCAAAGCATTGCAGGAAACCAATGAAAATCGATCCTGTCCAAGTTAGATCATCCAGAGACTTACCTGCTTTTGCCGGATATTCACCCTCGACCCTTTTTTTTCGTGACTCCGCCCAATGCATGAACAAGGCACCCGTAAAAAGAGCGGCGGCAATCGGAAGCAACCCAAACAAATAGCTTTCGATCAGGTCATCCAGAAAAGGCCCCATGGCTGCGGCGGGAAGGAACGCAATGATGAGATTGAACCCCAACCTTTTTCCTCTAGGGTCCATGCCTAAAAAGCCAAGGAGCATGGACCAGATTTCCTTGCGGTAAATTAAGCCAACGGCCAAAATCGCACCGGCTTGGATGACAATTAAGTACGCATGTAGGGCTGCCTTTGCATCCTTGCCTTCCAAATCGGCGAATTCACTTACGATGACCAAGTGTCCAGTCGACGAAATTGGCAGAAACTCGGTGACTCCTTCAACCAGTCCATATATAATAGAATCCATATAGGTCAGATTCTGGGTGGAACTATGTTGTTCCTGCTCGTCGGTCTCTGCACCCTGACATGTGCAAAAACTAAGGCCTATTGCGATTAAGATTGCTGAATAAGATTGTCGATTGAACATAAAACGCTCTACAAGAACAAATACTCAAAGAGAGCAAGGACTAACTTAAAGCAACCTCTTTCTAGAACCCAAAAGTAGCATAAATCAAATGGATGAAGAAATACTAGTTTCCGAAACCGAACTTCTTCTAAACGGACATGACTTAACCGAAGTTCAAATAACCGAATGCGTCGATCACCTGACCTCCGAAAAGATAAGCCCCCTGCAAAAGAAATCTTTCCTGACCGCTTTGGCCAAGAAAGGAGAAAGTCCAAAGGAGTTTTCCCGCTTCGTGCACGAGTTTAGAAAAAGAGCGATCAATCCCGGATTGGAAGACTTTGCAGATTCAGCGATTGATCTTTGCGGAACGGGAGGAGATCAAGCGGGCAGCTTTAACATTTCCACCTTTGTTTCCTTCATGGTCGCAGCTGCAGGAGTACCCGTAATCAAACATGGAAATCGTTCAATAAGCTCAAGTTGCGGCAGTGCGGATCTTCTTGAAGCCATTGGCATTCCTTTGCATGCATCCCCAAAGAAGATCCGATCAGGCCTTGAAGAACTAAATTTCGCATTTCTTTTCGCCCCTCATTATCATCCTTCATTCAAGAATATCGCACCGGTTAGAAAATTGTTGGCTCAAGAAGGAATTGTTACGATTTTTAATCTCTTAGGTCCCACCTTAAACCCAGCTAAACCAGCCCACCAACTGTTGGGGGTTTTTGATCAACAATACCTAACGCCCATTGGAAATGCCCTCCAGGAAAACGGAACGGCTCACAGCATGATCGTTCACGGACTCATTGCAAACGAACCCATCAAGGGAGTCGACGAATTGACCGCCTGCGGAGAGAATGCCGTTTATGGTTACGGAAGAATCCAAACGAATGGAACCGAAATATGGAGTCCGTCCAAATGGAATCAAGACACCTTTGACTTTCATGATTTGAAGGGCGGGAACTTGGAAGAGAATGTACGCATCATGAACAGTGCACTCAGGGTGGACTGCAGTCCTGGACTACTTGCCACGATTCTCATTAATGCGGCCTCGGCCTTTACTCTTTGCGGGAAAGTCGAATCCTTGGAAGAAGGGATTGCCTTATCCCACTCTCTGTTAAAAAACGGTCAGGTTCTGAAATGGCTGGAAAAAGTCAAAAATGTCTTCGCCTAACTTTCAAATGAAGTTTTTTGGAACAGATGGCATTCGCGGAGCAGTGGATGGAGCAATCATAAATCATAACTTTGCGCACTCATTCGGCATAGCCTTGGGAAAGTTTCTCAGATTCAACGCAAAGACTCATGGGGCGGTTTTGCTTGGTCGTGACCCGAGACCTTCCGGCAAAGGCTTGCAAGATGCTTGTGGATCCGGCCTGCAAAAAGAAGGCTTTGATGTTCTAGATGCAGGCATGGTCCCTACCCCTGCCCTGGCATTCGGAGTAATTGACTCCAACGCTCTTCTAGGAGTTATGGTCACCGCCTCCCACAATCCTCACACCGACAACGGTCTTAAGGTTTTCTCGCAGTTTGGGTCCAAGCTTTCCATCGAAGAAGAGGAAGCCATCGAATCATTTATCGAACCAACGGACAGTTTCGCTGATTCGAATGGTCCATTTAAGGAACAAGACATAACGGGGCCTTACATTAAAAATCTTCTCACTCGGTTCCCAAAAAACATTTTGGAAGGAATAAAAGTTGTTCTGGATCTTGCCAATGGAGCAACGCAACGCACGACCCCCATGGCCTTTGATTCGTTAGGGGCCCAAGTAATTTTGTTAAACGCCGGAGATGGAATGATCAACCACGATGCGGGGTCGGAGTGCCCCCAAAAAGTAGCCCTCAAGGTGATCGAAGAAAAAGCCGATTTTGGTATTGCCCACGATGGAGACGGTGATCGGGTGATCTTCATCGACCACTCCGGGCAAGTTGTGGATGGGGATAAGATTCTCGGATTACTTGCTAAGATCGCACTGGAAAAAGGTGAACTAAAGGGCCATTCATTGGTAGCCACCGTTCATTCTAATTCTGGGATCGAGGCCTTCCTCAAACAGATGAATGTCGGGTTTCACCGAGCTGAAGTCGGAGACCGGAATGTTGCACTTGAAATGAAAATTCGCAAATGCAATTGGGGGGGGGAATCGTCCGGACATGTGGTCGCATCTGATTACCTTCCCACCGGGGACGGGTTATATGTGGCTCTGACTGTGGCCCATTACCTTGTAAAAACCCAAACTAATTTGACGGAGTTCTCGAAGAAGTTTTTTCTTTGGCCTTCAAAATCAGGGGCTTTCCCAGTGAAAGAAAAATTACCTCTGGAAGAAATTCCAATCCTCCAAGAATCGCTTGCACAATGCAATGAACTGATGCAAGAGGAAGGTCGAGTGTTGTTGAGATATTCAGGCACTGAACCCAAAATCAGGTTATTAGTGGAAGGTAAAAGCGAACCCTTGGTCGATGAAGTTTTTTCCAATTTGTCAAAGTGTGTAGAAAAAATATTGTAATTTCTCCATAAAACTATGGATTCAGCATTTTGTTTAAATTGCCCTAGTGACATTTTGAAGACGATTCATGATTGAGGAAATTCTCATCAACCAGCTTGACCCAAGACAAGTCAAGCAGTTGGAGGCCGCCGACAAGGCAAGCCTTAGTAACCCAAGTTACTCCATTGAAGTATATGCTGCGATTCTCAAACAAAGCCCCGGCTGCCTCGAATTGAGGAAAAAACTACGTGCCCTGCAATTTCGCATGGCCCAAAGTTCAACCAAGGGACTTTCTGGACTTTTAGGTAAGGTCACCTCAGCACCTTTCATGTTGATAGGAAAAAGCGACAAGGATCCAGAAGGACTGCTCGTAAAGGCGGAGGATTTAATCTCTAAATCTCCCGGTAATGTGCTTGCGCATCATATGCTAGCCAATGCCGCATCCGCTCTTGGGATGTCGAGGACAGCCGTTTTCGCTCATGAAACGATCAAGAAAATCCAACCCAAGGATGTAAAAAACCTGAAAGAACTTGGGAATGCATACATTGAGGCAGGGGATACGGAAAGTGCGATTGCCGTCGGTGGCGAAATTATGAAACTCTCGCCCGGTGACGGTGATGCCGAGGATCTTATGAAAAGGGCCTCCGTGGCCGTGGCAATGAACAAGGGTAAGTGGGAGCAATCCGAAGATTTCAGAACGCAACTCAAGGATGAAGCCGAGGCTCAGTCTCTTGAACAGGCTGCAAAAACCGTCACCGACAGCAAAAGCCTGGAAGACTTGATTAGGCAAACCTACGAAAAGTACGAAAAGGAACCGGAAAACCTCAACCACTACCGGCAGCTTAGCGATTATTACCAAAGATACGGTGACCTGGAGAACGCCATTGCTTGGATTCAGGAAGCCCGCAAGCAGGAGGCTGGACAATCGGATGTTTCTCTCGAAGAAAAGGAACGTCAATTAACTTTAGAATACTTTGATTGTGCCATTGATCAATGGGAGAAAGCTTACCAAGAGAATCCCAATGACGAATCCATTCGTAAATCGTGGGAAGAATCCGTTCAAAACAAAAAACAATACCAAAAAAATCAGCTTGAATCTCTTGTTCAACGCTATCCCAATGATTATGGATACCGCTATGAACTTGGTCTGATTCTCTTCGGGGAGGATGATTATGATGGCTCTCTGCCCCACTTTCAACTCGCACAAAGAAACGCCAAAGTCCGGTTGGACGCTATCTTGCATTTGGGGCGAGCTTACAGCCGAAAGAATTTTAATGATTTGGCGATTGAGCAGTTCAATCTCTTAAAGAATGAAATCCAAGTTATGGATGATCGTAAAAAAGATGCAATCTACGAACTTGGGTGTTGCTTCGAGTCAATGGGGAATAAAGAAGGTGCGATCGAAGAATTCAAGTTGATTTATTCCTCGGATATCTCCTATAAGGATGTAGCCGACAAAATCAATGCCTTCTACAACGCAGGAGGAGCTTAATTGGCTTAGGCGGATGGCGGAGAGGGAGGGATTCGAACCCCCGGTACCTTGCGGCACACCTGATTTCGAGTCAGGCACATTCGACCACTCTGCCACCTCTCCGAAAAATCATTTACTATGCTGATCAGTCCGCTTCGAGCAATCCTTTACTTTTACGATTCTGATTGGGTATCATTTCCACGCTTGCCCGAATCGCAATTGCAGTTTTGGATAGTTGTATGTCTAAGCCGATCCTCAACATAACCCTCAGCATTTTGGCTCTCCTTTCATGGTCCTGCCAATCCAACAAAATTGTTTCGATCGATTTTTCCGATGGTACCTTCAAAGGAGAAGTGAACGAGCATGGTGCTAAAAACGGCAAAGGCACTTACCTATGGCTTGACGGTTCTTCCTACAAGGGCGCATTCCTCAATGATCAACGACATGGAGTCGGTTCATTTAAATGGGCTAATGGTGAACAATATGTCGGAGAATACCTAGAGGATGAAAGAACTGGAAACGGATCCTATTCTTGGCCAGACGGTTCTAGCTACGAAGGTTCTTTCCTCAAAGGGAAAAGGCATGGGAATGGGATTTTCACCTCAATCGACGGCACCGTCTATCAAGGCGAATGGCTCAATGACCAACAGCATGGCGAAGGGCTTTTGATTTTTGTCGACGGGCGACGAGTTCAAGGAATGTGGAAAAACGGAAAACTTCTGACCATTCCACAAAAGCTACCAACAAAAGCTCAAAAACCCGATCTACTCATCACTGAAATCCCACAGGACGCGTTTGATGCAGAAAGTACAAAAGCTGGAGAAGGTCCTGCACCTGATACAAAGAACAGACAGACTAAGAGTCCAAGTTCTAAAGCCCCTAAAGAACCCCAGAATGAATCCACGCCATCAACTTCGAATCTACCAGAATCACCTGACACTTCCTTTTTGGAATTGACCTCAAGCCCTGCCGTTGAAGAAGGGGAGACGACCGCTCAGTTTGAGCCCGAACCAATCGAGCAAAGGGACGCGAAAGAAAGTCCCATTGGCGATTCGGGTTCGAGTGATGAGGATGCATGGACAGGCACGGTGGAGGAAGCGGAGATTGAATTCATTACCGAGTTAATTAATGGGTTGGACACCGTGAGGGTCAAAAAATCCAACAAGCCTTTTTCAGGAACCATGAGAATCCTGAACCAATCGGGGTCCTTACAGGGTTCCGTAAGTCTTAAGAACGGTCTGCTGCACGGAGAAGAAATTTTCTACGAATCAGACGGTTCCGTATCCGAAAGAAATATTTGGAAAAACGGTCGCTTAGTCGACTAGATCCCCCTAGAATTAAACACTTGGCCTGCCAGCAAGGTGAGAATACCTGATCACCTTTTTTGCAAAACTGCCCATCCTGCATTAGAGGAATTTGTGAACGTGAATGAATCACTGTTTCATTTACACAAAAAATTCTCTAGGAAGCACATATGGACGGTTCGACAACAAAAAGCATTCTCAGTTCTCTTCCCTTTGACCCAAGGGAGTTTCCACGCGAAACAGAGCGTCACTACATCTCAGCATCCCAAGAAGACTTGGACGCGATGTTATCCGCTACAGGTCTCCAAGGCTTGCCGGAACTTTTTACGGGCATCTCTCCTCATTTATTATTCAAAGATGGTCTGGATATTCCCGAAGAACTCAGTTACGAGTCTGCCGTTAACCGGATCCATGAATTAGCCGGACAGAGCACCCTAAGGACTTCCTTTATTGGAGATCAACTACCCGTATGGAAAATTAACCCCATCGTTGATTTCGTATCCAACCTCCGCCCCTTAAGCACCTCTTACACGCCCTACCAACCTGAACGGAGCCAAGGCACCCTTATCTCCCATTGGATTTACCAATGCGCCATCTCCACTCTAACAGGATTCGAGGCCATTAATACCTCTTTATACGATCGTTCATTTGCCATGTACGAGGCGATTGCCTGTGCGATTAGAACCTCGAATCGACCTAAACATGTCCTACTTGCCAATAGCCTGTTCCCCAACGATCTGGAGGTCCTGCAGACCATCGTGCAGGAAACGGGAATTGAATTTTCATTTGTTGATATTGAACCCCAAAGCGGACTTTTAGATTTGGGTGCGATCGAGCAGGAGTTGAAGGACCATGCAAATCAATACTCGGCTTTTGTGTTTCCCCAAGTCAATGCACTCGGCCTGCTCGAAAATGTCGATGCATTAACAGATTTTTGCCAACAATCAGGAGTACGTTCCATCGCATCCATTGACCCCTATCTTCTTGCATCCGGGGGCCTAAAACCTCCCGTCGAATTTGGAGAGCAAGGAGCAGACTTTATCGTTGGGGATGCCCAGCACCTCGCGATTGGGGCAAATTTTGGAGGACCCGGACTGGGGTTGTTCGGCTGTCGCTACAATGAAGGGAACAAACGTGACCTTAGGCACACTCCCGGACGTTATATTGGGCAAGCCAAGGATATAAGCGGACGAGATTGTTTCGTAATGGTTTTATCGACTCGCGAACAGCATATTCGCAAAGAAAAAGCGACTTCTAATGTATGCTCCAATCAGGCCTTTTTAGCCACACTTGCCGGAGCCAACCTTCTTTCCAAGGGAAACTCGGGGTTAAAGATAAGTCTGCAAACCGCCTTACTCAACAAACAAAAATTCCTCAATGCCGTAGATGAATTGAAAGGTGTCGGTTTAGCCTTTGACGGGTCGCCTAGCTTCAACGAGTTGGTGCTGGAAATCGACGAATCATTGCCACGACTTCTTGGCAAAGCCAGAGACGCTGACCTGCAAATCGGCGTCGATGTAACTGGTCGATCCGATCTTCCAAGTTCAAAAAAGATTTTAAAAATAACCTTCACTGACATGCAGTCAGAGGAGGAACTGCAATCCCTGATTCGATTCTTCCGGGATAATTTTGAACGATCCCCTGCTCAACCCCGGTCTGCAACCAACGATTTGCTGGAAAATTATGTCCGCTCAAATGACCCTACCCTGCCGGCTTTTTCTCATGACGAACTCACGCAATATTATGAAAAGTTATCGGACTTGAATGTCAGTCCTGATGATGGATGTTACCCTTTGGGTTCATGCACGATGAAATATAACCCAATGCTGAATGATTGGGCTGCCGCCCTGCCTGGC
>NHCT01000040.1 GCA_002167605.1 Verrucomicrobia bacterium TMED40 | reverse complement strand
AACTTGAAATTAATTGGCAATAAGATGGAAATCCTAGTCGAATCTGCAGCTCGGAAGGGGAACGGAGACTTTTTGGGAAGAACTAAATGTTTTAGAAAAGTTCTTTTCCCCGGTCATCAGGATCTGGTAGGCGAACTGATTGAAGTGGATATTCAAGAAGCCAACCCTGGAGGCTTAAGGGCCACGCCCAGTTCCCTTTTTTAAAAATTCAAACTATGGATCTTTTTACTTACACGATCGTAACTTCTCTAGGGCTCTTATTAGCGGGCTTCACCTTTGCCTTAAACAAAGATGCCTGGAACAAATACATCCTCTCCTTTCCCCGCTCCACAAAGCTTTCTCTGCTTTTCATGGGACTAAGCTTGCTTTGGTTTTTGGTTGGGCACGTAAGCAATCTAAGTGAAGCGGATTTCGGGGAGTACAAAATACTCATAGGTACGATCGGAGTTGGCATAGCAGTCGGAGCCTTTTTCTTCGTGAATGACTTCCTTGCAGTTCGGGGTTTATCGATGCTGCTACTTTTCTATTCGCGTGAAGTGCTGGATTCGGCTTTTCTGCACGAATCGCAAAGTCGTTTGCTACTCGTTTCCATTATTTACCTTATTATTGTGCTTTCGCTTTATTTAGGAGCTTGGCCTTACAGGATCAGAGATTTTTTCACCTGGATTTTTGATCAAGCGAATCGATCTCGTAACTTCGGAGTGCTACTGATTCTCTTAGGGGTAGTCCTTGGTGTTTCTACATTTGCGTACTAGCATAATAGTGCCTTGATCAGGTTTGATGAATTGTAACCTATTTATCATTTCAGGACCCGCAGGGGTAGGAAAAACTACTTTATGTGACAGGCTCCTCATAGACTTTGCAGAGAATCTAAAAAGGGTAATTACTGCAACCACTCGCAAACCTAGAGTCGGTGAAGTCGATGGTGTGGATTACTATTTTTTGAGTAAGCAAGAGTTCGCGAGAAAAAAAAGTCAAAACGCCTTTTTGGAAAATGAAATTATTCACGGAAATGAATATGGAGTTTTGAGAAAAACCGTTCTCGGAGGCTTGTCCGACGTTCCAAACCTCCTCTTGAATATTGATGTCAAGGGTGCTAGAACCATCCAAAAAGCCTTTGGCAGAAATTCGAGTAATACAGGAAACTTGATTTCCATATTTATCTCCCCGGCATCGATTGAGGTACTTCAGGAAAGATTAAGAATCCGAGGGACTGACTCTGGTGAGGAGATTAGAAAACGGATGGAAACCGCAAGGCAGGAATTGCGATCGGTCGGATTCTTCAACTATAACATTCGTTCTCAGGACCGGGAGAATGATTACAGCCAAATTCGTCAAATTTTTCTAGATAAAAGAAAATAAAAGAACCCTGCCCGCTAATTCATTCGAGATTCCGGGCGGTTTTCGTTTAACCAGTCCAAGTGAAAGAAGGTTCCTCGAGGTTCGTCTAATCTCTCGTAGGTGTGGGCACCAAAATAATCGCGTTGGGCTTGTAGCAAATTTTGCGGTAATCTTGCATTTCTGTATCCATCATAGTAAGCGACTGCAGAGGAGAATGTAGGGCATGGGATTCCTGAGTTTACGGCTATAGAAACCACCTCACGCCAATTTCTCTGATATTTTGAGATGGATTCCTTAAAGTAATCATCGAGCAACAAATTTGATAATGCCGGGTCGCGTTCAAAAGCCTCGGTGATTTTTTGCAGAAAGGCAGCCCGAATAATGCATCCGCCTCTCCAAATTTGAGCAATCTCGCCAAAATTCAGCTCCCATGAATATTCATTTTGAGCTTCCCTCATCAGTTGAAAGCCCTGAGCGTATGAGCAAATCTTCGAGCAATACAATGCATCTCGAATGGCTTCAATTAAGTGATCGATTGAACATTCCAGGGGCTGGAGTGCAACACCACTAAGGATGTTCGCTGCTTTGGCTCTCTCCTCCTTTACTGCACTCAAGCATCTTGCGAAAACGGCTTCGGCAACGGTGGGCGCGGGCACTCCCATATCAAGCGCATTGACTGAAGTCCATTTCCCTGTGCCCTTTTGTCCAGCGGTATCCAAAACCACATCCACAAAGGGGGCCCCGCTGCGAGGGTCCTTCTGGCAAAGGATATCACCAGTAATTTCTATCAGAAAGGAGTCGAGAATGCCTTCATTCCATGATTTGAAAATCTCACCTATTTGATTGGCTGAAAGCTTTCCAACAGAGGATAACATGTGGTACGCCTCACAAATCATTTGCATGTCGGCATATTCGATACCGTTATGAACCATTTTGACATAATGACCCGAACCATCTGCCCCAATGTAAGCCGCACAGGGGACTCCTCCATCCACAGGTTTACCGGGCTTGGCACCGGACAAGGGTTTTCCAGTGCTTGCATTTACTTTTGCAGATATGGATAACCATATGTCCTTGATTTGATTCCATGCTTCGCTGGATCCTCCGGGCATCAGAGAGGGACCAAAGCGAGCACCCTCCTCGCCGCCACTTACTCCTGAACCCACGAAGTGTATTCCAAGATCAGCTAATTTCCTTTCCCTACGAATCGTATCCGTCCACTTTGCGTTTCCTCCATCAATGATAACATCATTCTTTTGCAATAGTGGGATTAGTGATTCGATGACTAGATCCGTTGGTTTGCCGGCTTGAACCATAATAATGATTTTACAAGGTCTTTTGAGGGAGGATACAAAAGCGTCGAGTGTCTCATAGCCCGAGAGGGTGGGGGTAGATGAATTGCGATCAAGAAAATCAACAGTCTTTGAATAAGTTCTATTGAACACGCTAATCTGAAAGCCATGATCCGCAATGTTCAATGCCAGGTTTTGACCCATAACGGCCAATCCAATCAATCCAATCTCTTTATGGGTATCATTCATGAGCTCAGACCATAAAACGCTCATTCATTATATCGAGCTTAATAGTTTATATCAGCGAAATAAAAGTTGGTTAAGATTAGATTTCCCAGACCATGGGTTAACCGAGAAGGAAAGATCGAGAATCTTTTATCTAAATGGGAGAAGCGACCGGAAATTGATCCGCAAAGGGGAAATCACTTCCAAATTTTTGATTCTTATTACCTTGGAAAATTCTAGTCGGGTTGGTAAATCGAGGGCTAATATTAAATTTTTGTATCAGCCTAATCATATCCTGAGCACTTGTCTTTATGGACTTAGTCGCAAGCTTAGTACTTGCGTCGACTGCGGCTTGTGCATTTACAGTTGATATAGCATCGATGATACTTTTTTTAGAAGACAACGCAACGGAATCATAACTACCAGAAGCCTGCCCCGCTGTGTTTGTTTCTCCATTGGCACCTCCAAAATTGGCTTCATTATTGAAGTATTCCTCATCGTAAAGAGTGGCTAATCCTGATCCTGCCAGTGCACCTTCTGTTGCTCCTTGTTTTGCAGCTTGCTTCAATACTACAGAATCTGATTCACCGCCGTCAGTTGCTCCAAGAACAACGCCATAAGTGGAACCGTAAGAAGCTGCCTGCATAGCTAATATCGAATCTTTATCATAAGACTTATCTGCAGGATTTGCATTTGTGAGAGCGATGATCTCAAAAGATGCTCCAAGGGCGGCACCATGAGAACTAGCTCTAGCTACTTCAACAGTTGGTGACTCCGTTTCGTTCTCTGGGTCTTCAGGGCGTAGAGAAGCTAGAGGCAAAACGGTTGTGCTTCCAAATGAAGAACCTTGAGCTGAATAGTTGATTATTGGAAGTAAGTCTTTGGGAGTGGGATAGTAGATAGACATAGCTGTATGCCCTAAGATTGATCCCATTGCTGCATGACTGGCAATTTCCTTCATATCTTGAGTTTCAATGATAGGTTCGCCGTTTTCATCGTCGATTGTCGCAGACTCGGAAGAGGCCATGATTGCACCAGCAGAAGTGCCTTTGGAGGATGCCATCGCTAAATTTTTCCTACTGTATGCTTGAAAACCAGGTTCATAGTCCATTATTTGATCATCGACCGCGGCAAGTTGAACCCCCATCGAAGTTCCAACGCCTACTGACTCGGCTAGCTGACCTAAATTTCGGCCAAACTCAGTAAGAGATGTGCGATTATCTATTCCTGATTGAACAGCAGCGTCTGCAAGATCCTTGGAAATAGTCTGAGCAAAACTATCAACTTCATCTGATCCGACACCTTGATTTGTAATGACTTGGGTGACACTAGAAGAGATGACTTTGGCAACTTCAAAGGCAAAAAGGCGATTGTCTCCGGTTCTAGACAATATGTTGTCAAGAACAGGTTTAAGAATAGACTTCGCTAGGTTTGGTTCTAATGTCTTTTCGCCCTCAACTCTTTGATCTTTTAAGTCAAGGTCAACCAAGTTGAAAGAACCAATACCTTGAGCCAAACCTTCTGCAGCCATACTCAAAATACGTGTTTTTGCGGGATCAAATTGATAATGTGATGGAAAACCCCCATCAAACTTCATATCGTCATTGGCTTCATCTGCAGTGTAAGGAATGGGTACAATGCCTGGATAAAAATCCGTAAGCGGAATGTTATCCTCAGGGTAGTTGTCCATTATTGATAGCACCTCCATGATAAAGCTTGTGGAAGCAAGCTCAGCATTTTCAGGAATTTTTTCTTCAGTACTTTCCTGAATAACAGACTCCATAAAAATTTGCCCGAGGTTATTAAGCAGTCGAGGTACACTTTCTCCGCCATCAGATTTGAGAGAAGACAATTGCGGGTCTAGAAAAAAGTTCTCAATCAATCTGTTGGGAATATTCGAGATATCTAGTGAATTTTCGATATCACTTCTGAGGATAGAAAGCACGGATGAACCCACCATAGATATTAGTTCGCTATAGGAAAGTTTTTGGTTGTTAGCCAATTCAATCATGTAGTGAATCGAATGGTCAAAACCATCAATTTTATCTTCATTCATGCTTGTGTATATGGATTGCAACTTATCCACTAAATCTTCGTTTCCGGAATTTATCTCTGATGTAATGCTCGCGTTGTCCTCATTTGAAACATAAGAAGAGGAGTATCTCCTCGAAATCCCAGAAGAAGTTGATTTTACTTTGATTTCGTTCAAGTTAACCAAAATCGAACTTTCAATCAACGAATCAGAAAACTCTATGGCAAAAAGGGGACATGCGGATGCGAAAACAGAAATAAATTTAAGAAAATTTAATCTAAATATCGCAAAACGAAAGGGCATGCAAATAATAATCAACCAAAGTGGACCACTGAAGCAACATAAATTTTCACATTAGTTACTCGAAAGTTTGGAATATTTGAGTGCGACACCGAAAATCCCGCAAAAGATAATAAAGCAGGCAGGAGTCCGAATTGGGAAATCTATAAGAGAAAATAGGCAATAAGAAAAACAACCAAGGAACAAAGATTTGGCAAATAAAGATTCAGTTGAAATCATTTCCCGAATTATTAATAAAAGTGCCGGAAGCAAAACGAATGAGAACCCTATCCATCCAATTTCACTAAACAACTCTAACCAATCATTATGGCCGTGACCGATCAGGGGAGTGTATAAATTATGAGCATACTGCAAGCCAATTGATCGTATATTTAATACTTCATTTGATTGATGAATTGGATTAATAGAACGGTAAGAATTTATACCGTATCCCCAAAAAGTCCTCAGAGATATTTGTTGATACAAATCATGCCAAAGATGTAACCTGAGTGGAAGCCCACCAAGCTTAAATTGTACAATTTGCTGCTTGGTATTATTATGCATTTCAGTTATAGATTTATTATCTTTAAAGGAAAAAAAGAAAATAGAAAAAGATAAAGATAAAATTACAAATAAAACTTTAGATTTAAATATTTTAATGTAAGGAAAAAGTATAGAGACAAAAAGTAGAGAAATGATCACGCCAGATCTTGATGCTGAATATACTGTACTTATAAATAAAATAAAACAGAATAGAGATATAAATGGAATTATTTTTGATCTTAAAAAGTTATCTGTATGTATGTGTATATTTCTAATCAAAAAGGCAAAACCAACAGAGAGACTGATTACTGCGAAACATGACCAATGATTTTTATATGTGAATGACGCAAAGAAATACCTTGGCTCAGGTGTATCCCATATTCCAAATATCTCTGGTGTGTTATTGTTCGGTGTATAATTATATTTCTGATAAATGCCTACTAAAGCCAATATTCCTGATGAAATAAAAAAGGTCATTAGTAATTTGCGTATGCTCTTTTTGTTGTGAAACGAAAGATAACATAGATAAAAAAATAAAATTGAACATATTATATACAAATAGTCTGGGATTATTGAGTGAGAAGCAATTATCGAACTAGGAATAAAATGAGAAGTACCCAGAGTAATTAAATTTTCATATTTTGAAATAGTTGATAATGCTGGAGTTGGTTTATTTCCAAATGTTTTTAGGTATGTATTCTTTAAATTAAAAAAAATAGCTATTGCGAGTTTAGGATCCTGTTTTTCCATTAAATAAATGTTTCGAAAATGATTATTGATCATCTTAATCTTCTCCGGATCAGTTTCTTTCACGATTGCATTATCCAAGTCTAAGGACTTCCATTTTAGCTCATCTAATTTTTGGAAGGTCACATTAAACGATGAGATAAATAATAGGAGGAAGAAAAAATATAGCGGTATGAAAATATACCAAATCCTCTTTATTTCTTTTCTGTTAAAGTAGATTGTCTTAGCAAGTAATACAATAACTATTATGGCGAAAAGACTTGAAAGCCATTCTCCTGCCAAACCAGCGTTTAGCCATGGCATGGCAACCAACACTCCAGCGATACATTTATGTAGGATTGTCAAGATCAGTAAAAATTCTTTTGTAACGAGCAGTTGACAATGACCATTTCAATAAATTCAATAGAGCATGTCCATGATTAAAACAATGAGGTTTCTTACACTAGCATTGCTATTATCAAATTTCTTATGTTTTCTATACTCAGCTAAGGACACTCCGTTAGGTCAAATAGGGGTATCTGCAAGTTTGTCGGGCTCTTATGACTCTCGAGTATTCGGGGTATCAAGTAGTTTGTTTAATGAATCTCGATCAGGTTCTAATCCCTACATTCTAAGTGAGGAACTAGAAAGTGAAGATGATTTTATTTTGAAATTCTCACCCGCAGTGTATTTTAACAAAAAAATTAGTCTGTTAAAGCTTTCTGGTTCCGCAGGTGTTGAAATTGCTCAGTTCGTGAAAAATAGCAATAAAAGTTATGTCATTCCAATAACGACACTCGTGATTGATTTCGATGATACATTATCAAAAAATAAGAGATTTTCAAATAATGCCAAAATAAGATTTGATGCCACTTTTGATGTCGGTCAGCAAGTTGGTGCTAGTATCTTAGAGCAAGATTTGGTATCTTACACATATTTTACATCAGGTTTGAACTTTAGGTATAATCATAGCACAAAGTTTGGTATTGGTGCAGGCACGGACTACACTTACAGGCATTATCAATCAGGGTCAACCGGCCCAAGACCATACAGTGATTTATCTAGTCTTCCTCTACGCGCACGTGCTTTTTATATTTATTCCGAAAAACTTGATCTCTTCACGGAGTACAGTTACACCGTCTCAAAATCGCACAACAACTCGACAGGCCAAAGTCTTGCAGATTCTTCGAGCCATACCATTTCCTTTGGCGTTAATGGAGATATTTCATCAAAACTAAGTGGAATTGCCTCGGTGGGTTACTCCCACTTGAACTTTGACAATGCGATGACAGCATCACAACAAACAATTATTTCTTCACTTACATTAAACTGGAAGTATAACCAAAAAACTTCATCTAATTTCTCATTAAGTCGGAGTTTTATTCCCTCTGCTCAAGGTTTTTCCAATTTGAGCACATCTGCCCAATTTGGAGTGAACCATCGATTTATTGAAAATCTTACCGGTTCAGGATATGTTACCGCAGGATTCTCTGAATATACATATCCAGCTTCTGACACACTGGAAGATGTCAGTTCATTCAGTAATTATGGATTTGGGTTTAGTATTAGAAAATTAATAAATAAGTTCTTTTCTATTAGAGGTGGTTATGACTTTAGTTACATAGACAGAGGTAGTGAAGATTTTGACAGACATGTCTTACAAATCCAAATGACCGGTAAATTCTGATTTCTTTACTTATTGAAATATTCACAAGATGATAATGAGTTGTCAGAAATTGTTTTCTTTTATTTACTACAAGAAATTATATCTCCTATTTATATTTTTTTTAAATACTGAATTTGCATATGGACAATCCATGTTCAAAGATCCATCTGTGTTGCTTGATCCTACTGGGTATAAATTTCGAGTTGGCGACACTGTAAAAATTCTTGTTCGAGGTGAACCTGATTGTACAGTTGATTCAAAAATCAATAACGATGGTAACTTGAGATTAGTTTACCTTGGAGAAGTTTCTCTTGTTGGAATGACTGCAAAACAAGCAGAAACAAAAATAGCTAAAGCCTATCAAACTAAACTTATTTTTAGGCAACCAATTGTTAGTGTCGCAGTTTCAAAATACATTGATCGATCAGTTTTTCTTACAGGTGCTCTTAACAAAAAGGGTCCTTATGTCTTCCCACCTGAAGTTGAAGCTATGAATATTGTTGAAGTGATTGCCCGAAGTGGTGGTTTTAATGATATCGCACGCAAAAATAAAGTCTATGTAACAAGAACATTTTTCGATGAAAAAGGGTTCGCCCGTGAAACCAAGACTTACGAAGTTGATGTTGAGGGTTTAAGCACAGGAAACATCCGCGGCTCATCGAAAAGATTTTGGATTTACCCTAATGACAGGATTGAAGTGCCAGAAAGACTTTTGTAAATGGATGATGAAATAGATACAACCGAAATACACTCAGGTGGCAGGTCCAAAAGTAACATAAAAGGAGTCTCCGATTTTATTCTTATCATCAGAGACCGGTGGTTACTTGCTCTTACGGTTGCCTTGCCTATTTCACTTGGTTTTGTCTACAATAAGCTTCAAAGTCCAGAGTTTTACAAGTCATCATCATCATTTCGCTTAATACCACCTCCAGCGATCTTAAACCTTCAGAAAGTTGAACGAGACCAGCATGTCCAAGGATTGGTAGCAAAACACCTTGATGGTCTTAATAGCCAAGAATTACGAGTTAATGTTATACAAAAGGTGAAGGACAACCCTGAATACAAGTCTGCTCTTCTAGAACCTTATCTAAAGGAGGGTATTTCGATGGATGTGGGAGCTACAGTTTCCTACGGTGTTTCAGTTTCACCTCCTAGTGAAGGAAGGCCACGCTTTACCATCAACTCAAATTCAAGAAGCGGCAAGGGGGCAATGATCGTGGCGGATATAGTACAAAGTGAGTACGAAAAACTGCATAGGAGTAAGAAGAGTCAGCAGGTCGAATCAGTTAGAAATGTGCTAGAAGTACTCCTTCAAAAAAGCATTGATGAAGAATCGAGGATATCAGGAGAAATGTCAGGGTATAAAAAGAATAACCAGTTACCGTTCTTGGAAGATGAGAAAAAGGACACTGCGGACAGGAAAAGCCGGTACCAAGCTGAGATCACCAAATGTAAACTAGAACAAATTCGAATCAACTCTTTGCTAAGGCAAATTTTGCAAATACAAATGCGTATTGGTAATGAAACCTCTTCTCTTCAATCTGCCGATGTTGCTGGTGATATTGCTGTTATTAAGGAATTTTTTGAACTCGATGCTATCGAGTCTTATGGGAATATTCCTAGCCTTCGACAAACCTTGTACAATCTTGAGTTAACCAGAAAGAATTATCAAGAAACGGGTACCGGATACTTAGAAAGACATCCTAAAATGATGGAAAACGCAAGACAAGTTCTAGAGGTTAAGCAATCCTTGAATCTTGCGGTTAAATCAGCGATTGAGGATCTAAGAGATAAGTATATTCATCTTGTTGCACAGGAAAATGAGTTCGCAAAAGCAATGCAAAAGGTACAGGAGGATTCTCGAAAACTCAGTGAAATCGAAGAGAAACTAATAAATTTTGAGAGACAACTTGCTGTTGTTAGGAAAAGTACGGATCAAATACATGATCGATTAAACGATGTGAGAATTGAGCAAGCATTGCCATCTGAGCAGGAAGAACCACTCCACAAGGAACAATTTGCGACTCAACCATCAGCGCCATACACGCCAGATAAAAATCAAATTCGACAAAGCGGGTTTATGATTTTCTTCTCAGTATTCTTCGCATTGCCTATTCTTTTGGAATTCGTTGATAATCGAGTCAAGTCCCCTTGGGATGTAGAGGTCTTTGTAGGTCATGATTTGATTGGCGGTATTCCAAAGATTTCAGAAGTTGATGAGAGGGAACGCCCTCTAATTGTAGGAAATGATTTAGACGATGGTCTTACAGAATCATTCAGAAGCATGTATAGTCGAATACAGATGAATTCTAATGCAGACTATCCTAAGGTTCTATTGGTCACTTCTGCTATTCCAAGCGAGGGAAAGAGTCTCATCTCCGCTAATTTAGCATTTAGTTGCGCAAATCACGGCCGAAAAACAATTCTCATTGATTTTGATCTACGAAGACCTGGACTGCATAATCTTTGTAATATAACGAACGAAAAGGGAATCGTCACTCTCGTAAACGAAGTAGTCAAGGGAAGTAAAGACATTGACACTCACATTCAGGAGTCTTTACACGAAACCCATCCCAACCTTCATGTTTTGCCCTCTGGTGGAAAGACAAGGGCGGCTACTGAAATGCTCGAAAGAGCTGAATTTGACCTTGTCATGAACAAGTTACGTCAAATCGCAGATGTCATTATTGTGGATAGCCCACCTATTGGCCTTTTTCCAGACTCGCTTGCAATTGCTCGCAAAGTAGACGAGGTGCTTTTTGTCACAAGATACGGAAAGGTTTCTCGAAAAGTTGCTAAAAGCCTTCTGGAAAATATCGAGGAGACTGGTGCAAATGTATTGGGGGTAGTTTTGAATGATCTCCCCCAGAAAAAGACACCCGGGTATTACTATTCCGGATATTACGGTTACGGTTATTTTAGGTATAAGTACTACAATAAGTATTATGGTAAGGAAAAGGATGAAAAGGCTCCTGTTGAGAAATTAACATCTTAACATTTTGCAATTACCTATTTTTTCAATTTTGCAGGTTTCAAGATAGAAATCTAATTAGCTAAAGTTTTTAATCATGACCTTTGAATATAAGACAGTCGTGGTCTCACCAAGTGGTTTGCGAGTGAAGGGCGACGATCATTCCAAAGAATTGGCAGAACTTCTCTCCAAAAACAATAACAAGTTGGCCAAAGCAGGTTGGCGATTAATTTCAATGAACCCCTCCATGACAAGCCAAGGGGCAGTTGTTAAAATGCTCATAACCTTAGAACGAAAAATCGAGGAAGATTCTTAATTTAAAACGGTTCCGTAGTTATAAGGAATCTGGAATTAGATGTGACGATAATTCGTTTAGTTGGATTTCCTTGAACAAGGGTANATTCAAGTGAGTTGGCACCAAATCGATTTTTGATTAAAGTATTAAAATCGTAAGATCTGCGTTCCCAAAGAAGATCATTCCCAAGAGTTCTTGCCAACAAATCGTAGGAGTTACCTAATAGGTAAACCATTTCGTTTTCAGAGGTGCCTGGCACTAGTTTATTTCTTAGAATCATTTCGAATGCAGAAATATTGTTCCGTGCATCAACTCTATCTTGTTGGTTATTCAAATCCTGTTGGAGAGAAATTTGCTCGGTTTGGCTCTGGAATTGTTCGTCGGGGTTCCAAGATTTGCCACAAGCCGTAAAGCAAAAAGGGGTGGCAACGGCTAATGTAAACCTAAGAAACCTTGGCAAATAATAATATTCTTTGCGTAACGAATGGCATTGAATTTGCTGATGTATCATACCCTTTGTATGGATTTATCATTCCCACTTACACTCGAGCGTCAAGCCTCCAGTCTCGGCGCGAGTCTTTTTTTGCCAGACCCGAATTCTGGAAACTTTTCATTTAGAATTGCCCGTTTTCCCTCCGAAGGTCATGAAGTACTCACAGATGTTTACCAAGTTGGTGCAAGGTTTCATATACAAGTAACTCGTTTTTTGGAGTCACTACGGCTTCGCTTGAGCGAAACTAAACCAATCAATAGTCCTTTTGAGTTACCGATTTCAATTGAGATTTCCTGCAGTACTTGTGATCATAATAATCCATTGATTTCCGAGCTTCTTAAAAGACCTCCCTTTGAGTTCCAAAATGATATATCTGATTCCCCATCAGAAAATCATTTTTTCATTTTTTACACGGATTCCAAGAATTGCGTAGCAAAAGCCATTTCCGAACCACATTCAAAATCTTGGGCGGAAGATTGGCAAAGGTTAATCAATCGCTCCTATGGAACGGAGCATATCCCTCCAAGAAGGAACAAAGCTTTGGTCTGAATTTACTCATGCCTAAAGAACTTAAAGTGAAAGGGGAGGGGGGGAAGGCTTTGTCCTTTCCAAAGTTACTTCCAAATATTTTCACGACTATCGGTCTTTGCTCAGGTTTAACCGGAATTCGCTTTGCAATAGAACAAGAGTGGCAGCAAGCGGTTTTTTCCATTATTGTGGCGGCTTGTTTTGATATGATTGATGGCTTGTCGGCAAGATTGCTAAAGGCATTTTCTCGGTTTGGAGCAGAGTTGGATAGCCTGGCTGATACCATAAGTTTTGGGGTTGCCCCTTCAATCATTACCTATCTTTGGATCAGGGAAACTCTTAGTGGACAGAGCAACGAGTACTTAATGGGTTGGTATTGGATTCCCTTTCTATTTTATTCCGCCTGTAATGCTTTTCGCCTCGCCCGATTTAATGTGATGCATATGGAAGAGACTGAAAGAAAGATAAAGAAAAGTTATTTTTTAGGAGTGCCTGCACCTGCTGGTGCTGGTTTGATGCTTATCCCCATGGGAATAGACTTCATTCTAACAAGGTTTGGTCTAACCTTCAGTTTATCGTCTCACCCTCAATGGTTAGTCATTTGGGTTGTTTTGATTGCACTGATGATGGTCTCCCGCATACCTACTTTTTCATTTAGAAACATGCGATTCAGCGTTTCAAAAAGTAAAGCTATTTTCGTTTTGATAGTCGTATCTTTAGCTGTTGCGGTTTTGATTAAGGAAACATGGATATTTCTTGTTGCTCTTGGAATTCTCTATTTTATCAGCATTCCTTTTTCCTACTGGGCGTATCAAAAGGATCAAATGATCAAGTGAGCTATATTATGGTCACTGAATTTTTGATAGTAATTTTAGAATGCTCTTTTCCTNTGGATTGAGGTCAAGAGCTATTGATAGGTGTAATTTAGCCTTTTCTTGTTCGTTTGACTCAAGTTCAAGGATTCCAAGCTCTTTGTGCGTCTTATACAAATGCCAATCAGAATCCAGAGCCTGTAAGAAATGCTTTTTAGCCTTTATTTTATCACCTGTCTCCATAGCCAACACTCCAACCTCATGATGAACCTCAGCTTCTCGAGAATTGTGTTCCAATGCTTGTAAAAGAACAGAAGAATATTTTCCGTTAGTCTTGCCTAGACTTAGACTCTTATAAAGATTGAGGTGGACTTTGGATAAGGCTTTCTTTTTGGCGTCAATTGATTCCGCTATGTTACGAGCCTCATAGAAATTAGATTGCTCCATCAAGGATTTGGCGGACTTTGAGTCTATTGCAATTTCCTCTTGGAAAAACTCGATGCTTTTCTCGCAGCAAAATTTAGCTTTTGAGAAATCCTCGTGACCCAGGTGAATTTTTGATAGATGAAAATAAGCTTTTGCTTTTTGGGCNCCTGATTCCGTAGCTTTTTGAAAGTGAGTTATGGCACTCCCTTCCTCGTTACCAAGAAGATCAATCTCAGCAAGTAAGAAATAGGCGTCCGCTTTTGCTGAAGATTCATTGAGGCAAAAATTTAAATGGTTCTTCGCAGACTCATACTCGTTTAAATCAAATGCGATTTTGGCCAGTTGGTAGCGAGCTTCTGGACATGCTGGATCAAGCTCCAATGCCTTATCCAGGTATTTTCTAGAACCCGTTAAATCTGATATCTTAGTAACGGTACCATCAGATGATGATTGTGCCCCCCTGTAAAGAAAACTCGCAAGGGAAAGGAGAGGGTCGATTTTTTNNGGAAGTAGTTCAATNGAAATTTCAAAAAGTAACTTTGCTCGATGAAAGTCATCGGGATGGGTAAGTAATTTTGCNAGTTTAAGGTGAATCTCACCATTNACCGGACACAAGTCGATAAGTCGCTCCAAACTTTCAATTGCGTTCGCATTATTTCCGGATTGCAAATGGATTTCCAAGGCTAAGAAATGGTAATCCGATTGGTTCGGATCAAGGACAATTGCTTTTTCTATGGACGCAGAAGCCTCTATTAAATTACCTTGGGAATGCTTGAGTTTAGCCTCCCAGAAATAAACCGTAGCATTCGCATCGAACTCTCGGAGTGCCTTGGTGATTATTGATTGAACTTTAGCCAAGTTCTTCTGTTCAAAGTTGAATTGGCAAAGAGCGACAACCGAGGGTANGTGATCTGGTTGGGATTTTACTGCCAGCTCCAGATGACGAATTGCCTTTGTTGAAAAATCATTCAAATTCTACAGGANNCTATGATTTTCTTTTCGCCGCGGGTTTTACCATCCGCTTAGGAGTTCTCTTAGTGGTGCCTCTGGCTTTTGAAAGAGATGGCTTTTTTTGTGTTTCTNTGCTGATGGCTTT
Organism: Verrucomicrobia bacterium TMED40; assembly: GCA_002167605.1. Lineage (GTDB taxonomy): Bacteria > Verrucomicrobiota > Verrucomicrobiia > Opitutales > Seribacteraceae > Seribacter. Next base: position 54,320 of record NHCT01000040.1, on the reverse strand, counting down.
CTGTGCATTTTCATCCATCAGTAAGACCGCAAGATGATAATGGCCTTCAGCTAATTTAGGATTGATTAATATGGACTTCTCCAAGTTCTCATATGCTTCATTATATCTTTTTAGGTCTTTCAAGAGCAGACCTAGTTTGAAGAATGCCTTAGAATATTTGGGATTAATTTTTATGGCTTTCCTAAAATGTACTTCGGCCCGCTCGGGGTCGGCTTCAAACACGAGAGTTCCATCATTTTTAAGCTTTTCGCCACTCGTCAGCAATTTACCAAACCAATAGTGGCATTCTGCCATATTGGGTTCGATCTCAAGTGCAGTTTCGTAGTTGCGAAAAGCTTGATCATACTCAGAGGGGTTGGTGCAGATTCTAGCCAAATGAAAGTATGCTTCGACAAAGTTTTGTTCGATGTCCGTTGCTTTCTGAAAATGAATCTTCGCTTCATTCAGATCTCCGTTTTGTTCGGAGTGATGAGCAAGTTCATAGTAGGCAAGGGAATATTCGGGATTAATTTCCAATGCTCTAAAGAAATGTTTTTTAGCCAAGCTTGGATCGTCGTCTGATCTCAGAATCATCGCGAGGTAATAATGGGCTTCCGAGTTTTGCGACTCCAAGGATATTGACTGCTTAAGGTGTTCTTCCGCCTCGTTTGCCGAACCCTCCTCAAAAAGCCTTACGCCTAATCTGAAATGAGCGAGGGCAAATTCAGGGTGAAATTCAATCGCATGCCCATAGTGCTTCTTGGCTTCCTCAAAAGACTTGAAAGTCTCATATGCACAGGCAAGTAGAAAATGGGCTTTGGGGTATTTGGGGTCAATTTCCAAAGCTAGGAGCAGGTATTTCTTAGCCTCGTCATAGTTTTCCTCGATTGAAAAGATTCTGCCCAGATTGTAGCATGCCTTAGCGTGCGATTTTTCCATATCGAGAACCTTAAGAAGTAGTTTCTTAGCTTCTGGCAGATCCGTTTTGTCAATAAGGGTGCCTTCCTTGTCGGTTGCAATGCCGCCGGAAAGAAGCTTTGCCAGGTAGTAGTGAGCTTCGGTAAACCCTTCATCAATATCAATTGCGGTTTCGTAATTTTTTCTCGCATCCTCAAAATCATCCGCGTTGGTGAGTAAGCGTGCTTTATGAAAATAGGCAGATGCGTAGTTTTGGTTGATTTCAGTTACCTTATCAAAGTTGTTTTTGGCTTCTTCGACATCGTTTAACTGAACAAGTAAAAGGGCGTAAAAAAAATAGGCATCCGCGTAATTCGGGTTGATTTCCAGAGAGTTAAGGAAGTGATTTCTTGCGGTTTCATGATCTCCCGCGTTTGATAATGCAATTGCCAATTCGCATTCTGCTTCCGCAAATTCCCTGTTTAAGGATACTGCTTTACGAAAGTTTGCTAAAGCCGATTCCTCTTCGCCATTTTTCTTATGGAGTAAACCTAGATTATAATATGCATGGGAATACTCAGGATTGAGAGCGATTGCTTTCTCAAGATGGTCTTTGGCGTTCATTATAAAAGCAAGGCTGGATTTATTTGGATGTCATTACCCAAACGCCATTCCACTCCCCTTTAGGGGGATTCTTTTTCATGTGATCACAACGGTCCAGGTATAGCTGAGCAGCCTTATCGTTTGCATTTATTTTTTTAACATCTTTGAATAATTTTACTGCTTGATCCCATTTGCCAGCAGTCCAAGACCTGTATCCGTCATTGAAAAGCCCAAGAGCTTCCACCAAGTTTGGGTAACTCTTGTCATCATGAAAATCCAAAACTTCGTGAACCCCGACTGGTTCGGTCTTGCCTTTGACTATTACATAATCGACTTGTCTNGTGCGGTAAGTCGCCTTTACAGCCTTGTGGGTGAATTCACTGATCAGTATGTGGGCTCCGTATTGTTTGCAGGCACTTTCGATTCGAGCCGCTAGGTTAACGCCATCACCAATGACGGTGTAATCCATCCTTTTAGGAGATCCGATATTTCCTGAAACTATGGAATCCGTATTTATGCCCATTCCGTGGTCAATGGGCATCTTTCCTTCAGCAGAGCGTTTGTCATTGAATACATTGAGATCCGTCATCATNCGAATGGCAGCTCGCACGGCTCGGTCAGGATCATCATCATGAGGGACAGGAGTACCAAAGATGCACATCATCGCATCTCCAATAAATTTATCGAGCATACCTCCTTCATCCGTAATGCAGTCGACCATGATTGTAAAATAGTCGTTCAGCAATTTAACCGTTCCCTGAGCACCAAGTTCTTCGGTTATGGTGGTAAAGCTTCGAACATCGGAGAAAAGGACAGTGCCCACACTCTGTTTACCTCCCATGATATCCTCATTTTCTCCACCGGCTGCCATGAGTTGATCGGCCAATTCAGGGTCCATGTATCTGGACATGGTAGATTTCATCCGCTTTTCAGAGCTGATATCTTCAATCATCAGCATTGCACCAATGATTTCTCTGCCANCAATTCTAATTTCAGGTGCAGGAGCAGTNTTACCNNNTTTGATGNNTTTTTCTGNCCCTTTCTGNAGCCTTCNCGGAGAGCTTTTCGCAGAGGCATCTCTTCCTAGCAATGGCGTAAGCGTTATGTTGACCGACAGAGTTTCTCCTTCAATCTGTAATTCTGCATCAAGAAATTCTTCGGTATCTTCAACACTTTCTAATTTTTTAAGTAACCACTCATTTGGACCACTAAACAAAATTGNTGCTTCTTGTTCTAAAATNNCTGCTTCGTGGGGAACCTTAAGGATTTTTAAACCTGCTGGATTGCATGTTTTAATAACATGATTTTCATCAACAGTAAGGACTGCATCATGCATACTCGAAAGGATACTCTCGGAGTAGTTCATTTGACTNTGTACATCGTCAAATAACTTTGCATTTTCAATTCCCATTGAAATTTGNGAGGTAAAAGCNGCCAATCGTTTTTCATCCTCNGCATGAAAGGATCCACCCCTTTTATTCAAAACCTGACTGACNCCAATNGCTTTTCCTTCCTTGTTGAAGACNGGCATGCACAGAATTGAACGGGTGAAGAATCCGGTTTGTTTGTCAAAACCTGGATTAAATCTGAGATCTGCGTATGCGTGAGGGATATTAACGGGTTTTCCAGAGGTAAAGACCGTGCCTGCAATGCCCAAATGGTTGGGAAACCGAATGACGGACTTTTCATCTAAGCCTTCCCCCACCTCGGTGTATAACTCGTTGGTTTTTTCGTCATTGATGAAGAGGGTGGCCCTTTCACAATCAAGCATCGTGGAAATGGTTGTAATGATCTTCTGAAGTAAAGGGGTCAGTTCAAGTTCCGATGAAACTTGGGAAACGACATCGAGAAATTCGAGTTCCTGTTTTCGGGCCGCCTCTATTTGCTCAACGATTATATTACCTTGAATGGCAATGGCCGCTTGCTCTGTCATAGCCTCAAGTAGATCGAGGTCATCCTGCTCGAACTGTCCATCTACCTTATTGAGGATTTGAGAGACGCCAATTTCTTCTCCCGAGACTGTTCTTAGAGGGGCACAGAGAATACTTTTTGTTCGAAAGCCGGTTCTTACATCTACCGCCTTGTTGAATCTTTCATCTTTGTAGGCGTCATGTATTATAACCCCTTCGTCTTTCGTGAAAACCCATCCAGCGACCCCCTTAGTGTTTAGGATCCTGATTTCTCGCTTGAAGTTGCCTTGTGCTATTCTGGAGTAGAGTTCACCGGTAGCGGGGTCGTTAAGAAAAATCGTGCCTCTTTCTGCTCCAATTGTGGTTGTGGTGATTTTGACAAGTGTATCCAATGCTTCATCCAGACTCTTTGTCTTGGCCAAATCCGTCGTTACTTGAAGCAGCATATCCGAGAACCTTGCGGTTCTCTTGGATTTAGAAGGTGCTTTGTCGCTTTGTTTTTTATCTTCCATTGGTTTTTTCTAGTTCGGCTCGAAGTTCAATTATTGTTTCTTGCAATTCCTTAAACTCGGTAGTTTTCAATTGGGTTTCCTTTTGCATGTTTTCTTCATGCAAATTTCCTTTTTGATCAATTTCACTTCTTAGAGCAGAAACCATTCTTTTAAAATGGTTAATTTCATTTTGTTGNGTAGCAANTGCATTTTGAATGTGNTGCTGTTTATCAAAGTCTGCTTTATCAAGCTCTTCTCNTAGTTGAGAGATATTTTGGCGTAGTTGTCGTATCTCCTTNGTGCTGTCTGTAACGGCTCGTTGAACCGCTTGGTCTTTGCTGCCTGTTACGCTTTCAATTTGCAGGCGCAGAGTCGTAATTGACTGTTTCAGATGCTCATTTTCTTTTTTTGCCTTCAAACTTTCCTGNTGGAGTGCNTCCTCTTTTTCAATGAGTGTACGATCAATCTCTGCTCTCATNTCAGAGACATTNTTNTTNAGTTGGTTTATCTCATTTTCCGATTGAGCTCGAGCACTTTGGATGGCGCCCTCTTTCTCCGCATGNAATCCTTCAAGTTTTTCTCTAGTNAGGGATAAGGATGAACGAAGNGATTTGATTTCATTTACATATTTNGACTNCGTTCTGAGAATAAGNTCCTCCTCTCGGTTACTGNACTCATCCATTTCTTCNCGAAGTGTACTTATGGTTTTCTTAAGACTCCTAATTTCTGACTCTTTCCCGGAAATTGCTTTCTGTACGGAATCCTCATTNCTNGCNATCTGAGNCNCCATTTGTTCTCTGAGAGTTTTCAGTGACATCTTCANTTGGGTGGNTTCGGCAAAAGATTTAGAAAGNGCTNNCTGTATTCTTTTTTCTTCCTCGTGNTGCGAATGTTCGAGCTCTTCNCGAAGATTGGATGCAAGTTCTCGTAAAGATCTAATTTCAGATTCACCACGAGCTTTCGCCTTCTGAATCTCCTCGTCTGCTCTGGCCTTTTCTCTTTCTACTTTGTCTCTAGTCGTGACAAGAGCGGACTTAAGTTCTTTAATTTCATGAGTTGAGACGGAAATAGCNTGTTGAACGGCATCATCCTTTTCTGCTGATTTTTCCTCCAANTCGTCCCTTAATTGGCNGATGGTTTTCTTNAGAGAAAGGCTTTGAGTGTTAAAGGAAGAGAGAGCTTTTTGCAGCTTATCTTCTTCACGTGCTTTCGNTGTCTCAAGGTTTTGCCTNAGCATGACCAAGGATGATTTTAACTGATTGATTTCGGTTAAAGCGTTCGATTTTTCTGCCTGAACAGCTTGGTCCTTTTCCGCATTGCTTCGATCTAGCTCATTCCGCAGATTGGAAATCGTTTCCTTGAGACTTTTGATCTCATTGCTCCCACTAGCCAATGCTTTCTGTATGTTTTCCTCTTCCTGGGCCTTGACCCGTTCGATGTTCGTTCGAAGCATACCAATGGAAGTCTTTAGTTGTTGAATTTCCTTTTGGCCGCTTGCTTGAGCCTTTTGAATCATGTCATCTTTTTCAATCTCAACTTTTTCGAGCTCCTCCCTGAGTTCAGCTATGGTTTCCTTTAGAGCCTTTATCTCTGAATTCGAAGTNGATAGAGCCTTTTGAAGATTATCTTCTTCCCTTGCCTTGAGAGTTTCNAGTGATTGCCTCGTCAGACTTAACGAATCTTTCAATTGCTTGATTTCATTATGAGAAGTTTGCACAGCATTTTGTACAGCTTCTGCTTTTCCGGCATCTGCTTGGTCCAGTTCCTCTCTGAGTGAAGTGATGGAATTCTTGAGAGCNTCCGTTTCAAGTGAAAAGGTCCTTTTTTGGANTTGAAGTCNGTCTTCCTCNCGTGCTTTCTCAAAATCTATTTTTTCACGAGCTAATAACAGTGAAGTTTTCAATGAGCTAATCTCGTTGGCGGCTTCGGTCACTGCCCGCTGGACGGCATCATCTTTCTTGTTTTCAGCCTTGTCCAATTCCGTGCGAAGATGAGTGATGGATTTTTGAAGGTCCGCCTTCTCGACTTCAGCGGCAGACCTTGTTTTTTGAACAGCTTCCTCGTTTTCTGCGACCAACCGATCAATTTTTTCTCTTAATCTTAGCGATGATTCCTTGAGAGCCTTAATTTCCTGGCTGGCAGCCCTTTTAGCATCGCTTTGGATTTCTTCCTTCTCGATATCTTTTTTCTCCAGTTCCTTCCGAAGCTCAGAAAGGTTTGTTTGCAGAGAAATAATTTCATTCTTTGAAAGAAGAAGTTTTTTTTGGCCCAAGGCCTCGTGCCTAATCTCACTGTGCTCCAACTCTGATCGCAGGCTTTTAACGAGTTGTTTGAGATTTTCCAAGTCCTTCGATTTTGTGCTGAGGAGCCTTTGCTTTTCATCTTCATGTTCAGCGATCGTTTGATCGAATCTTTCTCGAAGGGACTCAACCGAATTTTTAAGCAGGAGGTTTTCGTTGGCTACTTTAGTAAGATTCGATTGCAGGAGATTTTCTTGTTCTTGCTCCTTAAGGACTAGTTCATCTCTAAGTGACAGAATCGTTTGCTTGAGAAATCTGTTTTCGTGAACGAGAATATCAGCCTCTTGAGGGGGTGATTGAGACATTTTACTAATCTAAAGAGTTATACCTTAATATGTAAACACAAACCTTCTTTTTAGAATTGTGCTTGCAATGCTTAACTTACACAATTTGGTAGTTGCTTTCTAATGAATACGATATTGCCCCAACTGATTAATCGTCTGCTATTACTCGCGATTTTGGTATTTTCTGTATCTTGCGGATCTTCAAGTGACCAAGATTCCAAGGAAATTGAAGCAGGTGTGTCGTTGCTATCGAGTGACATAGAAGATTCTGGAGAATTATTGTTGGGGCCTTCTCCTTTACCTGACAGTGATCTTGAAAAACTCATTAATCAGGGCAATCAAGTTGATATTACTGATGCGAAAACTATTTCTCAATCCGAGACTGACTCTAAAGCTCAATCCGTGATCTCAGAACCCACAATTCTATCCAATCACGACCCTCTCAGTACAGATTTAGACGATGCCAACAAATACGAAGCAGAATTGGCCTTAAACAGGTTGGAAAAAAATACCATTAACCACCAAAAAAGTATCGAGGATTTGCGACAAATCAATTCCTTTAAGGATGAGACAATAGCTTCGCTTTCATCTTTAAATGATGAATTACTCATCGAGATTAAAAGGTTGAAGGCAAAAGAACCCAAAACATTGACCAATCCAAAATTGAATGAAGGGCCAAACGAAGCGGATGGGAAAATTATGATTTCTGAATTACAAAGCCTTAAAAGTAGTCTACTATTAAAATCGACCGAAATTAAGGACTTAAGGATGAGAAATGATTCACTCGAGAAAAGAATCAGTAGCTTAGAGACAAGTCCCATGCCTTCCATTTCGCTTCGTTCTCCCAAGCCATCTGCTGCAGTAGAAAATTCCAAGGGTTCTACAGCGGCAGTTTTTCAAACGCCCATCCAAAATCAATATTGCACTCTTAAGTTTGATGCAGTGGTGACGTCTTTGAACGGAAAAAGCAAAGAGGCATTTTACACGGAATTTTTTGTAGTTAGAGAAGATTTAGAAACAGTCATGCGTAAAGCTCGCATAGATCTTTTAATATATCCAACCATTGCGACTTATGCCGAACTTTGGGCCCGGTCTAGAAAAAATTCATTTCTATTTCCCGGGATGCAGAAAAAATTCCGAGCCCTGTTACTTGATTTGGTAGAAGATGGCAAAGGNATGCGNGTGAGAACCAATATTGATGGATTTGCNNCNGTTGANAATTTGAANTCCGGTAAATATTATGTNGTGGGTACCGCCTCACTTGGAAAGGTNGGAGTTACTTGGAGCGTTCCCGTAATTTTGTCTCCNGGTACGAATAANCTNTCCTTGACNCTNGAAAATGCGGCATGGAGTNTGTGATTTTGATGCAGATAAAATGTTTGCCACAAGATAATTAATGTAATCTGATTNTATATCTTCTAAAAGATTACATTAATTCCTTTTGTAAAAATTATGACAACGGAACAATCATCTGATCAAAAAAAGCTTCAGTTAAGCTTTCAGCAGAAACTATCCATCTTGCTATCTTTTGCAAAAGATAAAGTCGTGGAGCAAATCCAATGCGTTTGGTTCATCATTCTATATCTGATCGTTTTCCAAGTTTTGATTCTTGGACTGCCAATTGTTTATTCCCTTATGATTGCTGTTGGAATCATCATCGTAATCATTGGCTTGGCCTTCTTTATGGAAGGCTTGCGACTCGGATTGATGCCCTTGGGGGAGACTCTAGGTTCTACCTTGCCTAGAAAGAAAATTCTAGGCATCCCATGTTTGCCCGCAAGTTTGGCCTTTGGTTTCGTGCTGGGAGCCTTCGCGACTTTTGCTGAACCTGCCATCGGGGTTCTGCGTGCCGCAGGTTCGGGTGTTGATCCCACTCTCGCACCTCTTTTGTGGACCATACTCAATACCGGTGCCACCAACTTGGTTAATTCCGTTGGGGTAGGGGTAGGTATCGCTGTCNTATTGGGTGTGCTTCGTTTTTACAAAGGTTGGTCATTAAAACCTTTTATTTATGTTGGGGTAACAGTTTTGTCTGTGTTTACCATTTATTTTCAATTTTCCGACGCACGCTTGCAACATGTGCTTGGTTTGGCATGGGATTGTGGAGCTGTTACAACCGGTCCTGTTACAGTACCGCTGGTTTTGGCTCTTGGGATTGGTGTTTGTCGAATTGTTTCAACTGGAGGATCGAGCAACACGGGTTTTGGGGTTGTAACNCTGGCTTCTCTGTTTCCTATTCTNGCGGTTCTCTGCTACGCGACCTNNCTTTTTGAAACCAAGGACTATTATTTTGCNACNTATTCNGAAGCCGAATGGCATACCATTGCCATTGAGAAAGCGAAAAAGGATGGGGACGAGAAATATGGAACAAACTANGANCCTGACTTGCAGCGATNNGGAGATATCGTTGCCAAAAGNAGACTNGCTTCCGCAAGCGGGGCATCCGAAAGCGATATGGCGATGTCTCTTTCNGCCGAACAGTTGGCAACCGTAAAATCCTCTTTGAAAGAAAGCGGAAAGNTNCCCGNTGGCTANTCTTTACAGACCCAAATTTCCGGNAATGCTNTAGATTCGGTTCCTCTTGATAAGGAGGATGCAAATTCTCGTTCGATCGTTCAGCCTTCTAATACTAATTCCATCATTGTCAGAGATGGCGTTTCTACTCCTGATGAAGTTTGGGATCCTGGTACTGAAATCATGTCTGCATTTACGAATAACTTTGATTTCTTTCCAAACACGTTTAGACCTGATGAAGATTCCAACGGAAACGGAAAGCTTGATCCCGGAGAAGATATTTACAGTATAAATGAAGCNGGNGAATTGGTTTACAANAAACCAAATGTNGNNTACCCCGATGNNGAACTAAACGGNCCTGATCAAGATCGNGGTGCNATCGANGGNGCNNTNTGGGCAATTGGNCCNCTTTGNGNAATCTTNCTTTTAGTACTTAATNGTNGGACTNNNACAAAANCCCAAGCANNTNGACGANTTANNTNTNGGNATTNTTTGTGCAATAGTNGGNATGACNCTNTTTAACCTTGGNATTTCATTGGGCNTAACNCCNCTTGGTGANCAANTNGGNGGNAATGTTGTTTCGAGTTTTGCCGCCATNGAACCATGGGCTTCCCAAGGTTTTGTTGATCCNATGTTTGCATCCTCAAATCTCGGCAAGGCATTGGCGATACTCTTTGGCTTCATTCTTGGTTANGGTGCAACTTTGGCTGANCCTGCCCTCAATGCACTTGGAGCCACTGTTGAAAAAATTACCGTAGGTGCTTTCAAGAAGAGCTTGCTTATGCAAACGGTTGCGACTGGGGTTGCTATTGGGATTGCGACTGGAGTTGCGAAAATTGCCTTCAATCTAGATCTTTGGTACTTACTTATTCCACCTTACACGNTTCTCATGTTAATCACCTACCTTTCCAGCGAAGATTTTGTTAACTTTGGTTGGGACAGTGCTGGCGTAACCACGGGACCCATTACGGTTCCTCTGGTTCTTGCCATGGGGTTGGGAATTGGCTCTAAAACAGGAGCTATTGATGGATTCGGTGTTCTAGCCTTAGCCTCAATCGGTCCTATCATTACAGTTCTTACCGTGGGTCTGATTGTCAGAAAAAAACCGAAAACGGATGAAGANGATAACCTAACTGCTAGGGAGGCTGCATAAGATGAATGACTTAACAAAATCAGAAGGCGTTTCTTTGTTGAACTTAATTCTTCCCAAGGAATCGGTGGTCTCAGTTTCAGAAGCGATAACGAATGCCGGGGCNAAAGGAGTTTTTCAAATTTCNGCGAGAGGCTCGGTNCTTAATGANGGCGGGTTTTTTCAAAAGATGTTTCCCCCACCTGCTCCCGAGCAACATTTGCTTCAAGCTTTAGTTCCTGACGATAAAATTGAACAAATTACGGATGTGGCCGTCCAAACGGGCAGCTTAAATAAAGTCGGTTCTGGAGCTGTTTTTAACATCAGTTGCATGGATGCCCATGTGAGTGCCGCATTTCCAACGGAAATCTCTTCGGAAACGAACAACAGCAATTCGATTACCAATACAGCCAATCTAGAGGCGATCTGTTGCATTTGCGAAAAAGGCATAGCTGAAGATATTGCGACAGCTGCCTTGCAGAATGGAGCCCCTGGACCAACGGTGACTTTTGGTGAAGGGGGGGGAGTTCGTGATCGGATTCCTCTTTTACGAATCACCAAAGGGCCTGAAAAGGAGTTTGTTTGGTGTGTTGTGGATAAGGCCGAAGCCGACGATATTTTCGGCGTTATGGCAAGGGCTGGTAAGATAACTGAACCCGGTCGTGGTTTTTTGTATTCGATACCTGTGCATTCTGGTCTGATCAATGTTTCCAGTACGGTTTCTTCTTCTGCACATGGTGCAAACATGGAACAAATCATTTCCGCTTTAGATGAACTGAAGGGCGGAAAGGATTGGAGGACTTCTGCAGATGCTGGCAAGTCGCAAAGCCTTAAAACTACCTTCCTAGAAAACTTGGTCGGCCTTTATTGTATTGTGCCAAGGGATCACTATGAAGATGTATATGATTCTGTTATTGATTCCGGTGCTCCTGGAGTGAGTACAAATTTTGGTGTCATGGTTGACGCGGACAACGGATCTGACGATCAGCAGCAAAATGAAGAATGGGCTTTAGTTTACACCTCTGTTGGACCAAATAATGTTGATTCTTTGAGAGAGGCTTTGGCTACCAAGATTTCATCACTTGGCATTGACCGGTATGCTTTTTACACTTTACCTATACCCAAGGCTCTTACCTATTTGGGAGGATGAGGTGTTAAGGATAACGGCCCGAATATTAAAATCAGTTAATGTTTGAGCAGTTTCTTAGCTCAAGCATACCTCAAAGTAATAGAGGACCACTCGTTTAAGCTTTTAGTTTCAATATGAGCTTCTTTGCCAAGGATTTTTATTGTATCTTGGTAGTGTCTACCTAGCTCATTTACTTCTTTTGTAAGGATACCTGACAAGATCAATATGCCCTTACTTTGAACAAGATTTAGGATCTTTTCAGAAAAGTCTCTTAGCACATCGGTTTGAATATTTGCGACCACCACATCATAGGGTAGTTTTCGATCCACCCCATCAATACTGCACGAATGAAAAGAAATATCGGGTATCGAATTCAATGTGGCATTCTCCAGTGCTATTCTTACTGCGTCCGGGTCCATATCGATTCCTTCGACCCGATCGTAGCCAAGAAGCTTCGCCGTGATGGCAATAATCCCTGACCCGCATCCAAGATCCAAGAACGATTCTGGGTTTTGATTTTGGGATCCCTTCCCATTCTTGATCGCCACAATAGCCTCAAGACATAATTTTGTTGTTTCATGATTTCCGGTCCCGAAAGCCATTCCGGGGTCTAAGTANAAGCCGATTTCGCCTTTNGGAATGATATATGATTNCTTCTCCCAAATTGGGATACAGTGAAAGTTCCCTACTGACCAAGGTTTGAAGTGAATCTTGTAGGCATCTTTCCAATCTTTGNCCTCTATTTTTTCCAGAGTTAAACCTTCGGCGAGATTGAGCTTTATTGGAGAAATTGAGTCAAGAGCTTTTGCTGCAAGCTGCACCTCATCTTCCTTCTCAAAAATTCCTTCCAAAAATCCATCACCAGTTATCCGGTTTTCAATTACATACCATTTTGATGGAGCAATCTCGTAGAGTACTTCCTCCATTGCTTCAACAACTTCAGCAGTCAGTTTGAAGCTCGCTTTTAGCATTATTCTGGAAAAGGAATGTTTCCTAGCGATAGGTCGCTGACCACCCAAGGGAGTAACATATGTTCGGCAGCATGAATCCTAGCGGCTACCATCTCCAAATCATCGCCTTCCATAATTCGAACGGGAGCTTGGGCAATAATTTTACCTCCATCAATTTCAGTATTTACCCAATGGATCGTGCAACCCGTTATTTTCACCCCAAGCCTGTAGGCATTTTCTATTGAGCCCAATCCTTTAAAGCTTGGAAGTAGACTTGGGTGGATATTGATAATGGAATTGGGGAAGCAATCTAGGATTGGTTTTTGCAGGATTTTCATGAAGCCAGCTAAAACGATAAGATCAGGATTATCTGCAGATAAGGCTTCAATCCATACTTGTTCGTCTTTTCCTGATAGCTTAGCGGTGGTTGGGTTAGCATTTATATGTCGAAATTCAACCTCATGACTCTGGGCAACTTCTAGAATGCCACTTCCCGCAACATCTGAGTAAACGGCTACAATTTCGGTTGCACCTAGTTGGTTCTGAATGGACGCATCCAATAGAGCCTTGGCATTTGTTCCTTTCCCCGAACCCAATATGATAGTTCTCATTGGCCGTAATATTTAATAGATTAGGGTCGTAAATTAAGATTCTTTTACCCTAGAGATAATATCGGTTGTACTAAAGCCAGAAATTAATGGTACGAATTTAACCGAGGAGTGTACTTGCAAAAGAGCTGCTCTTTCTTCCGGATCGATGGATTCGAAACTGTAATCATCGGATTTCACATAGATATCCGGTTTGAGTTGTAGAATCTCATTCGTTAAACGGTCCGTTTCAAAAACGAAAACGCCACTCACGCACTCTAATGATTGAACCAAGTAGGATCGAGCGGACTGTTTGATGATAGGACGCATTTTTCCTTTAAGTCTTCTGATGCTTTCATCTGAGTTTATTGCAACCCATAGATAGTCTCCAAATTTTGAGGCATTAATGAGACTGTTTGCATGTCCCGCATGAAAAAGGTCGAAACATCCATTCGTAAGCACAAAAGTTTTTCCCTCNGACNTGATTCTTTCTCTTTCTGCAATGGCTTCATCGATGCTGACGGTAGCATCCGTNATCGACTCAAATTCCATTTTAGAAATTAGTTTTCCCCATCGAAAAACCTTTTGGCTTTGTCCATGAANCCTACATCTGGAGAAACATTTTTGTCACCGCATGCTTTTGAGAAATCAACTAATTTTTCTCTTTGCTCCGTTGTAAGTTTATCCGGCACATCAATGACAACTCTTACATATAGGTCTCCTTTTCTTGCTGGCGACCTTAAGTTTGGCATGCCCTTATCTTTGATTCTGAAAGTTTTATTGCAGGGTGTTCCAGCAGGGATTTTNAGAGCGACTTTACCGTCTAATGTNGGGGCTTGTACGGTTCCCCCGAGCGTCGCNAAGGTAAAGGGAATCATAATTTCGTGGAACAGGTCATCCTCGTCCCTCTCGAAGAATTTGTGGTTTTTTACATTTACATCCACATACAGGTCACCTCTGGGGCCTCCTTGCATGCCCGCGTCTCCTCGCCCACGTGAACACAGCCTGTTTCCATCACTAACTCCCATGGGTATGTTAACTTTAACCGTTCCCTGCACTTTTTTACGACCTTCCCCTCGACATTCCTTACAAGGTTTTTCGATCGTAACCCCTGATCCTTTACATGTGGGGCAAGTTCTGCGAATGCTAATAAATCCTTGGTTTGAGGCCACTTGCCCAATGCCTCCACAGGTTGAGCACATGACTTTNCCAGAGCCAGCAGCGGCNCCTGAACCCGAGCAGGATTCGCACTCATCGTGATGTTGGTATTTAATTTCCTTTTCGATTCCCTGGGATGCCTGTTCGAGGCTAATGGTCACGCTTACTCTGAGGTCGGAACCTTGCGATCCATCGTTGCTGGAGGTGCTGCCTCCAAAAAAATCGTCAAAAATACTACCAAAGCCACCGCCACCGCCACCGCCACCGCCAAAAACATCGCGGAAGAGATCAAAAGGGTCGACTCCACCTGTTGACCCTCCCCCTCTAAATGCATCAGGTCCAAATTGATCGTATTTTCTTCTTTTTTCGGGATCCTTTAGGATTTCAAATGCGGATGAGATTTCCTTGAATTTTTCTTCGGCTGCATTATCGCCTGGATTCTTATCGGGATGATATTTGATCGCCAGCTTTCGGTATGCCTTCTTGATCTCTTCTTCACTGGCACTTTTGCTTACACCCAAAATTTCATAATATTCACTTGATGACATCTGATTGGTATATTCTTTTTGCTTAGGTTAATTGGGTAATGGATTAGTTTGTTTCATCTTTTGCCATTTTAGATAGGATTACCGTAGCCGGTCTAAGCAATTGATCTCTTATTTGGTATCCAACGCGAACGCATCTTAAGACCATTCCTTCTTCGTGTTCCTCACTTTCTTCATAGCCAATGGCTTCGTGAATTTTNGGGTCAAATTCTCCTTTTAAGGGATCAATCAATTTTAGGCCGAATTCCCCAAGGACATTGTTCATTTGTTTCATGGCCATGGAAAAACCAGCTACAACGGATTCAGCTTCCTTATTTTTTTGAGCTTCATTTAACCCAAGTTGAAAGGCATCTAGGACCGGAAGCAGATCACCAATGATTTGGGCCCGTGTTCTTAAGACGGCATCTTCCCGATCTCTGATCGATCTTTTGCGNAGGTTTTCCAAATCTGCCACAGACCGCAGGTATTTCCCTTTCAAGTCTTCCTGAAGCCCATAGGCTTCGTCCAGTTTATTTTTAAGAACAGTATCTTTATCAAATTCTTTGGTTTGTTCGCTTGAATCTTCCGATTCGACTTGATCATGCTCACTCTGCTCGATGACTTCCTCCTCGGAAGNGTCTCCTTCTGGTGTTTTTTCTTTGTCCATTAGTGTTTTACAAAATTATCCAAAGTATAAAAAAAACTTTTGCAGAGCAGATGGTCAACCTGAAAGCAAAGCATTCAATGTGTCTGGCAGTGAAAATCTCGAGTCACCAAAAAGCTTGATTCATCCTTACATCGAACTTCACACTCTTCTCCGAACGGGCTTATGCACTGTTCACCAATCCCAATTTTTTCGTCATCAATTGATATTTCACCTTTAATAACACTAATGATTATACATTGTTCGTTTGCTTTTTTAAGCATGGTGGATGAATCGGCAGTTGTTGAGTGTTTGAAAATTTTAAATAATTCCGAATCTGCCAAGCACTGAACTGCCTTATCTGGGGAGGTTTTAATTGGCATGGGTTCATAGTCTGCAAAATCAATGCATTTTAAGGATTGATCAATGTGCAGTGTGCGAGGTTTCCCGTCCAAACCAACCCTTTCCCAATCGAAAACCCGATATGTAGTATCTGAGTTCTGCTGGATCTCCAGAATTAAATTCCCCGCATCAATGGCGTGAATTCTACCACTCTTTACGAGAATCGAATCCCCATCCTGAGAAGAAACTCTGTGGCAAAATTTTTCGGCACGATTTTGGTTCAATGCTTCTGTGAAAATGCCCTTATCCACATTTTTCTTTAAACCAACAAATAAGCCTGCTTGGGGAGTTGCCGAAAAGACATACCAATTTTCAGTTTTTGGCTCTCCGCCCAGTTGATCAGAAATTTCCTTCGGTGGGTGTACCTGAAGACTTAATCTTTCTGAACAATCAAGCCATTTAATTAGAAGGGGGAAAGGATTATCTTTTGGCCAGGTCGGTCCCATAAGATAGTCTGAATGGTCAGCGATCAATTGTCTAAGAGTGAAGCCCTTGTGTTTCCCAGAGGTAACTTCGGACTGATCTTCATCTCGGTCAACGATTTCCCAGGATTCACCAATCTTGAGATTATCGGGAACGGATCTGTTTAGCTTCTTGGAAAAACCAGTTCCTCCCCAAACTCTTTCTTTGTAAATTGGTTCAAACTTGTAAATTTCCATAAAATATTCTTCAATAGGTTATATGTGGTGTGGAAAAGAGTTTATGCTTATGCATAAGCCAATTGATTGGTTTCTGCGATGAAGAAATCAAAAAATGGCATAAAAGAGGTCGAACCCGAAAAGCGACCTTTGTTATCGGTTCTTTTGGCGGGCCTCGCTTTGATACTTTTTATTGCTTTGTTGGACTATGAACCCTCCAATTATCATTCTTCACCCCCTGAAGGTTCATCACCATTATTGGGTAGGATAGGAGTGATCTGTGCGCGAACCTTCTTTAGTCTCTTTGGTATATGTGCTTGGTTATTTCCTTGGTTGCTAGGAACATTCTCCTATGTCTTGGCCATTAGAACTACGACTAAGGAAAAGCTCACTAAAATTATAACTGTCATTTTATGNATTCTTTCTCTTTGCGTNGTAGCAAACATTAGGGATCACGGTTTATTGAAGAATGATCATGAACCTCTNTTCGAGTTGAATCATTTCGAACATGGGGCAGGAGGGTCACTNGGTGCATTACTTTATTCCGGTTTACCCTTTGCCAACCCTGGGATGGCAGAAAAGTCNATAGGCGGATTTCTACGTATTTGGATGGGGGGGTTGGGTACCGGCTTACTTATGACAGGCATTCTAATTGCCAGTATCTGTACNCATTTTTCCCTGAAGCCCTTCTCCGTTTTGATGAAGTTCATTAAGACCCCGCGTTTGAGAAAAGCAGATCCAGTTAGTGAAGTGAATACCAAGGCCAAAAGCACTCCGAGAGATACGATCGAGCCCCAGTCCAAAAGTCCAAAAAAATGGAAGTTTCCTTGGTCTTTTTCTGAATCTGATGATGATCTTTTGTTTGGTGATGTTTCTGAGCGAAACAACGCAGAAATTGAAGCTAGTATGGGCAAGCCAAAAGTCTTAAAGGAAACGATTGAGAAGAAAAAAATAATTGAGAAGAAAAAAGATGAGTTATCTGCGAAAGATCCTGCGGATGAGGTGGAAGCTAAGATAGAAAAAGCCAATCCCGGAGAATCACCAGCAGATGAGCCTGCGAAGCAGCTTGAGGAAGAAGATCCAGCCGAACCGGTAAGTATGGATGGCTTTAAAGTCGTACGTGCGGCTAAAACCGAAAAAGCCGCAGACCTATTTCCTGAAAGAAAGGGAGACTACCACTTTCCCACGCTTGATTTGCTCATGGACCCGCCTGAAGAGGAGTCAAGCGGTGATGAAGATCACATGATCAAGGCCAAAAGGCTAAAGGAGACTCTTTCCGAATTTAAAATTGAAATTGAATTGGGAGAAGTTCACACCGGTCCCGTTATTACTCGCTACGATGTTCATCCTGCTGCCGGAGTCCGAGTGGAAAAGATAGCCAACCTTGACAAGAATCTTGCTATGGCACTTAAGGCGGATAGCGTCAGGATTCTTGCTCCTGTCCCTGGCAAAGGTTGTGTGGGAATAGAAGTTCCCAATGCAAAGCCTGCCGCAGTTTGTCTAAAAGAAATTCTTCAATCGAGGGCATGGGCTGATGCGGGATCTGAAATTCCTATTGTGCTCGGAAAGGAAGCAAGTGGGAGGCCTTTGGTTGCGGATTTGACGAAGATGCCCCATCTTCTCGTTGCAGGCTCAACGGGTTCGGGGAAAACCGTTTGTATTAACGCGATTATCGCATCTTTGTGTTATCATTCCAGCCCAGAGGATGTTAGGTTCATTATGGTAGACCCCAAGATTGTTGAGATGAAAGTTTACAATGATCTACCACATATGCTGATTCCCGTGGTGACCGAACCAAAGAAAGTTCCTGGCGCACTCAAGTGGTTGTTGGTAGAAATGGAGAGGAGATATCAGATATTTTCAAAAGTGGGCGTGCGAAATATTGCGGGATTTAACGCAAAAATCCTTAAAGATAAGGAAGAAAAAGAGAAAGCACAGCTTTTGGATGCAGAAATGACTCCCGANGAAAGAGCTGCTTTATCCTCCATTCAAGTNCCCCGAGATGACGATGCCTTGGAAATTCCAGAAAATAAGCTTCCCTATATTGTCTGTATCATCGACGAACTTGCCGACCTTATGATGGTCGCTCAAGCGGATGTTGAAACAGGAATTGCTAGGCTTGCCCAGTTGGCAAGAGCGGCAGGAATCCATTTGATTATCGCTACCCAAAGGCCTTCAGTAAATGTCATCACGGGAGTGATAAAGGCAAATTTGCCNAGCCGCATATCCTTCAGGGTAGCTTCTTATCGTGACAGTCAAACAATACTCGATGGAAAGGGGGCCGAGGCATTGATTGGAAGAGGAGATATGCTATTTATTCCTCCAGGCAGTTCAACATTTGCTCGAGCGCAAGGTGCCTTTGTAAGTGACGAGGAAATTAACGGTATTGTTGATTNCCTTAAAATTAACGGACCACCGCAAATAATCGAAGAAGTCAGAGAGCAAATAGAATCGGCTGGCGAGGATGATGTGTTGGGTGACGGTGACAGTGATTCTGATGAGGACCCAATGGTTAAAAAGGCAATAGAGATCATTAGGTCCACAAAGAGAGCATCCACTTCCAACCTTCAAAGAAAACTCAGTATTGGTTATAATCGTGCGGCTCGGATTATGGATGATCTNGAAGATCGAGGTTTAGTTGGACCTGATACTCCGGGCCAAGGGAGGGAAATCCTCATGGATCTTTGACTTGAATTTTAAACTCTCATCTTGCCAAAAGCCAAAAGACCCATGATTAGTAGTAAAAGATGGCAATAGGAAAAAAGTTAGAAGAAGCGCGAAACCGAAAAGGCATCTCACTGAGAGAAGCCTCAGAAAGCACTAAGATTCGTGGAGATTACCTGAGCTCCTTTGAGACCGGTCAATTCGATATTAATCTTCCAGAAGTATATCTAAGGGGCTTTATACGATTATACGCAGAGTTTCTTGATTTGGATCAAGAGGCTATTCTAGCCGATTTAGAACTTGAGCTTGGGAGCCAGCCTAATCGTAACGCAAAAAAGTCCTTAGGATCAATTTCACCCCAAGAAGGGACTGAAGGAGGCGATATTCAGGGTCTCCCGAATTCGTCCAGTCAAAGATATGGGGATAATAGAACTTTCGATTCGATGCGAAAACCACTTCTATTGGTTGGGTCATTATTTGTGGTAACCGTCCTAATTATTATTGCCGTCATCGCGAATAGTAATGGTACCCAGGAGGATTCGGAGCTTTCGGTCCAAGCGGAGGATGGAGAGCTGCAAAGTGTCGANGAAACGAACAGCGAAATTGACCGTCAAGTAGTTGAAGGAGTCAGAACCTTGAACCTGTCGGCAACTGGTGCAATAGAAAGACTCATCGTTAGTGATGAAGGTAGTGATCCCAAGGTGTATCATGAATTTAAGGATGTTCAATCTGGTTGGAGCAATGATTTGCCCTTCACAAATTCCTTTAAGTGCTACAGTTCTTCGCTGCAAAACATTCGATTTGCAGTAGATGGCGGCATTTTTAAAGCCCCAGTTGGCAANGGGGCTGGAGGCTTTTCATGGTCTCCTTCGCTCAACGAGCAAGTGGAGTAATATTAAGGGTAACTTTTTTGTCGGTCCTGATAATTTTTATGGATGTAACGACTTCGGGTTTAAGGGTACCTATTGCATCAGTATAGTCGTAAATGTTTTCGATGGTTACACCATTNAGCGAAACGACTAGATCTTCAGCTAATAGACCGGCCTTGTCTGCAGGTCCTCCTTTTGTGACGCCACTTAATAAGACACCTTTTTTATCCGTTTGAGAATAGTTGGGTATTGTACCTAGGTAGGCTCTAAGTGAACCCATCCTTTTTTTGGGCGGGGTCTGTACAATGAAGTCCATGTCGGTTTGTGCGGAAAGAATTACAAGCAGCTTGGAGAATAACTCGGCACACTTAACCACCCCTTCATGATTAATCTTATCTGCGGTATCTGTAGGGGAGTGGTAATCATCATGCAATCCCGTAAAGGCACTAAGGACAGGTATACTTTTCGAAACAAAGGATGTAGTATCGGTGGGGATGTGACTGTCTTTTTGTAGGTTTAAATTAATTCCAACAGATATGTTGGCTTTCTGAATAAAGGTAGACCATTTACTGGATGATCCTATGCCGTGAAGCGTTAGCTTATCATTGAGTCGTCCAATCATATCCATATTAAGATAAGCCATAACCTTTTTATTAATTGGGTTGTTTGGGGACATCTTTAGGCTTTTTACAAAATAACTTGAACCTATGAGGCCAATCTCCTCACCAGACCATGCTACAAAGACAATATCGTGTTGGGTCACCAATAAGCCTTTTTTCTTTAGGTGGCATAGGAACTCAGCAATTTCTAACAGGGCGGCAATTCCAGAGGCGTTATCATCGGCCCCTGGATGTATCTTGCCGAAATCAGTTTTTTTAGCTCTCGAACTTCTTCGACCTCTTCCGATGTGATCTAAATGGGCTCCGACAATGATAAGTTTTTTCGAATCCTTATTTTCCGACCCTTTAAGCATGCCAATCGTATTGATTCCATTACCTCTTTCCCGTGTGACATCAATTTTACCTTTAAGGCTTACTTTAGATAGGGCAAAGCCCATATAGGGCTCGCCTTTTGCGATTTTGGAATGAACTTTCTCAAAATCTCTTGCATTTGATAAAAAGATCTTACGCACAAAATCCCTGTTCAATGAGAACGATTTTATAGAAATCATTTCATTGGCAAACGATTTCGAAAATGAAACAGGGTCATCCTCTTCGGGATTAATAAATATGATTGCTTTGGCTTTGAGATCTCTAGCAATTCTCGCTTTTTTTTGAAAAGTTCCTTCGTAGCGTAGCTTTTCTTTGTCCTCTTCATTCCAAGAATCTGGAAGACCGCCCAGAACCATGACACACTTATCTTTAACATCGAGATGGGTGTAGGAATCATATTCGCTTTGATTGACGAGTCCTTTGGGGCGGATTCCGTAACCCGCGAAAACTATTTCTTGGATTTCTAAAGGTCCTGATTCGCTAAAGGATAATGGATTCCACTCAGTTTCTACAGAAAGAAATTCCTTAGAAAGAGCATCTGAATGGAGCTTATTTTGAGAACCAATCTTTGCCGAATGAGTAAAGGGGAATTCCTGATGCCACTTNTTATTTATGAAGGGTTCGAGGCCTATTTTTTGGAACTGCATGGCCACAAATTCTCCAGCTAAGCGGGCTCCTTTTGTGCCCGTTTGCCGGCCTTCGAGATTGTCATTGGTTAGAAAATCAATGTGCAGTTTTGTATCATTAGCGGAAATGTCAGTGACAGTGCTTGGAAATGAAGGAGGTTTTGTATTTGTATGTTGTGAATCAGAATCAAACACACTTAAACCAAGTTTTTNTAGGGCTAAGTCATGGTTCCANTTGGCTAAGAAGATTTGCGACTTGCCTGAGTTTGTTTGGTTGCTGGTCCAAGATATCGTCTGTCCGTCGGGTGAAAAACTAGGTAAGCCATCAAATCCTTCGCGGTCA
Source organism: Verrucomicrobia bacterium TMED40 (assembly GCA_002167605.1). Taxonomy (GTDB): domain Bacteria; phylum Verrucomicrobiota; class Verrucomicrobiia; order Opitutales; family Seribacteraceae; genus Seribacter. The sequence continues at coordinate 32,688 of NHCT01000040.1, read as the reverse complement.
GTTACGCGAACAGGATCTTTCTGACCCTTGGAGTCAACGATGTAGAGCTCGAAATTGTTAAAACCGTGAATATTTGTGGAAAAAATAATGTATTTGTTGGATGGATGAAAATAGGGAGCCCAAGACATAACTTGTAGGCTGGTTAACCTGTTCTCTGTTCGTTTGGCTAAATTCATAGTGTAAATTTCGGCATTGTGACCGTCTGAAGAAAACCTTCTCCAGCAAATCGTATCACCTGTAGAATTAAAGAAGGGTCCACCGTCATACCCAAGTGTGTCGGTTAATCGGACTGTATTGGAGCCATCGCTATTCATTATGTACAAGTCATTAAATACGGCTGGGTCCCGCTGGAGGACGGACTTTTGCTCCGGATTTAGTGGTTTTGAATAAGCTTCCCTATTTGAACTGAAGAGAATTTTATCGCCTTGTGGAGAAAAGGAAGCCTCAGCGTCGTAACCATCACTACTCGTCAAACGCGTAACTTTACCAGAAGAAAGGGATTTAGAAAATATGTCATAATTATTATCGTAATCCCAACTGTATTTACGAGCTTTCCCACTTGATCTTTTCTTGTATTCAGAAAATTGGAGTTTCTTAGAGTTGGGGTCAAGGTGGGTTGATGAATACAGAACTGAATTTCCCGTTGGATGAATCCATGCACAGGTTGTCTTGCCGGTACCAGAAGAGATCTGGGTGTCCTCGCCATTGATGAGGTTTAAAAGAAAAATTTGATAAAAGGGGTTTTCCGGGACCTTCTCGCATTGATAAATCAATTTACTTCCATCACTTGAAAAGTAACCTTCACCGGCTCTTATGCTATCAAAAGTGAGTTGTCGAACTTCGGATAGGAAATCCTTTTTCGTAATCCCAGCACTTTTTGAAATGCAAAGGCTAAGGAAGAGTATTAATGCAGTAGAATGGACTATTTTATTGTACACACACTACACACTGTAAGTAAGCCATGTAATTTCAAGGCATACTTCAACGAAACGGCGAATTTAGTCCTGAAGTAATGCTTTTTTAGCAAACCAAAACCAAGAATTCCCTTTGGTGAGCGCAGAAAATGCTATTTTTGAGAAACTTCCATCTTTAGATACGAGATTGAGCGAAATATCTTTTATATTACGACCCTCCATGATGTTGTTAATAGTTTCCTGTGCTATATTTATATCTTGTGGACTAACAAAGTTCAGAAACGGTTTGTTTTGTATTTCCTCTGAGGAAAAACCAAGAAATTCAGCCCATTCGGCATTACTCCCATGAAAAACGATTTCACCACCTACAATTTCCATGGTTCCAGAAAAATCCGAGTCAATGGAAAGTCCGTCTAATGTAAAAGTCTTCTGTTCGAGAGGAATGGAACCCTTCATTGACAGCTTATGGTTTTGGTAATGCTTGGGAGTTATGTTATTTCTTCTTTTAAATGCTCTGTGAAAATAATGAACGCTTTCAAATCCACAAGCCTGAGAAACCTGTTTTACACTGACCTTTGTTGTGGAAAGCATCTTCTTAGCTTGCGTGATTCTCGTTCTGATCAAATCTTCGGTTGGGCTTGTTGTAAATTCCTGTTTGTAGAGGGATGCAAATCTACTTGCACTTAGTCCCATCATAGAAGCCATCTGACCGATAGTCCATGGTTTGGAGAAATTTTCGTGAACTTCTGTTCTGAGGTCACGAAGTTTTTGTGAATGATCCGGCATCGACAGAACAAAGTCCTGCTTTGAAAACCTAACAACCTTGGTTAAGAGTTCGTCAAGGCAGGAGGCAACTACCCGTTCCCATAGCATGTCCGTTGAACGAATTTCCTTCGAGATCTTTTCTAACAACGCATCTGAGAAGTAGGTCTGTAAAGGTGTGCAAAGTGAATTGAGTTCAATACCGACTTGAGTTACTAAACGAGTTGCATCGGAACCTTTGAATGATATGGAGTCGTAATGCCAGTCTCCTTGCTTACTTCTTAAATAATGGGGAAAGTCGGGACCAACAAAAAGGATATCACCGGCGTTTACATCTGTAAGGCCCACGGAAGTTTTCGCAAGTGCTTTACTTTTGAATATGTACAGCGTATAGTTTTTGACACCCTTTGATTTGTCTACAATAGTGTCACTGTTATTGTGCTTTTCTACATCAATTGATAGAATTCTGATTTTCATATTAAATTAAATTATTGGAATTGCGAAATAAGTCAATAACGAGTTTGCTATTAGCCTATTGCATGCGAAATATACACAATAATTTAGCATATTATGCTTCGAGCTTGGGTGATGCAAGATATCTTATTCCTGATTGGTCGTAATCAGGAATGGACTAAGTCAGTTGATTTACAGATCTTTGTACTCAGAAGAACCTCACGGGGGAACCTTCTGAAGATTCTGAGGCTTGCCTTTCATGTTCTTCATCCGTGCAAGGGGAGTCAATGGGAACATTGGTAGATTTGTCTGATTCATCGACTAATTGGTTAGAAAGCATATAATTCTCCACTTCCTCTCCGCTTACATCCGCTAGCATGACTCCGTCGATCTCTACGCAGGGAGAAAGGGGTTGGCCGGACTTCTCAACCATTTCAGCATATATTTGGGGGTTATTGATGATGTCTAAGTCGGTGTATTCCAGCGAATATTTATTCATGATAGCACGAACGCCCATACTCCATCCGCATTGTGGTTTAAGGTATGCATTAATTTTCATCATTATCAGTATACATAGATGCATTGTATATTTGCAAACTTAAGATTGTTAATCGAGCGTGGTAGAAATTTCTAAATTACTACACTTACTCTTTCTATCATTTATACTAATAACACAGACCCGTTCATCGAAAATTTTGAGCTTATCAGAAATTGATCATAGGTACTAATTAGTTTTAATGGTCAAATCTTCACTAAACGGTCTTACAATAAAACTTTCATAATATGTCGAAAAGCCAATTTAAAATTTCTAATAGCCTTGACCGTGTTGTTTCATAACGCAAAATAAGAAGGTTTCTCGTTTGTTGCCTGAGTAAGTTGCATTATAACGAATTTATATTTTAAACATGAGCATACCCCTCAAACAAGGTCTCTATGATCCGCAGTTCGAACATGAAAACTGTGGCATGGGCTTTATAGTAAACCTCAAAGGNAAAAAATCACATGACATCGTCAAAGGAGCATTAGAGATATGTGTTAACCTAGACCATCGTGGGGGTTGTGGTTGTGACCCTATCACTGGAGACGGTGCAGGTATATTTATTCAACTGCCAGATAAATTCCTCCGAGAAGTTATGAGAACTGAACATTCAGTTGAACTTCCGGAATTGGGTGATTACGCCGTAGGCTTTATATATTTCTCCAAGGATTCTGACAAAAGAGACAATGAAAAAAAAGTCGTCGAAGATATTTTAACCCGGGAAAATCTACAAATTCTAGGTTGGAGAACAGTTCCCGTTAAAAGTGAAATTTTAGGAAAAGCATCATTTGAATGCGAGCCTCACATGGANCAGGTGTTTGTTGCTCGATCTGAGTCCTGCGATGCTGGACTCCCTTTTGAAAGAAAGCTTTATATTGCAAGACGAATCATCACACACGAACTTAGGTACAGCAATAGTTCAACGGAAAACAATTCATTTTTCATAAATTCGTTATCTTCGAGAACTATAACCTACAAAGGAATGCTCACAACCGAGCAGTTAGGCCAATACTTTCCCGACTTANCAGATNCGAGAATGGACTCCGCCCTTGCCTTGACCCATTCTCGTTTTTCTACGAACACCTTCCCAAGTTGGCCACGTGCTCAGCCTTTCAGATACTTATGTCATAACGGAGAAATTAACACCGTACGGGGAAATGAGAACTGGTCTTATGCTCGACAATATCAGATTGCGAGTGAAGTTTTTGGTGAAGATTACCACAAATTACTCCCCATTATTCGAGAAGACGGTTCTGATTCTCAAAAATTCGATAATTGTTTAGAATTCCTAACCCTATCAGGAAGAAGCCTCGCACATTCTATGATGATGATGATTCCCGAACCTTGGGAAAAGCATAATGACATGGACCCTTTGAAGAAAGACTTCTATGAGTTTCATGCCTGTCTCATGGAACCCTGGGATGGTCCGGCATCCATCGCTTTTTCAGATGGAATTCAAGTCGGTGCAGTTCTAGACCGCAACGGTCTCCGTCCATCGCGTTACTATGTCACAAATGACGACACGGTTATTCTTGCTTCCGAAGTTGGAGTTTTACCTTCGATTGATTCTTCAAAAGTCATAAAAAAAGGGAGGTTGGAGCCAGGCAGAATGTTCTTAGTGGATATGGATGCTGGTCGAATCATCGATGACGAAGAATTAAAATCAAGCATTGCTCAAGAAAAACCNTACCGGAAATGGCTCAACGAGAGCCTTATTGAATCCAATAATCTTACCGCACCCTCTGATGTAATTGAGGATGATTANTCTGATATTTTGCTTCGGCAAAAAGCTTTCGGCTATACCTTCGAAGATATTCGCTTTCTNTTNGGCCCAAGNGCTCAAACNGGAAAGCAACCTCTTGGATCAATGGGCAACGATTCTCCATTGGCAGTGCTTTCCGAAAAATCACAAATAATTTACAATTATTTTAAGCAATTATTCGCTCAAGTCACGAATCCGCCCATTGACCCTATTCGTGAAGAAATTGTTACAGCTTCCATAACATTCATCGGCTCCGAAGGTAACCTGACTTCTCCAAGNGCGGAGAGTTGTCGTATGATAAAATACGAATCTCCATTAGTATCNGACGCAGTTATNCGNCAGTTAGAAGGAAAGCTTCCGGAAAGTTTTACGATTCGTAAAATTCCAATGTTGTTCCGCCCTGATTTTGAATGTGAGGATGGTAACGACCTTAAAAATTCTCTGTCCGAGTTGTTTGAACATGCAGACCAAATGATTGATGAAGGGGCAAATGTGCTCATACTATCTGACAGAGGATTGTCCGAAGAATTTGCAGCAATACCTGCTTTGCTCGCTAGTTCGGGTCTCCACCATCATCTNATTAAAAAAGGAACAAGAACGAAGGTATCCATTGTCCTTGAAACNGGTGAACCNCGGGAAGTACAGCACTTTGCTCTTCTTCTTGGATNTGGNGCAGATATGATCAATCCGTANCTGGCACTTGAGTCGGTAAGGCATATGATTGAANTTGGTGATTTAGACATGGAACCTGAAGTCGCTTGCGGAAAGTTCCTCAAGGCTAACCTTAACGGAGTGATCAAGACGATGTCCAAAATGGGCATTTCCACTATCGCCTCATACCGAGGCGCCCAGATATTTGAGGCAATTGGACTGAATCAATCTTTGGTAGACGAATATTTTTGCAAGACTTCTTCCAGAGTAGAGGGTGTTGGCATTGATACCTTGTCGTCGGAAGCTCGCCATCGCCATCGCTTTGCTTTTGCCCCTAGACCCGACGACCGTTCATTGCCCTTAGACCCAGGCGGAATATACCAATGGCGGGCAAATGGTGAAAAGCATCTGTTTAATCCTACCACCATACATAAGCTCCAAAAAGCCACTCGGTTGGGAGATTTCGAAGTATTTAAAGAATATTCAGAGGCTGTTAATGACCAATCCAAAGATCTTTACACCCTTCGGGGCTTAATGGAATTTAAGTTTAATGAATCGAACGCAATTCCAATAGAGGAGGTCGAAGAGGCTTCAGAAATTGTAAAGCGATTCAAAACCGGTGCCATGTCCTACGGTTCCATTTCCAAGGAAGCTCATGAAAGCCTCGCGATTGCAATGAATCGTCTTGGAGGGAAGTCCAATACAGGTGAGGGCGGAGAAGAGTTGGACCGCTTCACACCCGATGCAAATGGTGATTCCCGTCGTTCGGCTATCAAACAGGTTGCGAGTGGTAGGTTTGGAGTGACAAGTTTTTACCTAGTCAACTCAGACGAAATTCAAATCAAGATCGTGCAGGGTGCAAAGCCTGGAGAAGGAGGNGAATTGCCNGGTCATAAAGTGCTTCCACCTATNGCCAAAACTCGGGGTACGACCCCCGGTGTAGGCTTGATATCACCACCTCCACATCACGATATTTATTCGATCGAGGATCTAGCAGAACTCATTCATGATCTGAAAAATTCTAACCTTCATGCCCGAGTTAATGTAAAATTGGTCTCTGAAGTAGGGGTTGGTACTATCGCAGCCGGAGTTGCGAAAGCCAAAGCNGATGTAATCTTAGTTTCCGGTTATGATGGAGGAACAGGGGCGTCCCCTCGNTCTTCTATTCAGCATGCCGGGGCTCCNTGGGAGTTGGGCTTGGCAGAAACTAACCAAACTCTTCTACTGAATGATCTTCGTAGTCGTGTTGTNCTAGAAACGGATGGCCAATTGAAGACGGGGCGAGATGTNGCAATTGCTTGCTTGTTAGGTGCAGAGGAATTNGGGTTTGCAACTGCTCCACTAGTCACACTGGGTTGTCTTATGATGAGAGTTTGTCATAAAAACACTTGCCCCGTTGGTATTGCCACCCAAGACCCTCGCTTGAGAGAAAAATTTTCCGGGGGAGCAGATTCNGTGGTTCANTTCATGAAGTTTGTAGCCGAGGAAATGAGACAAACGATGGCTAAGCTTGGATTCAGATCAATTAATGAAATGGTGGGTAGGGTAGACAAATTGGAATTGAGACCTGCAATTGATCATTGGAAAGCAAAGGGTTTGGATTACTCCAAGATCCTTTTCCGNCCCGAGGTTGGTTCCGAAGTTGGCACCTTTTGCCAAATGAAACAGGATCATCTCCTCGATCAATCTCTTGATAATANAAGCATACTTGAAGCTGCGAAACCAGCTATCACAAATAAACAGCCAGTGTCTATTGATCTTCCCGTCGTCAATACAGACCGAGTTGTTGGCACGATAACCGGTGCCGAGATTTCTCGTCATCATGGCATGAATGGACTCCCCGAAGATACCATACGAATAAATCTTAAGGGTTCTGCCGGTCAAAGCCTAGGNGCATTTTGCCCACAAGGTATGACTTTCTCCGTGGATGGTGACACCAATGATTATTGTGGAAAAGGTTTGTCTGGAGCAAAGATCATTGTGCGCCCCCCATCAGACTCACTNTTTATTGCTCACGAAAATATCATCACNGGAAATGTGTGTTTTTATGGAGCCACATCTGGNAAGGCNTANATTGCNGGTGTGGCCGGTGAGCGTTTTTGNGTTCGTAATTCTGGAGTGCAGGCAGTGGTGGAGGGNCTTGGCGACCATGGGTGCGAATACATGACTGGTGGACTTGTTTTGTGTCTCGGGAAAACGGGTCGTAATTTTGGAGCAGGGATGTCGGGGGGCGTGGCTTACATCTTAGACGAATTGGGAGATTTTGTTTCCAAAAAACTCAATAAGGAGATGGTCAAAGTGTATCCTCTTGTCGAATGCGATGACGAAGACATAAAACAAGTCAGGGATTTAATTTCTGAGCATCAAGAATTGACGGGATCCAAGCGGGCTGAGGATATCTTGGCAAATTGGAATCATTTTATCCAATCCTTTATCAAAATTCTCCCTCAAGACTATGAAAGAGTTCTTTTGGCTTTGAAGAGGGCAGAGGAACGAGGGCTCAAAGGTGATGAAGCTGTCCAAGCAGCTTTTGAGGAGAATGTTGCCGCAGGCAATTAATTTACACATTTAACGATTTCAACATATGGGAAAACCCACTGGATTTTTAGAACATAAGAGGCAACCGATCTCCGATCGTCCTCCGCTAGAACGGATTAAGGATTGGGGTGAAATTCATGAGGATTTTCAAGAACCCAATTTAAGAGCTCAAGGCTCTCGGTGCATGGATTGCGGCACTCCTTATTGTCACACGGGAATGACCCTTAGCAATATGGCCAGTGGTTGTCCGATCAACAACTTGATTCCCGAATGGAATGATTTGGTTTATCATGGAAAATGGAAGGATGCCTTGGATCGTTTGCACAAAACCAATAATTTCCCTGAATTCACTGGAAGGGTTTGTCCCGCTCCTTGTGAAGGTTCCTGCGTTTTAGGTGTGATTGAGCCTCCCGTTACGATTAAAAGCATNGAATGTTCGATTATAGATAAAGGCTTTCAGGAAGGTTGGGTANCNCCTNCCCCGCCTGCCAAGAGATCCAACAAGAAAGTGGCAGTNGTGGGCTCGGGTCCCGCNGGTNTGTCCGCGGCAGACCAACTCAATAAAGTGGGTCATTCCGTCACCGTTTACGAACGAGCCGATCGAATAGGCGGTCTGNTAATGTACGGAATCCCCAACATGAAGTTGGACAAAAAATATATNCAGAGGAGNGTGGATCTTCTTCAGGAAGAAGGCATAGAATTTATTGTCTCNACGGAGATTGGTAAAGACTTACCTGCTANGAAACTCCTTGAGGATTTTGATGCGGTTNTGCTCTGTTGCGGAGCAACNAAGCCTCGAGATTTNCCAATCGAGGGAAGAGAGTTGAAAGGAGTTCATTTTGCNATGGAATTCCTNACTACAAACACCCAGGGCCTTCTCGANTTGAAAGATGTGACAAGTTTTGAAACTGCNGCTAAAAACAAGGATGTAGTTGTGATTGGAGGTGGAGATACGGGTACTGATTGTGTGGGAACTTCCGTACGACATGGTTGTAAAACGGTCACCCAATTGGAGATCATGCCTCGCCCCCCTGACNAACGAGCACCTGATAATCCTTGGCCTGAATGGCCNAAGGTTTACAAAATGGATTANGGACAGGAAGAGGCAAAAGAAGTTTTTGGAAGAGATCCACGCCACTATCTCACTGCGACTAAGAAGTTTCTCGGGGATGAAGAAGGAAACCTTCGTGCGATTGTCATTCATGACATTGAATGGAAGCAAGATAATGGTAGATTCTCTCCGGTAGAAGTGCCTGGTTCAGTGAGAGAAATTCCTGCTCAAGTGGCTTTCCTNGCNATGGGCTTTCTCGGTCCNGAAGATTTGATTGCAGAAGAACTTGGCTTGGAAAGAGATGCCCGTTCCAATGTGCAAGCCGAGTATGGGAAATTTTCAACCAACATACCTGGGGTTTNTTCAGCCGGGGACATGAGAAGAGGTCAATCTCTAGTCGTATGGGCAATAAACGAGGGCCGTGCGGTTGCTCGAGAATGCGATGAATTTCTTATGGGTGAAACTTCCCTGCCTTAACTCAAATGCGTATTGTTTGTTTGGACCTCGAAGGTGTTCTGATTCCTGAAATTTGGATTGCCTTTGCTCAAAAAACAGGTGTTTCCGAACTCACTCGAACCACTCGGGANGAACCGGATTATGAAGTGCTGATGCAATATCGTTTGGATATTCTTTCCAAACACAGCTTTGGNTTAAATGATATTCAAAATGTAATTGGCTCAATGGATCCATTACCTGGAGCGATTGAATTTCTCGACTCTTTGAGAAGCAAATTCGAACTTCTTATTCTTTCTGATACTTTCCGTGAGTTTGCCGGTCCGTTGATGGAAAAGCTGGGGTACCCAACGCTTTTTTGTCATGAGCTGAAAACTTCCGGAAATAGGATCGATGGGGTAAGACTACGATTACCCGATCACAAGAGGAAGACCGTGCAATATCTGCAAAAGCTAAACTTTGAAGTCGTTGCGGCCGGAGACAGTTATAATGATCTAGGAATGTTAAAGACGGCGGATCATTGTATGTTATTCAATCCTCCTGAAAAACTTGTCTCGGAGTACCCGGATATGGCAGTGGGGCGCAAGTATCCCGACCTTTTCTCTTTTATCGAAAACCCAAATCAATGATTTTAATTATCGCAGGAACCAATCGTCTGGGCAGTTTGTCATCTCGGACCTCTCACTCGATTGCCGAGATTTACAGAAGTTTGGGGGTGGATTGCGAAGTCATCGAACTCTCTGAATTACCGCCGGAAACTTTCTCTCCTACCGCTTACGCCGAGAAGCCTGCAAAAGTGCTTGAATACACGGATAAGGTTCTCCTATCATCAGGTCTTGTTGTGGTCTCTCCAGAATACAACGGGAGTATGTCAGGAGCCCTGAAACTCTTCATCGATCTTTTGCCTTATCCGGAAAGCTTCGAGAACCGACCCATCTGCTATGTGGGGATCGCATCCGGTCAATTTGGAGCTTTGAGACCTGTTGAACATTTGCAACAAGTCTTTGGCTATAGAAATGCCCACAATTTTCCCAGGAGGGTTTTTGTCCCTGCAGTTCATGAAGTAGTCGACAAAGAAAAAGGCGTTTTGGACGAAAACTTAGCGAATAGACTTCGCGAACAAGCACTTGGTTTCATTGATTTCTGCAAAGCCCTAGGCTAGCACGATTTTTACAACTTATTCCTAGGCTATGATCGGATGGAGTAATCGTCCGTGAACGTCCGTTAGTCTCAAGTCCCGGCCTCCGTGCCGGTAGGTTAGGTTTTCGTGATCCAATCCAAGCAAGTGGAGCACAGTTGCCCATAGGTCATAGAAATCACATTTGTTTTCGGTAACATGATATCCGAATTCGTCAGTTGAACCATAAACGGTACCACCTTTGATTCCTCCTCCCGCCATCCAAATCGAAAAGCCATAAGGGTTGTGATCCCTACCATTACTTCCCTGAGAAAAGGGCGTTCTACCGAATTCGCCTGCCCAAATGACTAAAGTCTCATCCAATAATCCACGTACTTTTAAATCTTGCAGTAATCCGGCGATCGGCTGATCCACTTGGTGAGCCATAGCCGCATGCCCTTTTTCTAAGGCTCCATGCTGATCCCATGGNTTTGCGGCTCCGCCTGCACCGATTTTTTCTGTTAGGCAGCTNAGTTCTACAAATCGCACGCCCCTTTCCACGAGTCTACGTGCAAGTAGACATTGTCGGGCATAGGCGGCTTTCTGGGTATCGTTTGAATCCAGCCCGTATAGTTTTTTAGTGNCCTCGGTTTCACCTTTCAAATCACAAAGCTCCGGAACTGCAGATTGCATTTTATAGGCAACTTCATGGTTTCGAATAGCCGCTTCAACTTGGGGGTGGTTCCCGGTTTGAGTTAGAAAATGTTGATCAAAGGATTTGTGAAAATCGAGCCTTTTTCTTTGTGAAAAAAAGGATTCCCGAGGCTTTACATTTCGAATGGGCTCATCTTGGTCAACTTGCAGGATTGAACCTTGGTTGCCAGCCGGCAGGTAACCACTTCCATACAATCCNACCCCCCCATGAGGTGGGACTGACCCACCACTATGTAAGACTACAAAGCCAGGCAGGTTTTCATTAAGAGCTCCTAACCCGTAACTTACCCAGGCTCCGGCTGTTGGATGACCCATAAAGGGGAATCCNGTATGGATTGCATAATTCCCCTGAGCATGCTCATTGACTTTACTGGTCATGGAACGGACCACGGCCATTTCATCGACCATTTTTGCAGTTTTGGGGAAAATGGAGCTTACGGGGATACCGCTTTCTCCATGCCGGTTGAATTCGAAAGGGGAAGGGAAGATATTTCCGTTGTTATTGAANTGAGTTCTTTCCACCTTCATTGGCATCGGTTTGCCTGCATATTTTTGCAGTGCAGGCTTCGGATCGAAGGAATCAACATGTGAGACTCCNCCAGACATATAGCAAAAGATAACGCTNTTAGCCTTCGGAGGATAGTGGGGTTTTGCCAAGATCTGTTTTTGACTCAACAGTCCCTGGAGAGCAAGTAGGCCAAAGCCGTTCGAGCAACGGGAGAGCATTTGTCTACGACTGAGTANGGTTTTCATGGCAAGNTATTTTAAATAGATAAATTCTTTCATGTTGAAAAGGGCAAGCGCTAGGTCCTCTAACTCGGGTTTATCNGCCGCTTCTAAGCTTTCCTGTATCTGATTGATTTCCATTTGCAAAGAATTCTTTTCTTTCGCAAGNTTACTGAAGGAATCCTTAAGGTGATGGGGAATNTTTGCCTCNACATCTTTGCTCGAAAGATATGANTCAGGATCATAGATTGATTTTACCTCATCGGTACTTAGGGCATAATCGAAGATGGAAGCTTCATCAATCTGCCCAACTAATAAACGTTGCGGATTGGCCGGCAGGTGACGGACTCCAAAAGATACGACATAATCATCCTCTCTGAAGGAATGCGTGCTGGTGAAGTAGGGTTTGCCGTAGGGTATCCCATTACGGTAACCGGTGATGATTCCATCGATACCGTANGTAATCGCTAAATGAACAAAATCTTGGTCAGCCTGACTTTCAATCGGTGCAGAGAAGAATGCTTGGGTTCGCCTAAACCCATTGCTTCCGGATATCCACTTNCTCTCTTCCTTCTCAGCAAAAACAATCGAATCAAAGATCATTCCATTCGGTGTTTGAACGCTCATTACTCCACCTCCTCTTTGTTGAAGATTATCAAGCCTGACCCATGCTGCTAGGGTTTTTGATGGNAGCTTAAAAGGAATCTTTTCCGTTACGGCATAACCACCTTGCCGAAGAATCAATCTGCCCTTTTCCACGAAAGCCCCGTTCTTTAGATTGCACTTGATTCCATTCACGGAATCAACCAAGCCAAGTTCAAAATCCCACAGCAGGAGTGGTTGGTTCGAGTGAAGTTCCTGGTTCTTACCCCTAGTTTTGTGCAGGGCGAGCAATTGTTTNCGAATCGGGTTGAGAATGTCATCTATTTGTTTGTCCANAACCTTTAATTTATCCGNAGTTTGAGTTATTCTTACTTTTAGTTTTGCAGCTTCCTGATCCGTGGAATTCAAATAAGCAAGCGACTGAGCAAGCTCATTTTGTATGGGGTGTCTACCAAGGGCTTTTCTGAACATCTTGGAAATTATATCCTTCGGCCCACCCGTCTTGTGTAAATTGGCAAANCCTCTTGCATTTCTGAGGACATCAGGATCATTCATCAGGGTGAGTGATTGGGCGGGTACATTAGTTATATCTCGCCTCCCCTTTGTCGAAGAGGGTACGGGTGCGTCGAAAACCGAAAGAAAGGGATCGAGGGAGTTTCTTTTGATTTGTCTGTAAACGGCTCTGCGAGAGCTGTTTGCAGGTTCTGAATTCCCTTCAGCAACACGACTCAATTGAAGTCGTCCAGACGCCAAAAGCATGGCGTCGCGAATTGCTTCAGCCTCAAGTCTCCGCAGGTTGGCATGTGAAAGCAANAAGTTCTGAGGGTCGATTTCGATAGCTNTTGGCGAAGGGTTCGAAGAGGCACGAAATGCTTCGCTGTTGACCAGAAACCTNATCATTCCCTTGATCGACCATTGCTCCTCGCGAAACTTTTGNGACAAATAATCTAGAAGTTCGGGATGTGAAGGGAGTTCTCCAAGTTTCCCAAAATTATCCGTTGTTCGNACTAACCCATTACCAAACAAATGATGCCATACGCGATTTACTATGACTCGGGTCGTGAAAGGGTTATCANCACGAAGAAGATCNTTGGCGAACTCTANCCTGCCGATGCTGTCCTTGGGGTAGGGCGTGTCGTCAATCGCCTCTAAAAACCGCCTTGGTACTTTATGGAGCGGTTTTTTGTGATTACCTCTNTCAAAGAGAGCCTGATCGAAGGGTTCGCCGTCGAGCACTCCGGGAGCAAGCCTCGGAGCAATTATCTTTTCTTCCATTCTCCGGTAGGTAGTTACAAGTTCCCGACAGTGCACCAACTCCTCTTCAGTATTGGGAAGAAAATTTTCTTTTAATAGGTCATTCAAAATACGCGCCTGGTTATCGGTCATATCATCTGCTTCCCAGGCCAGGACAGAGTTTTGGATGACTTCCGTGTAACGGGTAAGTAATCCTTCGCGAGTCTTTTGAGCAAGCGATTTGACGAATAGGGGGGANAGTACTTCAGCGATCTCGTCACNTGGTTGGGTTTGCCCAACTGAACCCAGTATAGCTTCAGTCACCCCAAACCAAGATCGCTCGGAATTACCTGCTTCAACGGGGTGATCGCGGTTCGTGGTTACTTCAAGGTAGCCGGTTTCNCCCGCCCAGTAGTCCGCATTAAACTTGATCCATTTTTCGGTAAGAGGATCGGGGGAAGATCTTTTGTATACGGTTCCTTTTCTTGGATAATTCCAAACCGAGTAGCGAACCACCGAACCTTTATCTCCAATAACTCGAACCCAAAGGTCACCTTTCTCAAAAACAAAGCGTGGAGATGACAAGGTCCCGTTCTGCCTGCTGCTCAAGAGGTGAGTGTATGCACCTGCAGGCAGAATGTTGCGTAGAATCTGATTACCTTCCAGCGCAATGGTGTAAGCACCTGGTTTTGACGGGAGTTCACCAAGACCCGTTCCACTTTTGGTCCATGCTTTATAGGTAGTGTCATTTTTCAGTTTCCAAGAATATGGATATTTTGTGGAAAAGCGTGAGGCTAGCCTGGTTTCGCTTTCGCGTACTTGCTTCTCCAGTTTGTCCCACTCCCTTGGAAAATTCTTATCATCAAGGTGTCGAAGTTTTTGCCAAGGCATGAGAAAATTATGAACATGATCATGACTTTCTTTTCTCGTCCCAGCGACCATCTTGCTTGCTATGTCAATGGACTTCCAAACTGCAGAGAGATTGCTTTTAATGGTAGATTTAATCTTCCTAAGCTTTTCTTCATCTTCGTTCGAAGTTGTTGGGTCTTCGATGACTTTTTGTGCGGGCCTACCATTGGAAAGAATACCGAACAAGGCATAATAGTCGTCTTGGCTAATTGCATCGAATTTATGGTGGTGGCAACGGGCACAGGAGACGGTCAAAGCGAGAAAGGTTTTTGTGACCGCATCAATCTGATCGTCCGTGAAGCGAACATGTTCATCGAGTGCATCGGTGGGTGCAAACCCGTGAAGAACAAATCGAAGATTTGAGGTTCCGATCACGGATTCATTAAGACCCAGTTGCTTGTTGATACGAGGCTCCGGAAGCAAGTCACCAGCAAAATGTTCGAGGACAAGCTGATCGTATCCAACATCGGCGTTGAGCGCTCTGATTAAATAATTTCGGTATCGATATGCATTGGGTATTGGAGGGTCACCCTCGCTACCATGCGAGTCCGCATATCGCAACCAATCCATCCAGTGTCTTGCCCATCGCTCACCGAAATGGGGACTTGCAAGCAATTCGTCAGTGAAAACTTCAACGGCATGTGCGGTGCCGTTGTCCATTAAATGTTGGAATCGATCTTGTTGCTCGATTGTAGGTGGCAATCCAGTTGTGGCAAAAGTCAACCTTCGCAAAATTGTGATACCATCTGCATCGTCATTTGGTTTTAAGCCAGACTTTTGCAATTTTTTGACTAAAAATTGGTCGACGGGATGAGACTTGCTCTGTGCATGAGAGGAAGGGGGGGCAATTTTGCGGATAGGTTGAAAACTCCACCACGATTTCCTCTTCTCTCGAGTTTTTTCCCAAGAGGTCTCTTGGGCAAATTCTTCTGCTGATGGAGGGTTTTCACGAGGATCATAAGCTCCTTCGGAAATCCATTTTTCAAAGTCCTTAATGACTTCAGGGGATAACTTGGGTCCGCCTTTGGGCATTTTTAGGGATCGAATCAGATGCCCCATTGCTTTTAGAATAAGACTTTCCTTAGGATTTTCCAGCGAGACGACCGATCCTCGATTGCCTCCCTTGAGTAATCCACCTTTGTAATCCAAGACCAGTCCGGATTTTGCCTGCTTGATACTGTTGTGGCATTCGTAGCAATTCTCAACGAGAACTGGTCGGATACGGTTCTCAAAAAAGTCCAAACGGTTATCTGCTCGCATTGGGATAAACAGCACTGATAGCAATATTTGAATGAACGCAAAACGAAGCATTGGCGTTAAGATTTCCAAAAGTGGTAGCACTGTCAAATATGGAAGTGGTCTGCCCTGTGTTTTTAAGGGACACTATTTGCTAGAATAATTTTGGTTTCAGGTTGATAATTCGAAGCATACTTTCCTTATGACTCGTCTTTCCGTAATCGCAACCAATGCCTGTGGCTGGCCTAACCTGACTAAACTGAAGAACGGTCAAATCCTATGTACCTATTTCAATGCACCGAGTCATGGGCTTATGGAAGGTGATTTGGTGTGTTCGATCTCAGATCGTTGGGGCCAGAATTGGAGGAAGAGATCGATCGTGGCTCCAAGGCCAACGGGTGGGAACCGTATGCATTTGTCGGTTGGGTTGGCTCATAATGGAGACCTCCTGTGTTTTAGTAGCGGTTTTTTTGTAAAGGATAAAAGATTCACCGGCTTTTCAGGGCACTGGCTTTCAAGATCCAAGAATCGAGGAAAAACCTGGAAAGTGGATTCTTCTCCTCAAATACCCAAAGCTATTAGAAGGAGCATTCCATTTGGGCGAATAATACAGAGTGGAGAAAAACAGTTGGCTTATACCTCTTATCGATCCCAAGGAAAAGGAAACCCTAGTGAGACTTGGATCGTTCTCTCCAATGATGATGGTCACACTTGGACAAAGAGCTTGAAGTTTGGAGCCAATGATTCCAATGAAGCGACTTTGTGCGAGCTTAGTGATGGCCGGGTGCTGGCAGCAACCCGGTCTCATGTCGATCACCATGTTAAACTTTGCGAATTTTCTCCTGATTCCAAAAAGTGGAAGGAAAGAGGTGCACTCACTTTACCCATGCAGCACCCCGCGGATCTTACTAGGCTTTCCGAGAGTTGCCTTTTGCTGACTTATGGGATTCGCAATCGTGGATTAATGGGAATCGGAGTCCGATTGAGTATCGATGGAGGACTCACTTGGAGGCCACCATGGGTCATTCATCAGTTTGGGGAAAAGGCGAAAGACATTGGATACCCCTCGACGGTTTCCTTGGATCGAAGAGGAACATTGCTTACCGCCTTTTACACTGATTTTGAGCCCACATTTAAAGTAAATCCAGACCGATACCGAGTTTTATCGATGCGTTGGTCTCTTCAGGACTGGTTGCACCCAAGCATTTTGGGTTCGATTTCGGACGGCAGGCAATTAAAGCTCTAGCTTACGATTTCTTTCTGTATTGTTCGATGAATTCCGGTCGAACGGAGACATCGCTTTGGTCATCGTAGGCCTTTCTTATTCGTTTCAATCTTTGCTTAAGCTTTTGCTGCAGGGGAAGAGTTTTCTTTTGGCCATATAGGTTTGAGAGTTCGTCAGGGTCGGTCTTGAGGTCATATAATTCCCACTCCTCTCCAAACTGATAAAAATGCATCAACTTATATCTTGGCGTACGAATTCCATAGTGCCTTGGAATCATGTGGACGCTGGGATATTCGTAGTAATGATAATAGATCTCCTTTCTCCAATCCGTTGGGTTTTTGCCTTGAAGCAAAGGCANGAGTGACAAACCTTGCATATCGTTTGGTTGCGGAGCCCCGGCAATATCAAGGAATGTCTGAGCGTAGTCTAGATTCTGNACCATTTTGGTTTCCCTGCTTCCTGGTTTAACTACACCTGGCCACTTNACGATTAGGGGCATTTTCAGAGATTCCTCATACATCCATCTTTTGTCGTACCAACCATGATCTCCGATATAAAAACCTTGGTCAGAGGAATAGATCACAATGGTATTTTGATCCAAGCCAAGTTTTACAAGTTCCNGTTGGAGGCGATCAATACTTTCGTCCACGCCCTTCACGCATCGGAGGTAATTCTTGGCATACCTTTGAAATTTCCAGCGGACTAGATCTTTTCCCTTCAACTGGGCCTTATGAAAATCTTCGTCCCGCGGGCGGTAATGATCTCGCCAAACTTTGAGTTGTTCGGGAGTCATCCTTTTCATGTTTTGCCAAGCGGAGCGGTCTTGTCTTTTCTGGGAAGGAGGTTGATTGAATTCGGGAGTCAGGTCGACAAACAGGTCATAGTTTAAATCCATGTGACGGTCGATTTCAAGTTCCTGCACTCGTGCACCTGGGGCATTGTCCTTCCANTCNTCGAAGAGGGTTGGAGGTTCGGGAATTTCAATATCATCATAGAGTGACAANTGCCGAAGAGCCGGCATCCAATTTCGATGGGGGGCTTTGTGTTGAACCATGAGCATGAAGGGTTTTTCGTCCGATCTTTTCTCTTTTAGCCANTCTAAAGCCAAATCGGTGACTACATCCGTACAATAGCCATCGATTCTCTTTCTGCCGTCCGGGAAAATCATATCCGGATTGTAGTACAACCCTTGTCCCGGTAAAACCGCCCAATNATCANAGCCCAAGGGTTCTCCNTTGAGATGACTTTTGCCATAAATTGCGGTTTGGTATCCNGCTTTCTGCAGGAGCTTNGGAAAAGTCTGCTGNTTCCAGTCGAAGGAATTCCCGTTATTCATGAAGCCGTTTTTGTGGCTGTGTTTACCCGTNTGAATCACCGCTCNACTTGGACCGCAAATGGAATTGGTGCAGAAGCTGTTTACAAAGAGCATGCCCTCCTTTGCGAGTTGATCGATTGTGGGGGTGGGGTTGACTGACTTGAGCCAACCATTGTANGCCCCAATTGCGTGAGGGGCATGATCGTCAGTAAAGACGAAAAGTATGTTNGGAGAGGAGACTTGTTTGGAAGATAAGGACCCTGCCCAACAAGTCGTTATTAAGAGGAAGAGGAAGTTACGAAATTTCATTGGGGATATTNGATGTTATAAAGACTGCCCGATCACAAGCACTTTTAACTCAGGTTTTAAAAAAGAGAAAGGCACCGTCCTCCCAAACGATGCCTTTCAGGATATGCATTCCTATATGNACCATTATCAATACCTATGATGNGTTTTCAACACTTTTTTTAATTTTACATGAAAATTGTAATTATTTACCAAGCCTTGATATCGTTNGATATACTGGTTTACTTGTCATATCTTGCATTGGGCCCTCGATAAATCCGCCTCCATTCTTCAGCCATTATAGAGACTTCCGAATCATCTTGAATGGATTGTCGAATGGATTGCATGTCTTTCATCATTTGATTGAGTTCGNCCTTTTGTAGCTCGTTGAAATAAAGATTGTTTTTTTCGAGAGGGTCCTTCACTAAATCAAAATATTCCCATTCGTTGAATTGGTAATAGTGAATTAGCTTATGAGTTTCGTTTCGAATGGCATAGTGTTTGGGAACCATGGATTGAGCCGGAAAATCATAGTGATGAAAATAGATGTAATCCCTTACATTGNCTGAGGACTCATCGGAAGGCATTAGTATGTTAATACCATCCATATTCTCTGAACCATCGAATTTGCATATGCCGAGAATCGATGGAGCCAAGTCTACTGCACTAGCAAGGTCCGATCTTGTCCCCATTAGATACTCATCGTCTCCGAAGTCATGTATAAGCATCGGAATGCGAGAAGATGGATCGTAAGCCCAAGAGTCACCATACCAACCGTTTTCGCCTAAAAACCTTCCTTTGCTTGCAGTGTAAAAGAGTATGCAATTATTCCCTGTACTNTCATTTATGCCTGCAACTACTCGCCCAATGTTTTCATCAATGCCTTTAAGGCATCTCAAATAATTTTTGATAAACCTTTGATATTTCCANCGGATTAATGCCTCTCCCTCATAAGCTTCTCTCCAAAAGGCCTCGTTTTTTGGCCTCCAAGAAAGTTGCCATGTGGAAAGTTGCTCCTCGTTCATTCGATTAAGATTTTTCACTGAATGGGTGTTTGGGCTTTCCTCNTTTGTTGCTTCCTCAAGCTTGGGCAAAAAAAGATCAACTTCTAGGCCGAGGTTTCTATGAATATTCATTTCCTGATATCTTGAAGGAGGAGCTCTCCCTCTGTGTTCTTCAAAAAGTGTCGATGGCTCCGGTAGTAAAATGTCATCGTACAGTTCGAGATGCCTTAAGGCAGGCATCCATGGCCTTCTAGTCCCATTGTAGTTAATGAAGGCAAAGAAGGGTTTCCTAGCCGAGTTCCTTTTCCTNTTAAACAACCATTCAATGAACAAATCTGTGATTACATCGGTGGTATGTCCTTCAATATTTTTCTTTCCCTTCGGGCTCCAAAATTCGGGGTTATAAAATTGGTCTCCGCTTGATAGGATTTCCCAATGAGAAAAACCTTCGGGCTCGCTGCCGAAATCCCATTTACCAAAAAGAGCGGTCTCGTACCCGTTTTTCTGAAGGATTTTTGCTACAGTGGCATGGGTTCCACTGAATTTGTCTCCATTATGCAGGAGATTGTTTTTATGAGGGTGCCTGCCTGTTAAGAAGGAAGCAGTACTGGGGCCGGTATTTGCGTTGGTACAAAACGCATTCGTAAAGTTAAGTCCTCCCCGAAGAAGTTCGCTCAAGTTAGGCATAGGACTTTTTTCTAGTTTAAATTCAGTTTTCGAAGACAAAGTCTGGATCGCATGGTCTTCGGTCATAACAAGAACCAAATTGCGTTTTTCGTNCGGTTTTCCCTGTGAGGATAGTGAGAGACCCAGATAGCTCAAAATCCATAGTATGAGAATCTTCATTCCTGATGAAAACTTTTAGATTTATGTATGCTGCTGTAAAAAGTCATTTNGCATAGTTAAGGATGCTCACGAAGCAAATCACTTTTCACTGCAATTTATCAGTTGTAAATACTATATCCATCTTATTGATGTAATCATATGCAATTAAGATACATGGCCTTAGCTATTTTTTGTTTTTCACTTCCCAATTTGCTCGTTTCGACTCCGCCTGCAGGTTTTGAGACAGTGGACCGAGAAATCACGATTTCCACCTTAGTTGCTCAGATGAAGTATGATTTACCGAGTTTTTCTGTGAAGCCCGGGGAAAAGGTAAAAATTGTTTTTAAAAATCCGGATGATCTGCCACACAATTTAATTCTCTGTAAACCTGCCAAAGGCAATAATAACGACAAGGGAAAGGAGGTTGCGGATGCTGTTTTGAATTTAGGGGAGAAAGGTGTGGAAATGAANTGGGTTCCCAAAGGTCACCCGAGAATTATCGTTCATACGGATATGGTCAATCCGAAGGGGGAGGAGACGCTTTACCTAGAGGCTCCCAGCCAGGTTGGTCCTTATCCCTATGTTTGCACATTCCCAGGACACGCTCAAATGATGAACGGTGTGATGATCGTAACGAAAAACCGATCTCCCATAGTGGATCTTAAATATGATATGTTTCATGGAAATTGGAGTAAGTTGCCGGATTGGGAGGAGCTTGAAGCCAACCAAACTGGTGNTCTCGAAGATGGATTCTTCAACATAACGAAATCGAAAAAGAAAGATGGCTTTGGATTTGCCTTCTCCGGGAAATTGGAAATCAAGAAGAGCGGAACCTATGAATTTTTTCTTACCTCAGACGATGGTTCCGATTTAAGAATTAATGACAAACTTGTGGTGAATAACGACGGTGTTCACGGAAACAAGAGAGTCTCGGGTAAAATAAAGCTCGAAAGTGGTATGCATGCCATCAAGGTTGGATATTTTGAAAAAGGAGGCGGTGAATCACTTTATGTTGGGTGGAAGGGCCCCGGATTCAAGGAAATATCTCTCTCTAAAGGGGGGCAGAAAGGATCGGTTAAGGCACCTCCGGAGCCTATTCCGATTGCACCTTTGCTTGGCGAAGCCGTGATTTACCGTAATTTTATTGACGGTGCAGGACCCAGGGCCATTGGCGTTGGGTATGCCGAAGGTCTCAATCTTGCGTTTGATGCCAACCAAATGCGCTTGGCAATTCTCTGGAAAGGAGAGTTTATGGATGGGGGAAGGCACTGGACTGGTCGTGGTCAGGGTTTTCAACCACCAGCTGGNNAGGGTACCATCTTTTTTCCCAACGGAGAAGCCCTTGCAAGGCTTGAAAGTCCCAGCGATCCATGGCCTAATGCCGAAGAGCGATCTTCTTTGGTACAATTTAGAGGATATCACCTAAGCAAAAAGCAATACCCCACCTTTCGCTATTCGATTGGAAAGGCAGTTTTCGAGGATATCTTTTNGCCTGTTAAAACTGAACAAGGAGATTGGGNCTTTGATCGCAGGATTGAAATCATGAGAAATGGAGAAGATCTTACGGACTACTACCTTAGAGTTGGGATTGGAGCACAAGACGCTTCACTCCTTCCGAACAGTTATCTTCTTGGAGATACNCTGACCTGTTCTTTCAAAAAAGGCTTGGAGGCAATTCTTGTGGAAAAAAGTGGTCATCCCAAGGCGGATGGTGATTTNCGCATCCCACTTTCTTCAGTTCCAGATGTAATCCATCTTACTTACTTTTGGTTGTAGCGAGTCTTAGGAGCAAATATCNCTTTAAATTGANTTGAAGAATCCTTTAANTTGCCCTATTTACTCAACATATGTGTGGTATANTAGGTTATCTAGGAAGTGGAATCGCCCAAGCTCCTCTCATCGATGGTCTTCGTCGTTTGGAATATCGGGGATACGATTCGGCTGGCGTAGCCTTCCATGAAGGTTCGGAATTTTCCATGGCTCGCGAAACGGGTCGGGTAAAAAATCTTGCAGAGTCGGTTCAGAAACAGAGCTCAAACGCATCTTTGGGCATTGCCCACACTCGATGGGCGACGCATGGTGCGGTTACGGTCTCAAATACTCACCCGCATGTGAGTCATGATGGTAAGTTCGTCATGGTTCACAATGGAGTCATTGAAAACTTTACTGTCTTGAAACGATTTCTTTCAGGAAAAGGGATTGATTTTGAATCGGAAACGGACTCCGAAGTTCTGTGCAACTTGATTGCCTTCCATTATTCGGAATTACCCGAGGGTGAAGAACGGTTCATGGACGCGGTAAGACAGGCTTTGCCTCAATGCCGTGGAGCGTATGGAATTGCCGTCCTTTGCCTGGATTATCCGGATACCATGATCGGAGCACGCAGAGGTTCTCCATTGGTGGTCGGCTTGGGGGATGATGCCAATTTCATCGCCAGCGATGCTTCGGCATTTGTTGGGCGTGCTAAGGAGGCGGTCTTTCTTAATGATGGTGAATTAGCTGTTCTCCAAGGAAACGACTTCAGAATCACTACCTTGGAAGGGCAGGAAGCGACCGCAGTGACCCATCCAGTTGATGAAGTTTCGGAAGAAGTTGAACTGGGCGATTTTGATTCCTATATGGAGAAAGAAATTTTCGAACAGCCACTTGCCCTTCAAAATACACTAAGAGGGCGCTTTGGCGATGATGGAACAACCGCAAAATTGGGCGGGCTTGAAGGTCACCAAGATGAGTTACGCAACTTGGACCGCATCATATTCGTAGCTTGCGGAACCGCTAGACATGCCTGCATGGTCGGCGAATATTTGATAGAACGTATGGCCCGTGTGCCTGTGGAGGTCGAGCATGCTTCGGAGTTTCGGTATCGGAATTCGCCCAACGCGGGAAAAGCATTAGTCATTGCCGTAAGTCAATCCGGGGAGACTCTCGATACCCTGGAGGCGGTAAGGGAAGCTAAAACCAAAGGTCTACTTACTTTGGGAATCACCAATGTGGTAGGATCTTCTCTTGCAAGAGAAACGGATGGTGGGGTGTACCAGCGGGTTGGTCCTGAAATTGGAGTCGCTTCAACCAAGGCCTTTTCTTCTCAGGCTTGTCTCTGTGCAATGCTCGGATTGGCTCTTGGAAGGATGAGAGACCTCTCGCCCATGGACGGAATATCCATAGTCGAGGCTTTGAATGGGTTGCCGGACTTGGTCTCCGAGGTCCTGCAAAAAGGAGAACAAATCCGGGAACTTGCGGTTAAGTATTCCAAAGCCGAACATCTTCTTTTTTTGGGACGGCAAAGCCTTTATCCAGTTGCTCTTGAAGGAGCCTTGAAATTGAAGGAAATCTCCTATGCACACGCCGAGGGTTACCCTGCAGCTGAGTTGAAGCATGGCCCGATTGCATTGATTAATCCGGAATGCCCCTCAGTTTTCATTGTCGAGGGCAACGAACTTTCGGCTAAGACGATTGCCAACATGCAAGAAGTTAAAGCTCGNAATGGACCAGTGCTGGCGATTGCTCCCAATAACGTGGAGATCCCCAAGGAGGCTGCGGATGATGTGTTTCGCCTTCCAGATGCACATGAAGTGATCCAGCCAATCTTAGCAAACCTTCCCCTACAGTTATTTGCTTATCATTTCGCTCGTTTGCGGGGCCTTGATGTCGATAAGCCNAGGAATNTGGCTAAATCCGTTACGGTTGAGTAGTCAGGGCTNCGNCCGCCNANTTTTTCAGTTCAATTATNAACGCATAGTTNCNGGGAGCACCTCNNNANTCACTCGATTAGGGATAATTGACCATCGATGGCNCGAAGAGCAGNTAGNGCTCCCATTGCCAGAGAGTGAGTNCCTNGGGGTACTTGGTTATCTCGNGGATTGATTCTCAGAAAGAATCCTCCNNATGTTNCCCAAGCNTGCTCACAACTTANCCTAACCGTCGGAATNGCCAGACCTGCNCCCATTTCCAAAACGAAAAGNTTNGAATTACCGNGGGTNTTCATCCAATGATNCATNCTCTTTTCNTGTTNTTCTGTTCTTTCGNAATCCCATTCAAAATCGGAAAACATAAGGATGTTTGGCCGGGCTAAGCCTTGGCAAGAGGGGCAGGTGGGTAGCGGGTCATGGGCGTACATTTTTTCACGGTCTAACCGAATACGAAAGTGGTCAGGTACAGGCCAGATTTTTTGGCCGCATCTTGAAAGGCATTGAAGATGTATAATCGAACCATGGCATTCGTTTATCCATTCTTCTGCAAACCCGGATTTTTGAAAGTGGCCGTCGACATTGGAAGTGAAGACGAAGGAATTTAGGTTATGAGAGCTAATCCATTTTTGTAAAAGCGTGAAACCCTGATGGGGNTTGGTTGATCGGTAAAGATTCAGTCGATGCCCGTAAAACGCCCANGCCAAGTGAGGGTCATCCTTAAACCACATTGGATTCGCCATTTTGTCGAAAGGAACCTTTAGTTTTCTCAAATATGGATATTCTTTCCAAAACCCTTCTTTTCCTCGAAAGTCGGGTAACCCCGAATCCACCCCCATCCCAGCCCCCGCTCCTATGAAGATGGATTTGCTTTCAAGCAATGCTTTTGCGGCCAAATGAATGGATTCCGTGGGATTTGCATTCATAATGAAATTGTTAGATTACTGCTTTTGAGTTTGAAGTCGGGTGTCATGCTCTCTTACATAAAATGTTGGTTTTTGAACTAATTTGAACTACAAACTCGAAAGGCATGTCATAGCTCTTTTTATGATCCTCTTGGGATCAATTGGGTGTGTGCGTTTAAGCGAACCAAGCAACGGAGGTTTAAACAAGACCATTCCATCTTCCGAGGAGAGTAACCAATCCTTGCGATTGGGAACAATTATGCCATATCACTCGTCAGGATTTACGATCTCTTCAAACGGAGAAATGTATTTCACTAATTTCCAAAAAGCGGGCAGGATTGGTAAATTGAACCTCGGATTGAATGAAAAGCCCGAGATTTTTATAGATCTAGCAGAATGGTTAAGTCCAATTGGGGATCGTTTGCCCAAAGCGGAAGGATTGAGGCTGGATCATGAAGGGAGGCTTCTCATTGCTGAATCCGGAACTGGCAAATTGCTTAGGATTTCGCCGGATGCACGAAAACTTGAGGTGCTTGCTGATTCCTATGACGGCTATAGGTTTGCGACCGTCAAGGACTTGGCGATTGGATCAAAGGGTGACCTTTTCGTGAGTTCTCCACTTTCGGGGACCGTTTACAGGATCCGTCCAGAAGACGGATTCATTGGGGTTTTGAACCAAGATTTGGTAATGGTTGAGGGTCTTTCCCTAAGTCCTGACGGTAAAAGACTAGTGGCGGCGGAACCGGATGCGTCCAGAGTAGTGGTGTTCGACCTGCCATTGGAACTGCAGGCAGTGAATTCATGGACGCTTGTTGATTTTTCTCCATCAGGTCTTGAGCCTAAAGGTTTGGCCTTTGACGAATCAGGCTTGCTCTATGTGTCATTGGGGGATCGCGAGAAGATTCGGATCTTCGATTTGGAGCAGGGCATTGAGGTTGGAATATTGGATGCGGAGGGTGTTGCTGAGATTTTAATGTATTTTGATGGCTATCTTTATGTCAGTGGACCCAATGGAATCCGTAGAATTGATCCTAGACCAAAAGAACCGNTATCAGTTCAAAATGATTAATTTAGCATTTTGTTGAGTCCGTACAAAAACCTCGGGCTCGAAGTTCTTCACACCGAGAATCATATGCGAATAACTTCTCTTTGACTTAGGGATTTCTCAGATCAAGGTGAGGGAAGATTATCTTTTATCATGGATGAGGAATTTCTTCACTTATTTGAGGAGTCGCCTGCACTTCGACTCATGCGAGGGCGTTTGGGCTCTTTCGTAGTTGGCTTTTTTTTTAAAACTTTCAAGAAATGGGGAGTGGTCGAAGCTTCCGAGGAAGAGTTGTCCGCTACTTTATCCGGGCATATCGAACAGGTTAGGGAATTAGAGGACTTTGACGCTCCAAAGCGACTTCCCCAAGATTATTTGGACGAATGGTGTGACGAAGGGCATCGGTATCTTACGAAGTCGTTCAGTGAAGAACGGGAGGAATATGTTTTTCGACTGACTCGGCATTCCGAAAAAGCCTTGAGTTGGCTTCAGGATCTCCTATCGATGCAGCAAAGGGGGTACGCGACCACTGAATCTCGTTTCAATCGGATCATGACTGAGATGCAAAACTTGACACAGGGAGTCAATGCAGACCCCGAATCTCGGATTCGTGAACTCGAGTCAAAACGACAGGAGATCGACGATCAAATTCGAAGGATTCAGGAAACCGGAGAGGCTCCGATTTTTGGGGAAGATGTGATCAGGGATCAGGTTTACGACCTTTCTGACCTAGTTGAACATTTCCTTTCTGACTTCCGAGCTATCGAAGAGTTTTTTAAGGATCATGCCCGGGAAATTTCCAGACTCTATGCTCAAGGAGATGCTTCGAAGGGTGATATCGTTGAGCATGTTTTAGATGCCGACGAGGAGTTGAGAGGCTGTGATCAGGGCAAAAGCTATTTCGGCTTTCGTGAAATGATGACCAACCCCGCCCTCGCTCGGAAACTCCGAAATTTAGCTGAGGAGACTTCAGATATTGCTCGTCGGCGAGGCTTGGACACCCAAAAGACATTTTCAGACTTGGGCGATCGTTTGTTTGGGGAAGCAGGGTCCGCCCACGGAGCCTATGGTCGTATTAGTAGGAAGCTTCGTCAAGTTGTGGGTGACCACTCAGGTGCTGGTGGTAGAGCCGTTCGTGAAACTTTGTCCGATATTCGTCGTGCGGCCTTTCAACTGCGAGACCTCCCGCCGGAAGATTGGGACTTTGAGATCGAAATCCGCCCAATCTTCTTTTCGCTCATGGAGGCTGAATTTTGGGAACCAAAGGCTGTGGAGCCCTTTGCCGCGATCAAAAAAGCAAAGAATAGCGACTCAGGTTGGATCAATGAAATCCTGAATTCCGTAGGCGAGCCTTTGGACTTAAATCGTTACAGGGATCGGGTCGATGAGGTCCTTGAACGACAAGATCAGGCCAGCTTATCTGAAATGATTGAATTTTTCCCTTTAGAGAGGGGCGTGGTCGATGTCGTCTGTTACCGGGTTATTGCCGGAGAGGACCAAAGACATCAAATTCGTCAGAATGAAATCGTTCAGATTGACCTTAATAGGCCAGCTCAGCCGCGATTCGTCGAGGTTGAGCAATTAATTTTCCAAAGATAATAGTTTATGAACCCAGCAATTACACACAGGCACGTTATCATACGTTTACTTAATGGACCGATTTACCAAGAAGACTTTGATCTTTGGGGTAGGCTAGGAGCGGAATGGGAAAGGATACGCGCCCATTTCTTTGAGATGGGTATGGAAGTTGCCCGTGATGATTCNGCCGGCTATGCATTTGTAAGGCAGTGCGAAGAGGAAGACCAGGTAGGTGACGAATGGGAAGAAACTAATTCCGCTCCCTTGCCAAGAATGCTGCGTCGNACTCGCCTAACCTATCATCAAACTATTTTCATGGTTCTCTTGCGTGAAGAACTGATGNGATTTGAGCAGGAGCAGGAAGAGGGGGATCACCTATATCGCTCTGCTTTGGACCTCCGTGAGATTATGGTTCCTTATTATCCTGAATTGCATGACGAAAAGAAGGTGCACCGCCAAATCACCGCCATTATCAATCGATTTGAGGAATGGGGAATTCTTAAGAATGTGAAGGATCGCGATGGTGGTCTTTACCGAGTTGAACGCATCATTAAGGCAAAATTGCCCCCTGAAAAACTTGCTGAAGTGAAGGATCAGATAAGAAGAAGATCACCGGAATTGGAAGAGGAAACGGAGGAAGAAGATGCTTGAGTCCCAACTTGAATTAGAATTTTCGCCAGACAAGTCTACCGCAGGCTATCGCTTGCACGAATTGTCTGTGCTTAACTGGGGAACTTTTCACGGCCAAGTGTATTCCATGTCTCCAGATGGCAGNACTTCCATGATAACGGGACGAAATGGATCCGGGAAGTCTACGATTGTAGATGCACTTTTGACTCTACTAGTCCCGAACCGTGTTAGGAATTACAATGTTGCATCAAGCCAAGCCGGCAGCCGTGAACGAAACGAACGTGATTATGTTTTAGGAGCTTATTCCGAAATTCATGATGCGACTACCGGGCAAGGNCGTAAGGAGACCCTCAGAAAACCNGGAGAATCCTATACTGTTTTATTGGCTCACTTTTATAACGAAGCCTACAAAACAGATGTTAGTGTGGCTCAAGTTTTATGGTGTCTGCCAAGCGGAAAGGTCGAAAAGGTTTACTTGGTCGAAAAAAGAAAGCTGACTGTTNANGGTGATTTCAATGAATTGGGCGATGTCGATAATATACGCAGAATTATTAAAGAGCGTGATTTTGTGACCTTTGATTCGTTCACTGCCTATCATAAGAAATTTGAATCGATGCTGTTCATGGATGCTGATTTGGGGAATCGCTCACCGATGTCCATTTTCAATCAGGCGGTTTGTATTAAGGATGTGAAGGACCTCACTCAATTCATTCGCGAGCATATGCTGGACGACGGTGGTTCTAAGGAAAAATTGGTGGCCTTACAGGAAAGGTTCGATGATCTCAGGAGCACCCACCGGAGAATTGAGACCGCAGCTTATCAGTTGGAGCAACTTGAGGAAATCACTACGAATCATGAGTCTTTTCAAAAAGGTTCATTGGAAAGAGACCGGGCAGAAGAAATATATCGGGCCACTGAACCATTCTTTGCTCAATCGGAGTTGGATCGCAGAGTAGAATGGATTGATGAACTCAAGCATCAGGAGGAAGCCGAACGAGCAAGGCTTAAAACTGCTAGAATCGAAATTGATCGTTTGCGAGATAAACTGAATCATCTTGAGCGAGCTCTGTCCGATTCGGATGAAAATAGGAGGTTGGAGCAAGTGGGGNCCGAAATGGACAGATTGCGAGATAAGCGAGAAGTTGTGACTAAACGAGCTGCAACCTTCGAAAGGCATTTAGGTTCATGGGAAAAGGGAGCTGTGGTTAAAGAGGAGGATGACTTCTTGGCTATGCGTCGCCAACTTGACTCTCAATTACCTAGGCTTGAAGCTAAACTTGTAGAACTTGACGAAAAAATTCCAGAAATCTCCTATCAATGGAGGAGAGGCAATGAGCGCGTCGAATCCCTTGAAGATGAGAGAAGTTATCTCCTGGAAGCCAACTCGAGCGTACCCCCTGAGATATCTCGTTTGCGAGATTCCTTGGCGAAAGAGCTCGATCGTGATGTAGCAGAGCTTCCTTTCGTAGCCGAGTTAGTTCAGATAATGCCCGATGAAGATAAGTGGAGCGGTCCTATTGAGCGACTNATTCGTCCTTTCGCTTTGACTGTCCTTCTACCCTCTAAACTTGCGGCTCAAGCAGAAACCTATTTGGAGGAAAATCATTTGGGAGAAAGGNTGGCATTTGTTTGCCCGGTATCCGATGCNAAGGAACCAAAACTTCACGATGATTGTGTTGTGGCTAAGTTAGCAATGCGTCCCGAATTGGACCAGGCAAGGCAAACATGGCTTCGTGCCTCCCTCAACGAGCGATTTCCTCATGTTTGCGTTCCAGACAGAGACGCGAGTTTCGATAAGATCAAAAGTGCCTTGACCCTTGAGGGCTTGGTTAAAACTCGAGGGGTTCTCTGGGAAAAGGACGACTCATTCTTTTTAATGGATGCGAGTAAGTGGGTTTGCGGATGGGATGTTAACCCAAAGCAGAAAATTTTAGATGAGGCATTGACCAAGTGGCGGGATGAGGTTGATCGTTCAGCGAGAGCGATTCGGGAAGCGGATGGAGAACGCCATTCGATACGAATCAAATTGCGGGCGGGTGCCCAGCTTCAAGCTTGTGCCAACGAATTTTCGGATATTGACAGTTTGGGCTTGGCAACCCGGATTGCAGATTTGGAAGAAGAGGAGCGGGTGATTGTAGGAGGTTCAGATGTCTTGCGTAAGCTGAAGGAAGACCGGGATGTTGCTGAAGATAAGCTTATGGTGGCACAAACCACTCGGGACGAGGTTTTGCAACGGATTGGGGGGGTTGAGGCACGTGGGGAGAGAAACGATTCGCGAATCGAATCGCTTAAAACATTGTTAGCCAAGTCCAAGGAGGAGCTTTTTGGGTTTGAAGAGGGTCAAAAACTGGACGAAGAGGAATTGGAAAAAGCGGAGCAACGCCTTCAAGATTTATTTGAAGAGATTGAAAGTGAGTTCGGGGCACCTCCCGCTGAACCCGATGAGATTGAGCAGGCTGCCCGCAATGCTGGACATGCACTAGAGGGAAAAATTAACAAACTAGAATCGAGCCTGGACAAGTTGCGAGATAAGAATGTTGCAGCCATGCAACGGTTCATTGCCGATGCTCGAAACCAGGCATTCCGAGATGAACTCAGTTTGGACCTTGAAGAAGGGTATAATCATTCGACCTATGAGTCCTTTGATGGCGTAAGAAAATTGATCGAAGAGGAAGATCTTGCAAAGAATCGTGAAAGATTCGAAGAGCTTCTCAGAGTGCAGGTTCCAGAGGAAGTTTCTGGATTTAGCGAAGCCTTGGAATCCCACCGTGACCGAATCCGAAAGCGTATCAATGAATTGAATGAACACCTTTCTCGAGTGACCTTTGATCGTAAGGAGCAGACCTACATTCAATTGAAATTCGAAGATGCAGGAGATGATGGTGTCCGTCGATTTAAGAAGCTACGCAGGCACGCCCTAGAAGGAGATTTGGAGGCGGATGATGAAGATGAACGCCGTCGTGAGCGCTACCATCGAGTCGAACAATTCCTTGGTGAATTAGAACAGGATATGAATTGGACGGAACGAGTCATCGATGTGAGGAACTGGTTCAAATTTCGGGCGGACGAGTTTTATAAAGATGAAGATACTCTTAGGCAAAGTTACAGCGGAGCGGCAGGAAAGTCGGGCGGTGAAAAGAATCGTTTGGCATCAACCATTTTAGCGACCGCTATTGCCTACCAGTACGGTATAGACGTCGGAGGTAAGCAGACAGAGACTTTTCGCTTGGTTGCGGTGGACGAGATGTTCAGCAAGACCGACGACGAGTTCTCACAGTATCTATTGGATCTCTTTAAGGAATTTCATCTGCAACTCCTTATCGTCCAGCCTCTTGATGCGAAGATTCATGTGGTTCAAAAATATGTTGAGCGTTATCATGTTGTTGAAAGAAGAGACGGTTTGTCTTTTGTTGGCGATTTAAGCGTACAGGAATATTTGGGTGATCAAATTCAAATCGCTGACGGAGAAGATGATTTGAGCATAGAAGATCAAACGGTTGAAACTGAATCCTGATTTTTAGTTCCTCATCTTTTTTACTATTGTAGACGGTTGAAGGACCGTTGAGAATTAGAGTTTTTTCATGAAAGACTATCAACCTGACCCGAAGCGTTATGACGGAAGAATGCCGTATAGAAAGTGCGGTAGGTGGGGTATTCGTTTGCCTGCATTGACTCTGGGATGTTGGCATAATTTTGGAGGAGATTCGCCTACGAAAAATCAACGTGAAATGATTTATTCCGCCTTTGATGCCGGAATTACTCATTTCGACTTGGCCAACAATTATGGTCCGCCTTATGGTTCATCTGAAATCAATGTTGGGAAAATCCTAAAGGATTTACCGCGGGATGAAATCCTGATTACCAGTAAAGCCGGCTATGATATGTGGCCGGGTCCTTATGGTGAATGGGGTTCGCGAAAATATTTATTGGCAAGTCTCGATCAATCCCTGCAGAGGATGAATCTCGACTATTTTGATTTTTTTTACTCTCATAGGTTTGATCCAGATACNCCGCTTGATGAAACCATGGGTGCATTGGACAGCNCCGTTCGGCAGGGTAAGGCTTTGTATACTGGAATAAGCAGTTATCTGCCGGATGCTACNCAANAGGCGGTATCTATCTGCAAAGCNCACTCCTTNGCTCCTCTTGCCATCCATCAACCGAATTATTCNATGNTGAANCGTTGGGTTGAAAACGGTCTGNAATCCACCTGCNAAAAACTGGGTCTTGGTATGATAGCGTTTTGTCCGCTTTTTCAGGGTATGCTTACAGACAAGTATCTCGATGGTATTCCAGAGGGATCTCGTGCAATGATTGATAAATCACCTCTTCGAAAAAATGAACTGAATGAGCAGAACATGCGGGTGATTAGAGAATTGAACGAACATGCCAAAGTAAGAGGACAAACGCTTGCTCAAATGGCCTTATCTTGGGTGCTTAGATCAGACGCGATAACCAGTGCCCTGATTGGGGCAAGTTCGGCAAACCAAATCCTTGAGAATGTACAGGCAGTAGCCAACCTGTCTTTTT
>NHCT01000039.1 GCA_002167605.1 Verrucomicrobia bacterium TMED40 | reverse complement strand
GGTAGCCAACCTGAGGTACGATGACATTTACAGTTTTTTATGGAGTGCTAGTTCAGCTGACAATCATTTGGTTTATGCCAAAGTGGTTGATAATGATGGCAACGAAGTTCGGACGGAGGTGCAAAATTATCTCTTTGGTACAAACTTAGCCATTAAGCCTAAGATCGAACTAGCTTATGTAAGAAAATCTTCGGGAGGAAAAATCGAAGCCCGTGTAATCTTGAGAAACATAGAGGAGCCAAAATTCGCCAACATGCTTACCAATCGGGATAACTACTCAGATGCACAAAGAAAACGTCTAGATGGTGATTTTTCCGTAAATCTTCTTATCAATGGTGCAAGTGTTAGTGGTGACATGGCTAATGTTAACTCTTTTATCACCCAACGAGGTAGTCTATATCTGCCTTTGGACTCGTCCGATGCACAGACAGCTAAAAACTTCTTTTACGATTTTAGGGATATTGAACCTCTTGACTCGGGATTTCTCTCATTCAGTGCGGTTTTGATGTCTCGACAGGGCGAGGACAACTGGCGCCAGACCGCAGTGTCTAATTTTATTGAAATCGAGATCGAAGAAAAAGAAGAGATCGAAAGTCTGGAAAACCTTCCGCCTTATATTGATTTAGTCAGTCCTAAATCCAAAGATTTCGCTAGAGCAACGAGCGTGCTTGCAATGCCAGACTCTGCTATTCAAAAAACTTTCTCACTGAACAGAATTAAAATGGATAATATTGGCCTTGCTTACAAAACCGCTCCGACAGTAAAAATCTTTGGTGGGGGAGGTGAAGGAGCCGAAGGTATAGCACAGGTCATAAATGGAGCAATTGGTGTTGTTGAAATCTCTCAAAGTGGTACTGGGTACCTGAATGGGGATGAAATCTTCTTCAACAAAACTCCTCAAAATTACGACTATTCAAAAAACGCCGAGTATTTAGACGGAGATCATGTCTTCTTTCCACCGCTCTATGACGAAAATATCGCTTATGAAGACGGTCAACTTGTGCGTGTCTCTTATGTGGATTCAATTTCTCAGGAAAGGTTGAGTAAAGTTTGGCAAAAGGTAGGAAACCAAGCTGCTAAGATGCATCAAAATCCCATGGATTTCGGCTCTGAAGATGGTTGGACTGATCAGATTGCAGATGTGCCATCCGCTTTTGTTTGGAAAAAAATAGGCGATGGGCAGAGTGGACAGTATGGACAACCCTATTCAGACCAAGGTAGCGAAGATTGGACGATAGGCTTTCATGGAAAATTAAAAGTCCACAACGGTGTGCTAGCATCGCTTCAGAGCGAATCGGCCATCATGAACGGGGGAAGAAATTACAGAACGGGAAGTTCAGTCAGGGTGGTAGATATATCTACTGGAAATGGAGCACTGGGTTACATTGGAAAGGTTGATACAAANGGNAGCNTTTTGGAAATAAANATTANTCGNGGTGGTAAGGATTATGATCCGATAACGAGNTATTTCATCATCGATCAACCTGAGGGNGGAACNGGGACTGGNTTTGAAACTGGCAGTATATCTTTAATTNANGGNGTGGTGAGTGANTACGAGACCTTTTTCAGCGGAGAGGGTTATGGAAATGAAAACTCGCTTACCATTGTATCTAACTCTCCCACAGGAAGCGGTTTCGAAGGATATGTTATGGATGATCAAATTCGTGACGGTGCATTAAGAATTGATTTGGTTAATAAGGGAAGCGGTTATTTAGTAGCACCTATTATTCTCCTACGAGGTGGTTCATTTCTCGCTTCTATCGATGGCAACAGGAAACCTCTTCAAATTACTCAAGATACCCCCGTTTATCTGCTTGCGGACGCCAATGATTTTGATGGCAATGTACAGACGGTTCGTTTTTACGGAAACGGGGATGACCTCGGTATCCAAAAAGAGAGACAACTGACCGATATCGCATTGCTTTCCGGTGGTTCTGGTTATACACAACCCCCAGAAGTAATCATAACAGGGGGAGGCGGAAGTGGGGCACAAGCGATTGCAGTTTTGCAGCAACCCCCAAATGGACAAAATGGACAGCCCAATCCCAATGCCCCTCGAGGAATTGCTTCTATCAACATATCCAGTTTTGGATCAGGTTACACATTTGCTCCTGAAGTTACTATTCGTGCACAAGGAACAGGTTCGGGAGCTTCGGCTCGAGCGGTTGTACAAGATGTGGATGTGGAAACTTCAGCGTTTGAACAAGTTGCAGGTTCCGGTCGTTGGGCCTTGAGGTGGGTTCCGAGAAATCCCGGAAGTTATGTCATTTCTGCGGAGGTTATCGATATGCAAGGAGTCACAACATTTATCGAAACTAATAGTGAGGTTGTCGTATTGCCTGCCATCACCTCCAAAATTCCCGAAATTATCCTACTCTCCGATGTCAGTGGACAAGCTTTTACTGATAAGTCGAGTATCAGGTTCACCGCCCGGGCTCAAGATCCTGATGGTAAGTTGGAAGGCGTGCAATTCTACGCGAACGGGGAACTCCTTGGTGCAGAAATTGAATCTGATTATGCGGAGGACCAGTTACAACAACCCTATTCCGTCTTATTCTCTCCGACCTCTTCCGGAGTATACACCATCTTTGCGGTTGCTCGAGATAATAGTGGAAACCATGTAATGAGTGATCCGGTTACCTTCACTACAACTGAAGGAGCCGGTCTCCCTCCCAGGGTTTTCCTTGATAAGCCTACCCGGGCAGCAGAAGGAGAAGTAGTAATCGATTCAAATAAAGGAGTGGAAACCATTGTTTTAACTGCAGGTGGAGATGGATATGAGGAAGCACCAGTTATTCGAATAAATGGAAAAGGGAACGAAGCCAGTTTCGAGGCAATTGTGGACCAAGATATAGATTCGACTACCTACTCTCAAGTGATCGGAGTGGCGAAAACGGGAAGTGGTTTTAATTACGAGGCGAATTCAACCACCGTGGAATTCGAGGGAGGTTTCACCAAGCTTAATTCATCAGGCAAAGTTGCATCCGTAGATATTTTATTGGACACAGGAAGAACCATTATCGTAGATGGAACTATTAGAACGGAATACACCTATCGTGTTGACCCCTTTAGTCTTGATGGAGGCTCGGGTTACACAACCGAACCGAGGGTTGTTTTTCAGAACGCTCCTCCGGGCTTTGCAGCAAGAGCAACAATCAACGCACTTACAGGTCAGGTGGACAGTGTGGTTATTACCAATCAAGGGCAAAACCGAAACACTCCTTATCGCAATATTCTGGCCACTTTTGTTGGAGGACTTAGCTATAGCGAAATCCTCGTGCAAGCCTTTGCCGAAGACCAAGACCCTGACGGGTATATCAAGGAGGTTAGTTTCTATGTAAACGGAACCTTATTATCGGATGAAAATAGCTTGGACCGGAACCCTGACACGCGACCACCTTACCAGGTGCTTTGGAGCCCGGAAGGTCCTGGGATCTATGAAATTTACGCCACTGCCGAAGATAGTGACGGTAACCTTATAACATCTTCTGTGGTCCGCAGGGAAGCGGTTCTTTCCAACCCTCCCGTGCTTGATTTCAATCCACGGAATCGTGCTTACGGTTATGTTTTGCCTGAATTCATAGATGAGAATGGGTCGATCAATCCTGTTTCCGAAGATTCTGATTCTTTGGATGCTCGATCATTAGTCAGCCTTGGGGGCGGCTATCATACTTTCCCCGAGGTCGAATTCGTGGTTTATGATGAAAAAGGCAAAAGAACTTCGATTGCTTCGCAGGCAAGTGCACAAGCTTTTGTGGAAGCAGGTAGAATATCAGATATCAAGCTTCTTAGAGACGAAGGCGGGAACCTTTTGAAAGGTTCAGGGTATCCCAAATATCGTCAATTGAGTGGAACCGTGCGGATTAAGGAAAACGGGAATGTTCTTGCCGGCACCGACTCAAAGTTCATTCAGGAAGTAAGAGATGGTCAGCCTCTCCTGCTTGGACTTGTTGGTGAAACTTCTCCAATAGTAGGTTTTTCTCCCTTGATAGCGAACACTCTACAGTCGCTCGAGGAAATTATTTTGAAGAGTCCGGTAAGCGAAGAGTATTTCGGAGATACCCAATACAATCTTTTTACCTACGGGACTGAACTTGTGCTTAAAGGAGGAATGGATACCGCACGAGAACCACTTAACCTTCTGGATGGGCAGGAACTTGCATTAGGAATTCAAGTGATCGATCCAGAAGGAAAAACCATTCAAAGCGATGCGTTTCGTGTCTATGTAAATGGCCAAGAAGATCAGTCCGTCCAAATCCAAGGGACGGGCCCATTTTATCGTGTGCTTTGGAATCCTCCAGCATTGGGTAACTATACATTGCGCATTCAGGTTGCGGACATTGATGGTGCACGCGGTATCAGTCAGCCACTGGATATTCGAGTTTCTGCTGGGCTTGAACCAACCATCAAGATGGTATCTCCCATTAATGAATCCAGCTCCTATTTGGATGAAATGCCCGTCACAAAATATGCGATTGGTACGAGCATATCGTTCACATACGAAGCGTATGATTACGACGGGGTGGTAAATCTTGTGGAATTTTTTGCGAATTCGGAACCGATTGGTAGATGGCCAAGTCTTGATGATGCAGGAGCCGTAATTTCGGATAATAATGGATCGTCAACCAGACGAGAGGAGGGAACGGCACGATTTACCGTTTCTTGGTCCGCATCCTATCCTGGAGATTATACAATAACCGCAGCAGCAACCGATAATTCCGGTCTGCAATCTTTTGCCAAGGTTACGGATATTCAAGTTGTAGCACCTTACAAACGTGGATCTATGCCTCCGGTTAGCAGAATCGTATATCCGAAGGAAAATCGTGAGGAAGGTGATAATGATCAAGACGGCTTTAGTGTTTTCAAACCTCCCGCCATGACCAGTGCTTCGATCATCCCTTTGGTTGCCAATGGATATGATATGGATGGAAGCCTAGAAAAGGTAACCTTCTATGTGGACGGTCATGTTGTGCCCAGTGCCACGGGCTATGTTCAGTTCATGGATAGACCCATGGAAGGAAGTCAGATTGTGGTTAGTGACGGGTTAGGCAGTNCNGATAACAATCGATCCTTTGTGTTCGTAAAGGTAATCGAACCCGACCCCAATTTTAGGTATGTCAAACATAGCGATGACACATATAAATTCATTGGACAATCCTGGNCTGAAGTAAAAGAAAACTTCTNTCTTGTGGATGAAATATACGAAGCAAAAGCCGTGGTTGATTGGTCATCCATTCAGAAAGATTTCGAGTCTGTGCAAGGAAAGATTTTGGATCCAAAATTGTGGACGGAGTATCCATACCCAACCACATACTCTTCCGACTTTGCAGATCAAAATATCGTGCCTATTGAAGATCATTACTTCAAGTGCATTGATCTTTTGAAAAGTGCCAAATTGGAATTGGAAGCCGGTCAAGTTACCAAAGCGGAGACAATGCTCTCTGAACCTGGTAACATGGAGTTGTTATCTGTCTGTGGTTTGTATGGCATAGCAACTGTAACCAGTGAGTACATCGAAGAACTAATCTATGGACTGTACAAAGATGCTCTCAATGAGCAAAGATCCCTCTTGCTGAAAAGTATTTCGCAAGCTCTTATTGACCCAACACTTGGTAGCTTTAGTGCTGAGGCGGAAATCATCGGTTTTAATGGTGTTTTATTTCGCCATACGCAACCTGAGCTGTTGAACCCTGATTCCTTGCCAACCATCGTTTTCAAGCCAAATCAAATCGAACTGGAAAAACGAATTACGGTAAAAGGCTTTGCCAATGGACTCCTCAGATATCCTAGTAGGGACTCCAAAAAATATCATTTTACTCAGTTATGGTCACCACCGTCTCCCGGTGTCTTTACGATAAGTGCAATGGCCACCGATAGTAGTAATAACCGTGCCATGTCCTTGCCAATTACGGTCACTGCCACCACTGGCGAGTCTCCGCCTACCGTCTCCATGGTCAGTCCTGTAACTGGTGTACAAAGAAGCGTATCCATTGTCGGCCAGCACGCTGAAGGCTTTGCTAGGACATGGGGTAATTGGTGGTGGTTTGACGATAGCTTTTTTAGCGGGGTCACAGTTTTCAGCACTTCATTAACAGGAACGATTTCAGGAGTGCAGCTTACCAATCGTGGGGCTGGTTACATTGCAGAACCAGATGTGCATTTCTTTGGCACAGGTTCTGGTGCTGAAGCGACTGCCAGGATTGAACGTGATCCGGCGAGCCCAAGGTTTGGTCAAANTANANGAGTTGAAATTGATAGCATTGGAAGTGGCTACTATGGAGAAACCTTAGTGGAATTTCGAAACGGTCTTGGACAGGAAGC
This sequence comes from Verrucomicrobia bacterium TMED40, assembly GCA_002167605.1. GTDB lineage: Bacteria > Verrucomicrobiota > Verrucomicrobiia > Opitutales > Seribacteraceae > Seribacter. The sequence continues at coordinate 36,290 of NHCT01000039.1, read as the reverse complement.
CCTTTTTCTTAATGCCAATGCCTATGATGCAGACGGAGAAATTGACAATGTTGAGTTCTTAATAAACGGGGAATCACTGACCACTGATTTAACAGAACCATATGCAGCCCAAAGCGAATTTCCAGTTGGATACTTTGAAGTGGTTGCGGTTGCGAAAGACGATGCCGGTAATTTGGTAGCATCCACTCCCTCAAGGGTCAACATTAGCACCATACGAGGAGGAGCTCCTTCTGGATTTGTCGTATTCCCTCTGCCTGAGCAAGCTGAAGTCTTGTATTCCTCAATTAATGGTGATAATGGGGCTGGAAACCCGGATAATGAGGATTACTATTGGCAGTTCTTAGAACAATTTTCCACAGAGTTAAATCGTTTAAGCGACGGAATTGATGTTGAGGAAAATGAAGTAAATGAAATTAGTAACGAAGCTAATAAATTTCGGGTTTCCGCCAATTCCACGATCCATCTTTGTGCTCGAGCCACAGATAGTGATGGTGGGATCAAAGAAGTTTTGTTTTATTTGAACAACAAGTTCCTTGGCAAGGGTAACAGGATGAACGACTCCCATCACTATGTTTTGCCGGTTGATTTGGCTTCATTTGGCGAGCAACCTATTTATCGCATTGACACGGTCGTCCGGGACAATTCGGAGAATGTGATTGTTCCAAACCAACCCATTTACATTGATGTTTTACCGGCTACGGGAAGTCGTCCTGATATTCAAATCAAATTGCCCGAACCCAATTTTTCAATGAAAAACTTCACGAGGGACACTTCGAAAGATTTGCTAAAGTATTCCACTGGCGGACAAGTATCCTTGGTCTTGGATGCAACTCCTATTGAAGGAACGGTGGATCGTGTGGCATTCTTTGTCAATGGACGCTTTCTTGCCTACGCGGATTTGGATGAAGACATTGCTTATGGAACTCAACGCTACGCCCTGAACTGGCGACCGATTAATCCTGGCGTCTATACCTTGACCGCAGCAGTTAAGGATACCTTGGGCACATGGGTTTTCACCGATCATGGTTCGGTGATTGAAGTGGTGGATGATCCTTATGATTTGGTCGCGAATATCGAGATTATCCCTCCTCAAGTTGAGGCCAATGGCAATGCAGTAACTCGGGGGTCCAGTCTTCTGGCAAATGCTGAGTTCCTTGGACCCGAGGGACTTCAAGTGGAAATGAAAAAAGTTGATTTTTATCTGAACGGCAGATTGAAAAGCACGCAAACCCAACAACCTTACAGCTTTTCTTTTCAACCAGACAACTTGCAAGACAGATTTGTGAACGCGCCCTTATCCTGGGAACTTCGAGTCACCGGACAAAGTGCGGCGAATAATCTGATTGGCACCGCGATAGAATATGGAACAGTTTTTGGTATTACAGAATTTCCTACTCTTACTCTTACGGCTGATGATGATGGGAAGGTGAGAGACGATTTAACCATAGGTGTCTCGGTTGTTGCAGAATCTTCAAACCCTGATGCTCTGTTGGCTTTGGGTGACGTAGTTCTGTATGGAAATGGCGTCGAGATTATGCCGGGTGTTCCCACTGAAAATTTTTCTCAAACAGGGAGGCTACTTTCCATTGATTACAAATTTGATTGGCTGGTAGATTTTGGCCTGTTTGCCAAGGATGACGGAAAGGTCAATTTGATTGCAACATCGGCATTCACCAACCCCATTGCGGCAGGTAGCTTGCCTGTGGTCCTTTCGAACAATGAAGAGGTAACCATCATAAGAGGAGGAGCTGACGATGCCCTAACCATTTACAATGATGCTACGGGGGATTCAATGACCCAAAACAAGTTGGACGAGGTCATTAATGACACCAACACCACAACACCCGATTTATGGTATCTACTCATGGATTCAGAAGCTTTCCAAAGACAAGTCGACATACTTGCATCGTATCGAATTGCCATGGGTCAGTGGCCGCAGTCGTATGCAGCATACAAAGATCTTGTTTCCACTTATATCCCGGAAGACATGACCGGGAATGATGTTTGGCTAAAAGTATTTATTAATTATGTATTGACGAGCCCGGACGAGTATTTAGTGAACAACCCGATGGTTCCTTATATGGTTGGGGATGAATCGAGAAGAGACAGCCATAAGTTTGGCCAAAATCGTATGGGTTTTGTTGAACAATGCTATTTCAATAAGTATTCACAAACCCCAACCTTTCAACAAGTTTTCCAGGGAGCCAATCGGATGCTTACCTTCTGGGGGCAAACGGAGCCAAACTATTGGGAACTTCAAGGGGCGACGGGTAATGCTGCCCAAGACACCCCTCCCCGTAGGGATACCGTACCTAGGCCGAACGATCCTCCCCCGCCATTCGGGAAGCCGGACGGCTTCGAGGCTGGAGAATGTGCTGTGGATCTGATCTACAATATGGCCAAGGAAATACCGCATGAAGGTGGACTCCCTTTTATACTATATTCAGAAAACCATAGAGAACGCTTTAGTATTGCAGCCTTGTACATTTTGTTGTTTGGAGAGAATCTCGAAAAGGTCGACTCCTATGAGATTCAAGAATTAATTAATCTCGGAGTATCGAATGCGATTGATAGAATCACAAAAGATTATCGTTGGACTTCTCAACACAACTTGATTTGGAGAAATTACCCAAGAATTGGGACTGGGAATTGGCGGGGACCAATTCCCAACAACGAATATTCTGAAAGCCTCTCCTGGTTTGGAACCTTTTATGAAAAACGTTACCCATGGATTTATCATTTGGAACTTGATTGGCTGTATATTAAGGAGCAAGAAATGAGCAGCCAAGGTTTAGGATTTTGGTTCTTTTCCGAAAGGCAAAATGAATGGTTTTGGACCAAGCAGGAGCTCTACAAAAGAGGGAATGCCGACAATCCACAAAGTCGCCTCGTCTATTCATCCAGCCGTTCTGATTGGATATGGATGTATGTCCAAAATAGCGAAATATTTCTGATCGAAAGAAACCCAGAAACCGGGCTTTATCCTTATCTAAGCGAAGAGGTGCTTCGTGAGTCAGAAAGATATTGAATCCATTAATTCTTGAAGCCTCTTCATTATCTTGATTCTTCATTTCGTTCATTCCGATGATCCAAAGACAGGTGGTGTTCTGGAAGCAGCCAGAATGCTCAGTGCTGAACTTAACGAACAAGGCGTCGAATCAAAACTTTGTTTTGATAAAAAGATAAAAGAAACCAACCATTTTCTCTCCATCGCACATGGACTTTGGCAGTGGCCGAGTTCATTAGCCAGTACACTGTATCGTAATAAAAAAATTCCTTATCTTATTTTTCCTCATGGTATGCTTGATCCATGGTTCAGAAAAAGGTACCCCCTCAAGCACATCAAGAAGCAAGCCTATTGGTGGCTTCGACAAGGAAAAATTCTTAGCCATGCTCGGACGGTATGTTTTACTACGGAAGAGGAAAGGAGATTGGCAAAAAAGACTTTTTGGCCTTACCATTGCGTGGAGCAAGTAACGGGTATTGGGGTCCATAACCCTCCGAACCTGCGATCTGAGGAGGAGCTTTTATTCAAGAAGTTCCCCCACTTAAAAGGAAAGAAAATTCTACTTTACTTGGGCCGGGTTCATCCTAAGAAAGGCTTGGATATGCTCATAAAATCATTTTCTGCTATGAGTAGTGAAAATGAGTTCCTAGTGATTGCGGGCCCGATTGACGAAAGTTATTATTATTACAAAAAACTTCTTAGGGAATCAACGAAGAGTAAGAATATTATTTGGGCCGGCATGGTGGAAGGTGGCCTAAAATGGGAAATGTTGAGACAAGCCGACGCCCTCACCTTACCTTCGCATCAGGAAAACTTTGGCATAGTAGTCGCCGAGGCCCTCTCCGTCGGAACGCCCGTTTTTCTTACAAATAAAGTTAATCTTTGGAGAGAAGTGGACTCATATGGAGCAGGGGTTGTGGCTAAGGATAACCAAGCGGGGATTGACCAATTGATTCGCTCATGGAAAGACAACCAGCACAGCGAAATGGCGAGTGCCGCCCTGCTTTGCTTTGAGGAAAAACTTCATATCAGGAATACTGCTTCAAATATTATTGGGCTTTTGAAAGATTTGAATGTCTCAACAAATTGAGCATATGCGGATTAACATACTGCAAGGGGCTTTTCTTCCCGTTCCTCCGATCCGAGGAGGAGCGATTGAAAAAGCCTGGGATAAGCTGGGAAGAGAGTTTGCAAAACTTGGTCACGGGGTCACCCATGTATCCAGGCTTTGTGATGACCTTCCGGAGGAGGAGACATGTTTCGGAGTCCGCCATCTTCGGGTTCCTGGAGCGAATGCAGTGAAAAACCCATGGCTATTGAAAGTTCTGGAATTGCCATATGTTTTGCGTGCTCAAAAAGTCCTCCCGAGAGCAGATGTCTTGGTAACTCATGCCTTTTGGGCACCCATTTTCCTGCCTTCCAAAAGATTGGGAAAAATGTATGTCCATGTGGGCAGGTACCCCAAGGGACAAATGAAATTATATCGCAGGGCCATGCGCTTGCAGGCACCAAGCTCTTCGGTTCGTGATGCAATTTTGAGGGAAGTGCCGAAGAACTTAGATAGGATCACTTGCCAGCCTTATCCCCTGCCGTGGGAGCAACAAAGTTACAAGCCCTANAAAGACCGACCCCANAAGGTGCTCTTTCTTGGACGTATNCACCCAGAAAAAGGCGTCCTCGAACTGGTACGAGCGTGGTCTAAATTAAGTACNAGGCTTAAGGAAAACTGGAATCTAAAAATAAAGGGACCGTGGCAGGAGCGAGAGGGTGGTGCGGGTNCCNGTTACCTGCATCAAGTNNAGCAAGCCATANANGATGCAGGNGCCNAGATTGATTTAGANGAGCCAAGCTTCGATCAGAATGAATTGATTGAAGAACTTCAGAGTNCTCGAATTTTNGCGTATCCNTCGCTTGCCGAGAAGGGAGAGACCTTCGGCTTGGCCGTACTTGAAGCTATGAGTTGTGGGTGCGTTCCTNTGGTGTCNAANTTNAAATGTTTNGCGGATTTTGTGGAGAACGAAANAAATTCGGTNGTTTTTGAGCACCATGAAAAAGATCGGTTGACTTTGGGAAAAGCATTGGAGTGGTCTTTGAAAAACCAGGNACATATGGCAACACTCTCAAGGGGTGCCTATGAGCGAGCNTCCCAATTTAGCTGTGGCGAGGTTGCGAAAGGATATCTACGAGATTTTGAGGATATGGGTTACTAGATCAATGGAACGCTTGGCCTTACAGCCTAACGGGAATCCCTGCATTCCTCATGACCTCTTTTGTTTCACTGACCGTATACTCTCCAAAATGAAAAATACTAGCCGCAAGAACCGCACTCGCACGGCCTTGGAGAATTCCATCGCAGAGGTGATTTGGGTTTCCTACCCCACCTGATGCAATCACAGGNACCTCCACTGCATCACTGATTACACGGGTGAGAGGAAGATCGAAACCTTCCTTTGTGCCATCTCTATCCATNCTGGTTAAAAGAATTTCGCCAGCTCCCCGAGAGACNACTTCNTGTGCCCANTCNATAGCATCNAATTCAGTCGGTTTGCGCCCTCCATGCGTGTAAACGAGCCAGCCATCACCTCCCTCTTTTTGCTTCGCGTCAATGGCGATGACAATGCATTGGTTGCCAAATCGGGAAGACGCCTGATTGATCAAGTCGGGATTGAGAATGGCGGCGGTATTGAGGCTCACTTTATCCGCACCACAAAGAAGCATGGACCGAATATCCTCTAGGGTGCGAATACCACCGCCAACGGTAACCGGCATAAAACAGGTTGCGACCGTTCTTTCGACGACTTCTCTCATGGTCTCCCGCTCGTCACTGGATGCGGTGATATCAAGAAAGACCAATTCATCCGCACCCTGTTCTTCGTAGGCTTGTGCAACCAAAACTGGATCTCCGGCATCTCTCAGTTCTTTAAACCTAACCCCCTTGACGACTCTCCCAGCATCCACATCTAAGCAGGGTATTACACGAGCGGAAAGCATGTTTTGAAAATAATTAAGACTTATACCTGCCCGAGGGAATGTATTACGAAGAAGGTTTATTCGTCCGCAAAAGCAACGTCTGGTTCGTAGGTCAGAACCAATTTGTATTGTTGTCCGGGGCGCATGATCAGTGGATGGTCACGAACAAGATATTGAACATAATGCACATTACCTGCGTATCCTTTGTATTCGGGGTCTTCTGAAACGGTTTCGAAGGATCCCCAATTGGCCTGAAAATCATCGACCTCCACATTGGCACGCAAGCCTTCGGGACCCTGTCTTAAGGAGGTCCCCAAACGATAGCTGTCATGTGGGGCACCAATGACAAGAGCCAACCTCATCTTATCCATTGATATCTGGTTTTTAACCTTGTACACGAATTCGGATTGTATCTTGCCCTCACCAAAACTCCATTGAACCTGACAACTTCCTATACCATTGGCAAAGGTGCCATCAGTTTTAATGAGTTCGGGCTGTTCAAATCGAAGATAAAGGGACTTCTTCAAACCTATTCCCGTAACGCAATTTTTTCCGTAATAGGAGGGCACTGTCACGACATCCCCGAAAGTCAATTCGGGGAGCATGACAGGTAGGTATTTGTTTACCGGCCAATCAAAAATTCCTGAACAGTGGGGGAAGGAGAGATTGTCACTGGATAACGGTTTACCTGGCCCAATAACAGGAAGCTGGTATTGGACTCCAAGGTTTTCGTCTCTGTAAAGAAATAGTCCGTGTTCTTTCTTGTGTGATTTGTCGAAAATAACAAACCTTCCCGCAACCTTGGATCGGTTTGGGGGAGGAATACGGAGGGATCCACCGATGACTTTCGCAAGTCTAGACCATTGGCACAAATAACGGGCAGCGTCAAAATTTGCCATGCGAGTCGTATGATTAGGCACGGTGTCCCGTTCGTTATCCCTAATCACCAAATCTCCCTTTTCCTGATCGATGTAAGTGACGAAAAAATATTGGAAAAGCCGGCGAAGGGTATCAAGGTACAAGGAAATTTTTTCCGGGGCAATCCACTGGTCACGCATTGCTTGAAGAATCAGGCTGATACAATGCAATTGCCCATAAGCCCCAACCGAACGTCCGTAGTTCCAGCCCAATCCGTCTTGCCGCGTCATATCCGGAAGCATTCTTAAATACTTTTCGGCAAAAGTTCTTAGTTTAGGAAGCTTACGATCCTTCAAATGAACATTTGCGTGTAATTGCAGTGCTTGCCTGATAAAAATGAAGGAAAGAAGGCCATAGAGATCAAAAGTCCCGCAGGGACTTCCAGGATCATCGTTGCAAAAGCCGGCACTGCTGTTCGCCTCGATTCTCTCCACAAACCGATCAATGACCTTTCCAGTGTCGTCTTTTTTGGTCAGCCCAAAGCTAAAACGGGCGACGGATTTGGCAATATTGAATGCCTGAAAATGATTTTCGTGGTCAGTTTTCGAAAGAAGGCATCGATCTAATTGCTCTCTTGTCGGGTCCTGAAGCCGCTCCCAAACCGCGTTTCTTTCCTTTGAAGCACCAAACGAAAGAAGACCAAGAGCGGCATAAGCCATTCCATTTTCGCTGGCTTCTTCCGTAAAGGCTTGCTGGGTGACACAACGAGCGGAGAGATCAAATAAGTCAAATTCTCCCAACTCCAATTCTCCGGTTGCCCGAAAGAACTCTCCAATCGCTAGAGCCGCATGCCCCGGTTCATCAACGCGGGATTCTTCGTTTGGGGCAGGAGTGACAGTTCCGTCCTCCTTGATGTGCTGCAGATTGTTGCCCAAAAGAGATCGGGCAAGGTCTAGGCATTGATCAGAAAAATTGTGCATAAGGTGATCGTAAGGGGAAAACGATGGGAAAGGTAGAAAGTGCCTTTTGGAGAGCTATTTGTCAACGAGTTAAGAAGTTTGGATAAGGTCGAGAAATTCTTTGTTGTCGGAGGTTTTGCTCATCCGCTCAATCAAAGTTTCCGTTGCATCTATGGTTTTCATTGGGGACATAGCACGCCTGAGGAAAGAAGTTTTTTCGAGTGTCTGCGGTTCCACCAAGTCCTCTTCTTTACGTGTCCCGGACGAAGCCAAATTAATTGCGGGCCACAGCCGAAGTTCGGCAATCTTTCGATCAAGGATAATTTCGCTATTACCGGTACCTTTGAATTCCTGAAAAATGAGCTCATCCATTTTCGAACCAGTTTCAATCAACGCTGTTGCAACAATGGTGAGTGATCCTGCTTCCTCTGAATTTCTTGCCGAAGAAAAGATTTGCCTTGGCTTTTCAAGCGCTCGAACATCAAGTCCACCGGTCATAGTTCTACCACTTTTTCCGGATGCTGCGTTGTATGCCCTGGAGAGGCGGGTGATCGAGTCGAGTAACAGAACGACATCCTTTTTTGCTTCAACGAGTCGCTTAGCTCTCTCTATAGCAAGCTCGGCGATGCGCAGATGGCTCTTTACCTCCTCATCGTTGGAGGATGCGTAAATTTCAGCCGGCACGGTTCTTTTAAAATCGGTTACTTCTTCCGGACGCTCGTCAATAAGCAGAACCATAAGATGGCACTCCGGGTGATTTTGCTCAACACCCTTTGCCACATCATGAAGAATCGTAGTTTTTCCGGCTCTCGGTGGTGCGACAATTAAGGCTCGCTGCCCCTTGCCAATAGGACAAAAAAGATCAAGCACCCGAGTGGTCATCCGGTGGTCATCGGCCTCAAGGGTTAATTTGTCTTTCGGNTGTATGGTAGTCAATTGATCGAACCTAAATAACTTTTTGCGTTCGTTGAGCGATAATCCGTCCACTGTATGGATGAAGCGTATCTTGGGATTGGGCCTTGCCTTGTCAGGTACNGCATCTGCAACAATGATGGAACCTTTCTTGAGTTTAAAACGACGAATCAATTCTCTGGGTACGAACGGATCGTGAGGAGTGGTTTTCCCTCCACGAGACGGATCCAAAAGGACTCCGGATTTATTGTCGGTAAGATCCAAAATCCCTTCAACTTGAAGCAATTCTGGATCGGGTTGATTGTTTTCGCTCATTCGGCAAATTGTAAAATGACGCCAATGCGTAAGATGAAACCTTTAGGGTTAGGAGAATGATGGTGAAGCATCCTCTAAGTAAGTTACGAAACATCGTAAGTTACCCTAAATACAAAAAAGCACCGCCCATACGTCAACCACGTAAACGGTAACTATGAATTGAGATGGCAGTTTGAATGAGATTGGTTTAGAAATGGCCTTTTATTTATGAAGCCATTTTATCTTACAACGGCAATTGACTATGCCAACGGTTCACCCCACCTGGGTCATGCATACGAGAAAATACTCGCTGATGTTATTGCCAGAATGCAAAAACTTCTAGGACATGAGGTTCGTTTCGTAACCGGATTGGACGAACATGGGCAAAAGGTTCAGCAAGGTGCGGACCGGGAAGGCATCAGTCCGCAGAAGCGCTGTGACGGGATTGCCGAAGAGTTCAAGGCTTTGCTAAAGAGCTTGAATGTAAAAGCAGACGACTACATTCGAACCACGGAAGAGCGACACAAGAAAGTAGTCTCGAAAATATTGTCGGATTTGCATGAGCGTGGTGAAATTTATCAGGCAGAATACAAGGGCTTTTATTCAACCCGAGCCGAGCAATTTCTCCAGGAAAAGGATAAGGTGGACGGGGAATGGCCTGAAATTTATGGAGAAGTCTCTGAAATAACAGAAAAAAATTACTTTTTCAAATTAGGGAAGTACCAAGACTGGTTGATTGAACATATCCGTGAAAACCCAACCTTCGTATCCCCCGATTACAGACAGAATCAAGTTCTTGAATTCCTTAAAGAGCCCCTTAATGACCTTTGCATTTCGAGGCCCAAGGAGCGCTTGTCCTGGGGTATCCCACTGCCTTTTGATTCGGAATTTGTAACTTATGTTTGGTTTGATGCTTTGGTAAATTATGTGACTGCAGCGGGCTATGGCCAAGAAAATAAGTTTGAGAAGTTTTGGCCTGCGGATCTCCATGTGATCGGCAAGGACATTCTCGCACCCCCACATGCGGTTTATTGGCCAATCATGCTTAAGGCTTCCAATTTATCTTTACCCAAGCAAATCTTGGCACACGGTTGGTGGACAAGTTCAGGAGCAAAGATGTCCAAAAGCACGGGAGAAACTGTGGATCCCCTGCAACTGGTCGATCAGTATGGGGCAGACGCCTTTCGCTATTTTGTTATGCGGGAAATGACCGTGGGAAGGGATGCGGAGTTTTCACTGGAGCGGTTCGAATCGAGGTATCGGGCTGATTTGGGAAATGATCTTGGCAACTTATTGAGCCGCTTATTGCATATGGTTGCGGGGTATTGCGATGGTTTGGTTCCCGAAATAAAGGTAAGGGGTGAGCCCGAAGAAAAAATTTGCCAACTTTGGGAGGAGACCAAAAGTCGCGTACTGAATGATTTTTCAAGTTACCGGTTTAATCAGGCACTCGACCAGGTGTTTGGTTTTTTTCGATCCATTAACAAATACGCGGATGAAAGATCTCCTTGGAAGTTGGCAAAATCCGCAAAGCCTGAAGATCAGGAATTTCTTTATACGAGTTTGGCATCCATGGTGGAAGCACTTCGTCTGGGGAATGTCTTTCTTGCACCGATTATGCCAGAAGTTCACCTCAGAATAAACGAACGATTGGGTTTGCCGGCATGCCTTGCCTGGAAACAGGAATTGGATTGGGACGACCGACTTCAGGGGAAAAAGTTGGGCCAGAAAACCATTCTTTTTCCGAGAGACTGATCGATCATTCTTCGCTTTTTTGGCGGGCAGAAGGCTCACTTCCGCATCAAGCACTCTGGTTTCGTCTGCATTTAGAATCTTGGCGTCAAAAGACTCGAAACGGATCGTTTCATTGCGTTTGGGGATTTTGCCTAACTCTCGAGTGATTAAGCCACCGAAAGTTGCCAGCTCTTCATCCTGTTCACCTAGCCCCAGTTCTTCGGGCAGGTCATGAACGGGCGTAAGACCCGAAATTTTCCACTTTCCGTCCCCTAGACGAATCACCGAAAGCTCTTCGACATCAAATTCATCTTGAATTTCACCCACCACTTCTTCGAGGATATTTTCCAAAGTTATGACCCCGTCTATCCCTCCGAACTCGTCTCCCACCAAAGCCATATGTACTTTCCACTTCATCATCTTTTTGAGTGCTGACGGAAGAGATTCTTCGCTGGCAAGTAAAACTGGAGCTCTGGTAATTGCCTGTAAATCGATTTCACTCTGCTCGCCCAATTTCTTAAAGGCGTATTTGACATGAATAATACCAAGGCAGTGATCCAAATCACCGGCACAAAGAGGCAAACGCGTATGTCCGCAGGTACGAGCGATTTCCAAGTTCTTCTCCACCGAATCATCATGATCCAGAATTTGCACTTGGTTGCGCGGAACCATCACATCCTTTACATGCAGATGGCTCATCTCAAGGGCATTGCCCATAATCTCAAAAATTTCAGGCTCTAAATTAGAACCCTCACGACCCAGGATTCTAATATGACCGGCGACTTCGCTTTCATCTTCGCTCTTGCGGTTTTCATTTTGGCTTTTTGAAAACAACAGTCTTTCCATAGCACCTAAGCCTGAAGACAGAGGGAAGGACAGAATACGGACAAAGAGCATAAAGGGATAACCAATGGACAATTGCAGCGAGACCCATTCTGTGGAGACCAAAACTCTGGGCAATAAGCCTGCAGTCATTCTTTCCGCAAGGAATGAAAGAAGAAAGCCTCCGATGAGCCCAAAGACTCCGGGCTCAAAAACTTGTGTTTCAATGAAAAACAAGACTCCGACAAGGATCTGCAGAGAGGAAAGCAAGGCGGCTTCGACATGAAAAGGGCGGTCTTGGTTGGGGGCTTTCAATAAATGGACAACCAATTTGCTGGCTGGTCTGGGATCGTTTGGAGAAGGTGTAGTGCCAGCTCTTATTCGGTCAACGAAGGCTCGATAAAGAGAAACATAGAAGGTCCAGAGGCCAACCACTGACCAAAGAACGAANAGGCCGAACTTTGATTGAACCAAGGAATAAATTTCGTTCATGTCTTTACTCCAGCGATGGACAGAACTTCCTCCAGCGCCTGAAGCACCTGTTCGTTCTCATGTTCGGTGCCAACGGATATTCGAAGGTATTCTTCCAACCCGCCGCTCATGGGCCTTGTGATGATTCCACGAGATTGCAATTCCTTGAAGATTCTTTTGCCGTCTCCCACCTTAATGAGAAGAAAATTGGCTTGGCTAGGAACGAACTNAAGGTCGAGGNGTTGACAACCCAAGCGAAGTTGCTCAAGCCCGTCCAAGTTTCGTTTCCTGCATTGACGAACCCAACTATGATCCTCAAGGGCTGCAAGTGCACATGCTTGAGCGACGGAGTTTGCATTGAATGGCTGTCTAGCTTGTTGCAAAAGAGAGATCATTTCCGCGGATCCGTAACCATAGCCAATCCTCAGGCCAGCCAATCCATGGATTTTGGAAAAAGTACGCATGGCTAAAATTTTTCTTCCTTCCTCAATCAGAGGCTTGAGGTTTGGAGGAGATTCAAGGTATTCAGCATAAGCTTCATCCATGCAGAATATTACATGTTCAGGCAAAGATCTTACGAATGTGCAAATTTGATCATTGGTATTTGCGGTACCTGTTGGGTTATTGGGGCTAGGGAGAAAGACGAGTTTGGTTCGTTCGGTGATGGCATTCCGCATCTTGTTCAAGTCATGAGTCAAGTCAGGCATTTCGACTGGGATAGCTTTTGATCCCATCAGAAGGGTAACCAGCTTATAAACCACGAATGCATGTTCGCCAAATATGACTTCATCGTCAGGCTGTAGAAACACATGACCCAAAAGCTCGATAATTTCATTGGAACCATTACCGAGAATAAACTGATCGGCTTGCAATTGATGATAGTCGGCCAATGCATTGCGCAGGACATGGCCACTGCCTTCCGGATACAAATTTATTTTCGTAAGAGCTGCCGTGCCTGCCTGAATGGCTTTGGGGGAAGCACCCCAAGGATTTTCATTGGAAGCGAGCTTGCAAATTTCACTGGGCTCTAAACCAAATTCCGCGGCTACTTCCTCAATGGGTTTTCCGGGCAGGTAGGTGGGTTGTTCGAGTATGCGAGAATTCGCAAGTTGGGATAAATTCATTAAAACTCAATTTTATTTGAGTTTGGTCCAAGATTCAAGGAAAAGGATTCAAAGAACTCTCTGGTTGTACCAAGCTCAAAGGCATTTATGCTTAGGATATGAAAGTGGTGNTATTTGGATCATCAGGTTTGTTGGGTTCCGCAGTGGAGGCGGAGCTTGCAAGAAGAGGGTATGCATACCATTGTTTTTCCCGGAATGGGGCGAAGAAAGTCGATTCATCCAACGATTCCCAAAGTTTACTGATCGAAAACCACCAACAGGTTACCAGAGAAATGTTCGACTTATGGCCTGATGCGATCGTTAATTGTGCCGCAGTTTCTTCCCCCGATCAGGTGAACCAAAACCCCGCTGCAGCCCATCTAGTTAATGTAGAAGGACCTCGCCACCTCGCGGAGGTAGCCTCCCACTTGGGAGCCCGCTTTCTCCATATCTCAACCGATATGGTTTTTGATGGCTCATCTTCACCCTATCGTTCGACNGANCAGCCGAACCCTTTGAGCGAATATGGGCGACAAAAACTCGAAGCGGAAAAATCAATCCTGTCGGTAACCGATGAAAACTTAGTCGTTTTAAGAATAACCTTACTCAACGGAAACAGTCCTGGGGGAATGAGAAGCCAACATGAAAAGATACTTCATGCCTTGGCGAAAGAGGAGCCAATGGTCCTATTTGAAGATGAAGTACGTCAGCCTTGTTCTNCGGAAAATGTCGCTTCTGCGATCGTCGAATTGTTGGAGCGCCCAAACCTTAATGGCCTTTTCCATTGGGCTGGAGACGAAGAAATCTCTCGTTTTGAACTAGGAGTCCGTATCCTTGAAAGATTCGGCATTGATCCAAGAGGAATCAAAAAAGGTTCATTGAAAAAAGAAGAAGAGAGGGTGGGGGGCCGCCCGGCCCACCTGACCTTTGAACTTTCTCCGCTATTGGGTAAGCTGAAGACCAATCCACCGAGTGTGGAAAAACAACTCGAAAGCCTTATCATACCGCCGGCGCTTTATGAGTGGTACAGGGAGCACGCAGACGATCCTTCCCGATATGTTCCCCGGTTTTCATCGAAATGAGCCTGTTGATCTATCCGGATTTGTCCGAGAGAGGTCCTGAAAACATGGGCGCGGATTGGTGGATGTTTTCAAATTCCTCGCACGCACAATTGCCAACATTCAGGGCTTACTCCTGGGAATCCGATGAAATCAGTTTTGGCTATGGTCAAAACTGGGAAGGGGTTGAAAGGGTTACGGGCCTTCCCATCAACAATCTTATGAGGCGGCCTACTGGTGGGGGAATCGTAAGGCATGGAGGAGATTGGACTTATTGTCTCACCTTACCCAAGGATCATTCATCCTTCAGCATTCCCTCCCTAAGATTATACGAATTAATTCATGGGGCAATTGGGCTTGCACTCGCCAAACAAGATGTTGCGACCTCGTTACAACCTTGCCCTGCATGCAAGCCCAATGGAATTCCGGGAGATTGCTTTGAGGAGCCTGTTGGAAAAGATCTTATGACCGAAAATGGAAAGGTTAAGTTGGCAGGTGCTGCGATGAAGAAATCAAAGAAAGCGGTTTTGGTTCAAGGTACGATTGATGTGAGTGCAATCCCAAGTTTTGACGCGAAGTCATTCAAGAATAATTTGGTTGGGGCGTTGTCGGACATTGTCGAAGAAAAGGCCGAGACCGTTGAATGGCCTGAAAGTTTCCTATCCGAACGTAATATATTTGCAGGAGAGTTCGCCTCACTGGAGTGGCGNCGAGACCGAAAACGAGTTTAAATTTCCATAGTTAAGACATTTTCTATGTGCCTTGTTTGCGGAAAGAGGTCAAAGGGTTGTATTTGCGAGATCCTGTACCCCCCATTCAAAAGAAGCTTTGCATCCCTTGCCTGGGTGGCGGGGTCGCAAGAAACATAAACGATTCTTTGAGGGCGAAAAGCAAGTGTCTGATCAATAAAGTCGGGGTCACAACCCTTTCGTGGGGGATCAATGATTAACGCACAAGGCTCATTTTCCTGACCCAGTTCACTGAAAATGGAAACGGCATCACCAAGAAAAAACTCTGCGTTATCGATCTTGTTCA
Organism: Verrucomicrobia bacterium TMED40; assembly: GCA_002167605.1. Taxonomy (GTDB): domain Bacteria; phylum Verrucomicrobiota; class Verrucomicrobiia; order Opitutales; family Seribacteraceae; genus Seribacter. Next base: position 21,067 of record NHCT01000039.1, on the reverse strand, counting down.
GTAGAGCATTGGTTCGGGCTCCCTCAAACCCTTCGCGACTAATTTCGATCCCGATCACTCGATCAAATTGAGAAGCAGCCGAAAGTCCAAATAAACCGCCTCCGCAGTAGGCATCCACAAGAACAGGGCAAACTTCGGAATTTGCCTCTGCAATGACATATTGAACAAGTTGAGGAAGAAGGAACGGATTGTTCTGAAAAAATTCGCCTGCCTTGAATTGAAAGGTCAAATCGCCAACTCTTTCGCTGACGGTTTCCTTGGGGTTTGTTATGACTCCCTCAATGGTGTCCCGAAGCAATAAAGTGCCTCCCTTTTTTTTACCCATTGTCTGAGTCCTCAGGATTTCTCTTTCTTCAGGTAGGGCTGCATTAATTGGGTCTGTGGCGATCGGGCAAGTCGGTACATCGACTAAGATCCTCCGAGAACCGTGCCTGAGAAATCCGATTTTTCGATTTTCAGTGTCGAGGGTTTTTTCATAATGCGGGGTTAGCTTGGACCGGTATGCAAAGCGTTTTGGAGATGCCATAGTCGGATTTACCGTCGTTTCGATACCACCGATACGCAGGAAGGTTTCTTCCACATGCTTTTGTTTCCAGCTCAATTGAGTAGAGTAGTCCACGGCTTGGTATTGGCAACCGCCGCAAACACCAAATAAGTCACAACTGGGCTGAACCCTGTGAGGGGAAGGTTCCAATACTTCGAGACAATCGGCATCCGAATAATTTTTATGATTTCTGTAGATGCGGGCACGGATTGTTTCGCCAGGCAAAACAAAGGGAATCTGAATCACCCAGCCCTTGTCTCGGGCTATACCGATGCCCAAATTGCTAACGGATTCAATGAGTATTTCTAGCTCATGATGATAGGGATATGGTGAGTCTCTAAAGCCTTTGGGTGGTTGCATATTCAAAACTGCCTCGTAACAAGCTCGCGCTTTCGTGGCAAAACTCTTTTTATTATTATGTGACCGAAAAAATTGTCAGCCCGGCTAACCCAAGGATCAAGGAACTGGTTAAATTACGCGAATCACCTCGTAAAAGAAGAGAGCGGGGAGCCTTTGTGGTCGAAGGCTTGGATGACTTACATACCCTAACGAAATCGGGAAAGCAGGTGGAGGAGATTTTCTATTGCGAGGAATTGATCCCAACTACTTATTCTACGGAACTCTTAGGCGAGTGGGAGAANGGAGGGATGAAAGTACAGAGTGTCGCTGAAGATGCTTTTCGTAAAGCGTCCTACAGGAAGAGTTCTGATGGCATTCTTGCAGTGGTTCGAAAATGGAGCCTCGATATAAAGGACCACCAAGGCTTGAATCCCGAATTAGTTGTCGTACTCGATGAAGTCGAAAAACCCGGAAACCTAGGAGCTATCTTTCGAACCGCCGAGGCCTTGGGAGTCGATGCGATTTTGTTATCCGAAGCCTGTGTTGATTTTTTTAATCCGAATGTGGTGCGCTCTTCTCGAGGATTGATGGGTCAGGTGCCGGTTTTTGGTGGAACCAAAGAAGAAGTCTTTGATTGGCTTAGGGATAGCCAACTTACGATTTTTGGGACTAGCTCCAAAAAAGACGATTCCATCTACGAGGTGAATTTCGATCGCGGATCCGCTTTTGTTTTGGGGAGCGAAAAGGAGGGGCTGGGTTCCTTCTGGGAATCAAGAATTTCAAAGTGGTGCACAATTCCAATGCTTGGAAAAGCCAGCTCTCTTAATCTCAATGCATGCTTGGCCTGCTTGTTATCCGAATATAATCGGGCAAGGCAACGAGGTTAAAGCGTTTTGAGCCAAGGCAATGTCTCCTTCATGGCTTCTTTCATGGAAAGGATTGGGGAATAACCCAAGTCGGAAAAGGCTCTTTCATTGGAAAACCAGTGATCATGGGCAAGTTGAGAGGCAACGAATCGGGTCATCGGAGGATCCCCAGANAAAAGAGGGAGCTTCCAAATATGCTCCATTAGGCNACCAGCCNAATATGCTTTTCGGAAGGAAACCTTTGCATCCAAAGGGGGTAGCTTTAATGCGAGAAAAATTTCGTTAACCCAATCCCAGAGCGATACGGGTTCGTCTTGTCCTATGAAATAAGGATTCCCACCAAAATGATCATCAGCGAGCATCTTTTTCATCGCCAATATATGAGCATGGGTCACGTTTTTGATATGAGTGAGGTCAACTATGTTTTGGCCCCCACCGACNATGCGAAGTTTGCCAGCCTTATGCCGCTTGATCACTCTGGGTAAAAGATGGGGGTCTCCAACACCCCAAACAAGATGTGGGCGCAAGGCTAGGGTCTGAAAGGAAGCGGGTTGGTGTGCGTGAAGCACTTGTTTTTCGGCCAAAGCTTTGGTGTGGGCATAGGCAAAATCCGGTTGATTGAGGTAGGGTAGGCGTTCGTTACCGTTGGAGATGGAATTGTTGGAGAAGACCACGCTTGGAGAACTAGTGAAAACGAACCGTGGGACCCCTTGGGCCTTGCAGGTTTCGAGAAGTTGAACGGTTGCTAAATAATTGGCTGCATAATAGTCGGAATATTTCCCGCCGATTCCGGCTTTTGCGGCAATGTGAAAAACCAATTCAGTACCCCGGATGATTTCATCCGGTATTTTCCCCAAGGACAAGTCAATGCTGTGNTATTGCAGGTTAGGGAGNATTTTTGCATTTGGCGGATTTTTGGATCGCCCAATGGCAATAACCTCATGTTCCATTTCTAGAAGACCGTTCACCACTGAGTTTCCAATAAACCCCATCCCTCCAGTGACNAGAACCCTCATCCTGGTAANCCGAGTTTNGGCTTTTGNGCAACCAATCGGGTCCATTTTCTGGAAAGTGCCAAGCGATGAATCTTGGCATTATGCCTAGAGTCTACGGGTATGGAGTTCTCCCAAAAAATTCTTTCGACAGCAAAGGCGGGCATTCTTTTTCTTAAGTCTTTCCTTATATTTTTTTCAAGATNCGCACGCGTCGAACTTTTNTTGACAGGCTCAACCACCAAGCATGGCTCCCTTAATGCCCCNAGGCCAATCCCAACCAAAGCGGATCGATAGATCCCGTCATAGGCATTAACGATGGGTTCGCACCTTTCGGTTTCAAGGGGGCCATTAGGAGTTGGTATGCATTCTATTTTTCTCCCCATAAATCGAAGATTGTCGTCTTGGTCAAAGTANCCCAANTCACCCATACGGTGAAAGACTTTTCCTTCGAAATCAAACCTCGCATCGAAGGTTGCTCCTGGCATCCTGTAATAACCATCTGTAACAACCGCTCCAGAAACGCAAATTTCCCCGACTTCATTCTTGTCCAAAACATTTAATTCNTNGGAGTTGCTGGGATAGGGNGCATTACGAGCNGGGAAAATCTTTATGGTGATTCCAGGTATAGGTTTCCCTAACAAGGACCCTTCCCCGGACTCAATGCTCGTACGACAGGTTTTGACCTCTTGGCTCTTGCAGTAAGCGACTGGAAGAGCCTCGGTTGATCCATAGGGAACAATGACCTGCCCATTTATCAGGACCTTGGAAAGTTTTTCGATGAGGCTCGGTGGTGAGGGAGCGCCGGCCAAAAAAATTCTCTTGAGAGAAGGAAGGTCTTGGTTCTTTTCCAAACACCAATTGGCGATCTTTTTGCCAATTACAGGTGAAGCAAATGCCGAAGAAATCTTAAAGTCCATAATCGCTCGAACCAGTTTTTCGGGATCAGCTTTGGCTGGCTTTCTCGGATTCATGTCCGGGATCACGCTGGTGATTCCCAAAGCGGGATTAAAAAGAGCGAAAACCGGTAAAGTGGTTAAGTCCAATTCACCTTCTGACAATCCGAAATTTTCCCTTAGTGACTCTACTTGAGCATTGAAGGTCGAATGAAGGTAGCGAACCCCCTTTGGTTTACCGGTAGACCCAGAAGTAAAGACGATGGCAGCAAGTTCTGAAGGGGAAGTCTTGGCAGGATGCATCTTCGATGCAGGTACTTTTTCCCTTTGCGTTTTAACGAGAAATCGCGAATCGATCACAACCTTTCCTTGAATGGTCTTAAACGATCGGGGAAATAATTTACTGACTAGGTAGAAAAGCGGAGTTCCTACGAGAAAGGATGGGCGGGTCGAACGAATACATGCCAACATCGATTGCAGCCCCATTCCTGGATCAATGATAATTGGAACGGCACCAAGATGAATGAGTGCAAAGGCCAAGACTATTAATTCGTATCCTGGTTTTACGAAAAGTAAGGATTTGTCCCCTTTGCCCAGCCCTTGAGAGGAGAGAATGGATGCACAGGCTTGGGTATCGGCATACAACTGTGCAAAGCTGCGCGAAGGAAAGCCTTGATCTTTGGCGTCGATGATCGCCGGGCGGTCGGGAATCCTATGAGCGGTATCCCTGAGGAGGGAGACTAGGTTTTCTTCAGCAGGGTTTTGGGGCATGCAGGGTTATTCTTGGTCAGCCAACCAGCGTTCGGCTTCTATGGCTGCNTGGCAACCCATCCCGGCGGCAGTGATGGCTTGGCGATAAACATGATCGGCACAGTCGCCNGCTACATAAACCCCGGGGAGGGNGGTTTTGACTGAGCTGNCGGACTCTGGGACAAGNTAGCCGTTTTCATCAAGGGGTAAAACATCTTTAAATGGTTGCGTGTTGGGTAGGTGCCCAATGGCGATGAAAANCCCCTTACACTCAACCTCTTTCTCTTCACCGCTTTTAAGATTACTTACCCGGACTGCCCGTGCCTTTCCGTCATCCCCAGCAAGGATTTCTTCAACAGCAGAATTCCAAAGAGGCTCGATTTTTTCATGAGCAAGGGTTCTTTCTGCCATTATTTTGGAGGCTCTCAACTCTTCCCGTCGATGAATTAAAGTTACTTTGGTGCAAAAACGGGTTAAGAAAAGAGCCTCTTCGCAGGCGGAATCTCCTCCACCGACCACCACCACTTCCATTCCCCTGTAAAACGCTCCGTCACAAGTTGCGCATGTGGTCACACCCTTCCCCCCGAACAAATCTTTTTCTCCAGGCACACCTAACAAACGGGGAGCCGCTCCAGTGGCAATGATGATGCATTTAGCANTATATGATTTTTCCCCGGCAAATAGACTCTTTTCGGATTCGGAAAGTGAAACGCGATCAACAAATGCATGTTCCACTCGGGCTCCGAACTTTAAGGCTTGTTTTCGGAGATGATCCATTAGGGAATAACCGTCAATCCCTTCCGGAAAGCCTGGAAAATTTTCCACTTCTGAAGTGGTGGTCAATTGTCCGCCAGGTTGCTTGCCTTCTAAAATAAGCGGGTTGAGATTAGCTCGTGCGGCATAGATGCCGGCTGTGAATCCAGCGCATCCAGTACCCAATATAATGACATTTTCCATGAAGTGTATNATGTAAAAATTTTAATTTGATGGTTTTAGGTTGCCGATCATGGCACTTCTTCCCTTATTCGTCGAGTAGATGTCATGGTTTGATAGTCATTGTCACCTAAAAACCTTTTGGGACCGAGGAGAGCTTGCGAGTGTNATGGATCGTGCCCAAAATGCATCGGTGACTGGTATGNTCACGGTGGGTACCTCTCCCAAGGATTGGAACATTTATTCTCATCTAGCTATAGAATATCAGGAGATGGTTTATTATTCAATCGGTTTGCACCCTGGTTATGTTGACAACTTTTGGGAGCAAAACACTCGGGGTCTGAGAAAATATTGGGACAATAAAAAACCACCAGTTGCTTTAGGGGAGATAGGTTTGGATTACTTTATGCTTCCTAGTGAAGAAGTGAAAAGAACCCGGATAATAAACCACCAAAAAGCCGCTTTTTCCAAGCAGTTACAATGGGCAAAACAGTTAGATTGCCCGGTCATCGTTCACTCCAGAAATGCATTCGAAGACTGTGTGGGTCTAATTGATGAAAGTGGACTGAATTGGAATTCGGTTGTCTTTCATTGTTTTTCCGAGGGTCAGGATCAAGCAAAGGTTTTGCTTGAAAGGGGAGGTCTGGCTTCCTTTACAGGGATCATCACTTTTAAAAACAACGAGTCATTAAGGGATGTGCTACGAAGCTATCCACTCCAGAAATTGATGCTTGAAACGGATAGTCCATATCTCGCTCCTGTTCCCAAAAGAGGGAAAGAAAATGAACCTTCTTACCTCTCATACATTGGGGAGTACTTGGCGGACAGATTCAAAATCTGTCCGAATGCACTAGCCGAAAAGACCAATCGGGCAACTCGAGAGTTTTTTCGACTGCCTGCTTAAGCTTAATGAACATGAAATTTACAATACAGTCTCTAGTGTTCTTGAATATAGAAGCCAATTAGTTTATAACACCATTAAAAATGTCTGATACGAGTAAAGATTCTGATAAAAAACCCTCTTCCCCGGCAGAAAAGAAAAGGCTGGCAAGATCGGAAGTGAGAAATGCACTTCGAGATCAAAGAGCTAAATTGCGCGAGTTACGGCAGGGGATGCGTTCGGGGCAGGATTTATCCGATGACATTGATTCATGTAGTGGCGAGATTGAGCTTCTTATGAAGGAACTTCAGTCCATTGAAGAAGGAGGACATACGACTTTTTTGGATGCGAAGAAACTAATTGCACCCAAAAAAGATGTTTCCAGCAAAAAGAAGAACATTAAGGAGCAATCAACCGCGATTCAGAAAAAAGTCAGTGAGCTCGAGCAAAGGCTTTATCTTCCCAATCTCGGACAGACAGAACGGGACCAAATTCTTTTAGAAATAGCGGAAAAAAATAAGCAGAAGCTAGATCTTGACGAAGAACTTGTCGCCCTTAAGCAATACAACCATACTCGATTTGTCGCTGCCAGAGAAGAGAACAGGAAATCAATCGAACTAGAAGAGAAATTAGACAAGATTGAAACGGAATTGGCTGAACTGGAAGTAATGATGGTAGATGCACTTGAAATGCAGAATCACACTTTAATTTCTGAGCTTGAGGCCAAAGTCGATTTTTTGAAAGAAGAGAAAAAAAAGCTCGTTTTGCCCGAAAAAGATCCCTTTTTGGAAGAAGACGAAGAATTGAAGGACCCGTTGATTCAGAAAACCGACGATTTGGACAATCNTTAGGNTTANANTTTNTTTTGCTCGGAGTAGATCGTAACCTTTGCATTCATACCAGCAACCAGTTCCTTCGCTCTTTTTATCGCTTTTGCGGTCGATAAAGTTGGATTGCTTACAGTGTGAGGAAAAACATTCTTTCTATTAATCCGAGCCATAACTCCGGAATCTCTTAAAATACGAAAAGCATCTCTCCTCACCTCGCAAAGCAAAACATGGCAGTTTTTTTCCTTTAAGTAGTCGAGCAATTCTTCAAGGGCCAGAACAGACGTGGCATCCAAGTGATGTGCGTGAAGAAGTTTTAACACCAAAACCCTTAANTTCTCATCTTCGCCAACGCGCCTTATCTGTTCGTAAAACAAGTCTGCGGCAGCAAAAAAAAGAACTCCCTCAACATGAACAATGGATACTTCTGGCTCGGGCCTTTTTGTCTTTTCTGAAATTTCAGCGAGTTCGCCATCCTCATTGTATCCTTGTTCGACCATTTCCGGTTCGGCGACCTTTTTAAGCAGGAAAATAATCGAAGTAATGACACCAACGAAAATAGCGATCTGTAATGAAAGAGTAAGACCGACGATAAGAGTTATCAGAAAGGTAATGGCATCTGATCGTGTCGCCCTGGACACCGTTTTGATTTGCCTAGATTTGATTAAGGAAGTTCCGATGAAAATCACTAAGGTTGCCAGTGCGGGAAGGGGAATGTAGGCAACAAGATCCCCAAGGAGAAAGTAACCAATGAGAATGAAAATACCCGTATAAATATTTGAAAAACGAGAGATGGCCCCTGAATTTACATTTAAAGAGGAACGGGTAAGGGAACCAGAGGCAGGCATCCCCGAAAACATGGAACAACCAATATTAGAGAGTCCAATCGAAAGGGTCTCTCGATTCGTATCAATTCGTTGCCCAGATCTTGCGGCTAAAGATTTTCCAATGGACAGACCTTCGAGAAGACAAAGAAGTGCTATTGCGGAAGATGACCAAAGGATGGTCTGCCAATGATGGGAGAGTCCGTTTACGGAGGGTATGCTAAGAAAAGCCCAATCATTATCAAAGGAATCCAAATAAGTTAAATCAAAGCCATTGCGCTTGAAAATCAAGGCAACAAGGGCGGAGATCATTAAAGTAAGGGCAACATTTGGGAAGGCTTTGAGTTTTGATTGAAAAAAGAGAAATATCAAAGCGGTGATGAGGCTAAGTAAAAGAGGTGGAAAAGAAATACTTTCTGCAGAACTAAACAAAAAGCCAAGTATCTCGACAAAGGAGGATGGGGTTGAGCCTTCTGGAAATGTTAAACCTAGGATGTGTTTCACTTGATTTGCAATAATAAGAAAAGCTGCGGCGGTTACATAGGCTGTGATAACGGTTCGAGAGATGAATTGGACCATGTAAGAAATTCGTAACAAAGATGCGGCAATCAACAAAACACCTGCAAAAAAAATAATCCATGGGAGTATTTCGATTCCAAGTTGTGACACTATGCCGCTCTGTTGAATTAAACCCAGGCTCGCAAAGACCCCGAAAAGTAAGACGGATGTGGCATTGGTAGGGCCAAGTGTGATGTACCGGGTTTTCCCGATCACGCCTCCAAGAAATGAGGCGAATGCAGACCCAAGAAGTCCGTAATGGATAGGTAAACCAGCAACAAGAGCATAGGCCATGCCTTGTGGTATGGCCAAAAGGGATACATTTATCGCTGCTTTTAAGTCGAAGAAAAGTGAATCCCGAATAAAAGATTTATCTGACATAGAAAAAGAAAAGTTCTACTGTAAATAAGAACTAATACATAGATTAGTAATTAATCGTATAGTTATTTTTTACTAACTCCCATTTAGAATATAGTAAATGATAATCATTACGCTTTTGTTGCAGTTCAGTATTTAATTCATTCAATAACTTAAAATGTGAATGGTTATGCAAATACTCTGCTTTGTCCTTGTTGATATCTACAATTCTTTTCTGTAATTCAATCCGGCGATCAACTGTAATTTTAGTGATCGATTTCAGTTGATCAATAGCCGAAATTATCTCCGTTTCAAGTAAGCGCGAATTTGCCACAATATTTTTTTCTATTTCAGTGGACATAAATTCATCTAATTCACGATTAGACTTTAGAATTTCGAGTTCTTCTATAATCTTTTTATATTCAAGAACTCGTCCATAATTGTATATATAATCAATACTCAAGAATTGCAGGGTTTCTCTGTTCTTTTTATATAACTCATCTATTTTTTTTAAATTACTTTTCATACTCTTACACTCCTCTTCTAATTGGAGAAGCTCCGATTGCAGTGCGATACTTTCAATGTTATGAGTATCATCTTTAACTTTTCCATGTAACTGTATCTTTATCTGATCCACTTTTTCTTGAAGCTTTTGTATGGTTAAAAACTGGGTATATAGGTGATTTAAAAGCGGATTTGTATAGCTCTCATTTTTAATCGCAAAATCTAAGGTTTCAAAAAGTACATTAGCCAACAATTTCGCACAATGCATGCTATGACCTCTACAAATAATTAAAAAACTGTCTTCTTTGTCATTCCCTATTCTTGTAGAAAAAAGTGTACCAAGAATTTCAGATTTATTTTCTAGAAAGAATGAGTTTTCAAACGGACTGAATATTTGTTCCATAACGGTGATTTTCTCACTTAAGTTTTCTGATAATAAATCTCTGAATCTTTTTGATTCTATAATTTTCGAAAAAGAATGAAGAGCCCATTTATTCTTTCCTGGTACGGTTAACCTACTCTCGAATTCCGCCCAAGTTTTTGAGCTTGNGATTGTGCCTAAGTGCTGTTCGGTTTGGGTGTTCTCTCCTTCAGCATTGATCGTCTGATCTTTTGAATTTAAGTTTTCTGTTTGATTCTTGTCCGTTCCCTGTTGCTCATACTTGGAATAATCAAGATTTCCTTCAATATCTTTCCTAAACATTCCAAAAATGAAGAGTGAGATAGTGATGATAATAATTAACAGGCAATGCCACGCACGCATTCGCTAAGTGAAAACAGATTATTGTGTTTGGCAACACTCCATGCGAATTTTATTCTAAGGTAATGTCCAATATCTTCTGCTAAACCCATAGACTGTATTATTTACTATGAATGATCCACAGATCTCATTTGAATTTTCGCAGAACCTCACCAGTATTCAGAGATCGCTCTATGGATATATTCTTTCGTTACTCCCCCATCGGTCGGATGCGGAAGATGTTTTGCAAGAGACCAATTTAATTTTATGTAAAAAGGCACCTGAGTTTGATCCCAAAGGTCATTTTCAAGGTTGGGCTTTTAAAATCGCTCGTTTTCAGGTGATGAGACATATAACCAAAAATAAGCGAAGCAGACTACATTTCAGTAATGATATTATTGATTCCATTCCTGCAGATGATTTTGATTCAGAAAAAGTGCAACTTGTACAAAAAGCCCTCTTGAAATGCTATGATTTACTGCCCTCACATATGCGTATTATCGCAAGACTAAGATTTCGAGAGGAATTAAATCTAAAGGACATATCCATCCAAGTNCAAAGACCTTTGGGATCAATTTCAGCTACTTTACATCGTATCAGACAGAATCTTAGTACCTGTGTGCACAACAAACTCTCAGCATATGACAAAGAGGTAGAATTTTAGTTTTTTTAAAAAAAACGTACGAAATTTTCATTCCGTGCTAATACCTTGTACCTCTTGTTTATGAAATCTACCTTCAATAATGCTGAAATTGACCTGTTAACCAGCAAACTAATCGATCAGTTGCTGTCGGATGACGAAAGCAAAAGACTGGCTGAGCTGTTGAAATCAGACTCTACTTGTCGCTCAAGGTATTCTTATTTGATGCTTCAGGAATCTTTGTTGCACTGGGAGGAAAGTGATGGTCTATCCCTCCGTCAACCTACCGAAGAATCTGCAAAAATTATAAATTTTTCTGCCGTTATTTCACTCGCTGCTTCGATTGTGATTTTGGCTTCAGTGTGGTTTGGTTATTCCTATCTGGGTGAAGGAGCAGGAAGCGAAAACAAGATTCTTTTGGGAGATGATGTTTTAACTCAATCATCCGTCACTCACTCAAACCCTTCCATGCAAAATTTAGCTGTAGCTGCACCAAGATTTTCCCCAAGATTTTTAGCAGGTATTCCNTCTAACGATGCAAACAATGAAGCCATTCGAGGGATTGAAATTCTGGAGAATGAAGAAAGTTTTGCAGATGGTGGTTTAATTATGATTGAACGCGATATCGCTTCATGGACCCGACAAGAATACTTGAGCGTTCCAGCTGAAATGGGCGTGCTTCCTTACCGAGGTGACCGAATGATTAAGTTTAGTGAAATGGAGGTGGATGTAGATGCGCAAAGCGCGGAGGTTTCTGAAACTATTCAAGTCTTGGACTTAAGAAAACTTCATGAGGTTGTTAATAAAGGGGAGGCTAGCTTTGATGCTGAGGTTCATTTTAATCAAGGAGTTGGACCTGCTGACGATTCGACTGAGTTTTCGCTGTCTTTTCACGCGATAAGCGGTGGTTTGGGCCAGCCAAAACGAACTATAGCCCATAGGCAGAACCCCTTGAAAAGCGATGTAAGTCCACAAACTTGGGAGAAACTCGAAACTGAATTTGCTGTTCCCGAAGGAACTGATTTTGTCGTTGTCGCCCTATCGGCTAGAAAGATTGGTTCGGATGCGTTGGTTTCCAACCTGACAGGCTATTATGCGGATCAATTGAATCTCAACTTATCGGTTGGTAGAGAAGATAAAATCGGACCCCTTTGATTCTACTCTTAGCTATTGGCATTGACAGATTGATAGGGCCCTAGAAAAGGTTATTGTTATGACTTTTTGGCATGGCTTCACCGTTTGTCTGCTCTCCTTACCATCGATGGTACATTCTGCGGATTGGGTTTCCTATGGAGGTAATCAACGCAATCATCATTCCACTGAAAAAAACCTAAGGGTAGAGTGGGGCAATGATGAACCCGAAGAACTTTGGCGAATGAAGATCGGATGGGGGTATTCTTCTGTCATAGAATCAAACGGATATGCTTATTGTCAGGGAAATGAGAATGGGAAGAACACCCTTTTTTGCTTAGACTCGCAAACCGGTGATTTAGTTTGGACCCATCAATATCCCTGCCGCAAAGACCCCAAGTTTTTTCAAGGGGGGAGTCGGGCTACGCCAGTGATTTTTGAAAACAAGGTCTACCTACTGAGCCATGAGGGAGATTTATACGCCCTGAACGCAACTGATGGAAAAATCCTGTGGAGCCTTAATGTAATTTCAGATCTTGCCGGCGTCCGTCCCGATTGGGGTTATTCGGGATGCCCCTTGGTTGCAGAAGGAAAAATCATTATTGAGACAGGATCACCTGAAGGCTCTTTGGTTGCACTCGATTCAAAGAACGGTTCGGTGGTATGGCGAGGAGGCGGACACGAGGCAGGTTATGCCTCACCCGTTTTNCGAAAAAGTGCACCCAGCGAGATTTTGATTTTTAATCAATTTGGACTTTCGGTTCATGACTTAGAAAATGGTCAGGAAGTAAAAAGCTACCAACACAAAACACGATTTGGTGTAAATGCGGCTCAACCTCTGGACCTNGGTTCTAATGTTTTGATAACAAGTGCCTACGGAAAAGGGGCTGCTTTGGTGAATTTGAACGGATCCAACCCGCAAGCAATTTGGGAATCCGAAGCCATCTCATGNCAAATGGCCAGCCTGGTGTATCAGGATGGATATGCTTTTGGGATTCATGGCCAAGCAGGTGGTCGTTCGGCTTCCCAATCGACCTTTTTTTGTCTGCGCATCGATAGGGGTAAGAAAGTTTGGGAGAAGAAGGGATATGGGTTGGGGTCCCTAATCCTAGTCAACGACACATTAGTTATGCTTACTGAAAATGGAGAATTGGTTTTATCAGAGGCAAACCCAAGCGAATTCAATGAACTTGCAAGTTTTCAAGTTTTGTCAGGTAAGGCAAATTGGACCGCCCCTACTTATTCAAATGGAAAAATGCATTGTCGAAGCAGCAGAGGTGATTGGGTATGCTTAAAAATGAATCAAGGCTCTTTGGATTCGTTCAGCAAATAGGAATTAGTCTTTGTCAAAACCCGAATGAATTCATCCTTTTCCTCCGGGGAAAATCCGTCAAGCAGGGCCTGCTCCACNCTCTCGGCAATCTCTTTTCCACGGAAATAAAGGCTTTTTCCTTTTGGGGTTGTTGCCAAGATCTTCTTTCTCAGGTCGGANGGATGTTGAAACCTTTTGATTAACCCTGAGCTTTCCATTCTTTTTACCAATGCGGCAATGTTATTTGCGTCCGTGAACATAAGACGCTTGAGNTCCTTTTGGCTTACGGTTTCATNNTCGAGCTCATTTAGCCACCTCAGCACGGTGTATTGATCCGGAGTCAAACCAACCGTCGCCACTTGATTTTGAAAAGTGGCATTGAGCTTTATCCAGCAGGAGCGAAGCAAGGGTGGAAGCGTTTTGCTAACCATAGGTGTTTAAAGTAATTTCACNGATANANTNGAATGATGTTTGACAATATCGTACATACAAGTACTAAATTCACTAAAACCATCTGAAACCCCAATACTTTCTCCTAGCGATGCCAAGTAAACTTTTCNTTTTTTTCCTCTCTACGACAGCTTACTTATTTTTTCTTGGGTGCAACCCAAGGATACCNGGCTCGAAAAGCACTGAACAAACTGAAGAATCGGATTCAGNAAATATCTCCTCCTATCATTCGGATTGGTTTTTTTGGAGAGGGCCAAGCGGAATGGGAGTTTCCGAACAAACGGGATTGCCCGACGATCTAAACAAATCGCTTTTGTGGAACTATGAAATCCAAGGTGGGGGAGTTCCGGTCATTGCAGGAGGCAAGGCTTATCAATTTGGGTATTATGGCGTGGAGGATGAATTGCAGGAAGCCCTCGTCTGCTTGGATGCAACTTCTGGGGCGGTCTTGTGGGATCGTCGTCATAGTGACTTTATAAGTGATATAGTTTACAACCGATATGGAGTCGGGGCGGCTTGCATCGATCCGGTTTCTGGAAATGTGTTTTTTCAAACAAGCCCGGGTTTGCTCCTGGCCTATGATTCAAACGGTAAAAAGATTTGGGAAAGATCCTTGATGGAAGAGTTTGCCCGCCTTACCTTTCCCAACGGCCGAACCGGTGGACCATGCATAGACGGTGACCTAGTCATTATCCATGCCATCACCGCAAATTGGGGCAAACATGGACCGGCCCGAGACCGCTTCTATGCGTTTGATAAGCATAACGGAGACTTGGTCTGGTCCTCGACTCCCGGAATTACTCCAAAGGATAGTTCTTTTTCACCTTTGGTCTTCGAAAATCTTGAGGACGGGCGTAGGGTTTTTTACAGCGGTACGGGTTGCGGGCATGTGGTTTGTATTGATGCCCGAACCGGTCAACCGCTTTGGCGCTTTCAAATGTCTTACGGTGGGGTAAATGCTGGAGTTGTTCTTCATCAGGACATGGTCGTAGCTATTCATGGGAAGGAGAACATAGATTCTTCCGTGATCGGTCGAATGGTTGGCATTCGAAAGCCTTCAAAACTTCCACAGATTGGCGAAGACATTATGCTTCTTGGTTCTGAGAATGAAGTTTGGAGAAACAACGGCATGGAAGCCTTTACGAGCTCCCCGGTTTATCGGGATAGTCGAATCTATGTTACCATTAAGCGCGGTGAACTCGTGTGCTTGGATGCAAGTACCGGAGAGGAACATTGGGTTCTGAAATTAGCCCCAGATCAAGTGCATGCCTCGCCAACTTGGGCAGATGGCAAGTTGTATGTTCCTACCTTCAACGGAAAGTTCTTTGTGGTAAAGGATGCGGGTGACAAGGGTGAGATCATCAGTGAAATGGATTTGGGTTCCGCTTGTTTGGCTGCTCCATCCATGGCATATGGCAGGGTTTTCGTACAAACCAAGAAGAAGCTATTTTGTTTCGGTTCAGACCAAGATGCCCAAGCTTTTGTGGCTCGTCCCCAAGTGAATGGAGCAGGCAAAGGGGAGGCTGTTTCGCTCCAAGTTGTGCCCGCGGAGTTTGCACTCAAATCTGGATCTAACCAATCCTTTAAAGTGTATTCGCTGGATCAATCAGGTCGGAGAATCAGAGAGGAAACCGAAGGTTTGTCTTGGGAAAAATGGATACCCCCAACCGCTAGGGTCCAATCATATGTGGACGCCGAAATCAGCAACACCGGTGTGTTGAGTGCCGATTTGGATGCGAAGCTTTCCGCAGGAGCTTTGCGGGTTACCCAAAACGGCCTTTTTGGAATTACGCGAGGTCGTATCTTACAGGACTTGCCGTACACAGAAAATTTTGAAGAAGGATATGAACTGAGTAATACCAGTTCGGATGGAATCTCCTTTGCTTATTCACCTCTGTCTTGGCTCGGAGCAAGAATGAGATGGCAGGTTCAGAAATCGGGTGATAATTTTGTGGCTGGTAATACTCTTGACCGCGTACTTTTTCAACGAGCCATCAATTTCATTGGCCACAAGGATATGTCCAACTACATCGTTGAAGCGGATGTCATGACAGACGGTGACAGGCGTACGAAGTCAAACATCGGCTTGATCAACCAAAGATACATTTTTGTATTGGTTGGGAATAGCCAAAAACTCGAAGTCGTATCAAATTACGATCGTTTTCGTCATTCCGTTTCATTTCCCATTAAAACGAAGTCCTGGTATCGCTTGAAAACCTGCGTGGAAGTTGTAGGCACCGGCAAGGGTCTGATCAAGGCCAAGGCCTGGATGAAGGATGAGCCCGAACCATCGGAATGGACCTTGGAGGTTTCCCACGAAAATCCTCATTTGAACGGAGCACCTGGAATCTACGCGATGTCTCCTCAGAGCAAGAAGAAGGTCTACATCGACAACCTATCCATTTATTACAACAAATAAGCCAAATAGTATGAAAAAAATCAACCTTACCCTAGCGTTGTTCGCATTCTCATTCCCGCTCTTCTCCCAAGCAAAGGACTGGCCTGTTTGGGGAGGTGATGGAAGCCGAAACATGGTGACTACCGAAAAGGGTCTCATCACCAATTTTTCTCCTGGGGAAATGAGCGATAACGAGGTCGTTGACATGAAAACCACGAAGAACATTCGTTGGGTGGCAAAGCTTGGTTCGCAAGCTTATGGCAATGTAACCGTTGGAAATGGATGCGTGTTTGTAGGAACGAACAACGAATCCCCGCGTGATCCGCAAAAGAAAGGCGATCGGGGAGTGGTCCTATGTTTGGATGAAAAAAGCGGGGAGATGAAGTGGCAACTAGTCATCCCCAAGCTGGGAGCTGGCAAGGTGAGCGATTGGGAGTACATCGGGGTTTGTTCCTCTCCTGCCGTCTACGGTGATGTAGTGTATGTTGTGACTAACCGCTGCGAAGTGGTTTGCCTTGATATCAACGGACTGTCGGATGGAAATATGGGACCCTTTAAAGACGAGGCGACCTATGTTCGCCCCAAGGGTGCACAGGATCCGCTGAACGAATCGTTGGATGCGGATATCATTTGGATGTATGATATGCGGGACGAACTTGGAGTTTTTCCTCACAATGTGACCAGTTCTTCTCCTTTGGTGATCGGAGATAAAGTTTTCATCGCAACTTCGAATGGAGTGGACTGGTCCCATACCAATATTCCAAGCCCATTGTCCCCAAGTTGGATCGCTCTCGACAAGAACACAGGGGAATTGGTTGGCGAAGATGGTTCCGGAGCGAGTGCAAGCGCCTTGCATGCGGCTTGGTCTTCCCTGACCTACGGTAAGATCGATGGCAAGGATACCCTGATATGGGGAGGCACGGATGGTTTTTGCTATGGGTACCCAAACAAGACCGAACAGGATGCGGATGGATATGACCTTTTCATGCCTTCCTGGAAGGTGGATTGCAACGAACCTGAGTATCGTGTGGATAAAGATGGGAAAAAAGTCCCTTACGCTACTCCTCCCGGGCCCAGCGAGCTTATTGGTACGCCCGTTCTTTATAAAGATAAAGTGTATGTTGCCATTGGTCAGGACCCGGAGCACGGGGATGGGGTGGGGCGTCTGAGTTGTATTGATGCAAAGAACGGTGAGGTTGTCTGGAAATACACGGATGTCGGTCGAACGATCTCTACAGTGTCGGTTCACGATGACCTCGTTTACGTTGCTGAATACGCCGGGCTGATCCATTGTTTGGATGCTAACACCGGAAAATTGTATTGGACCTATGATTCCTTCAGCCGGATTTGGGGCTCGACTCTGGTAGCCGGAGGAAAAGTCCTGCTTGGAAATGAGGATGGAGACCTTTTGGTTTTGGATCATGGAAAAGATAAGCCCAAAGTGGAAAGCATAAACATGGGAGCCCCGGTTTACAGTTCTCCCGTATATGTCAATGGCACCCTTTATATTGCCACCCAAACTCATTTGTACGCGATTGGAGAATAACCCCAACCCTTATTCATTATGGGTAAATTAGTTGTATGGCTTTTGTTTTTGCTGATGTTTTTATTGCATCAGGATTTTTGGTGGTGGGACGATGCCGGTTTAGTCTTTGGCTTTATGCCCGTTGGGCTAGCCTATCATGCGGGTTTCTCGGTCGCATGTGCCATTTTGGGGTGGTTAGCAATCAAGTTTGCATGGCCCACTCATCTCGAAGAGTTTGCCGAAGGTCATTCCGAACAAGATTCAAATAGGCCGTCATGACCACCCTACTTGTCATTATTGGATACCTTTGTCTTCTTTTGGGCCTTGGGTTTTTCAGTAGCAGATTATTCCGGGGGACGAGCAAGGATTACTTCGTTGCGAGTCACAGCATTGGTCCCTTTCTCTTATTGATGAGCGTTTTCGGTACCACCATGACTGCTTTTGCTTTGGTGGGTTCGACCGGAAAATCATTCGAGCGGGGAATTGGAACCTACGGATTGATGGCATCGATCAGCGGATTGGTGCATGCGGCCATTTTCTTTCTCATTGGCATTCGTTTGTGGGCATTCGGAAAAAAGCACGGGTATCTTACTCAAATACAATTTTTCAGGGCACGATTCGAGTCTGACTCTATTGGCTATGTATTATTTCCAATCCTTGTTCTTTTGGTGGTGCCTTATCTTCTGATAGGAATAATTGGTGCAGGTAAAACCATTGAGCCCGTGACTGCAGGTGCTTTCCCGACCTTGTTCACCAGCCCTTCCGCCCCGCCTTGGTTGGGGGGAGTTCCACCTTGGTTGACCGGTCTGGTCGTTTCTTTGGTTGTGCTTAGTTATGTCTTCATGGGCGGATCCCGTGGTGCTGCCTATGCCAATACCTTCCAGACCATTGTTTTTATGATAATGGGCGTGGTGGCCTTCGTTTTTATCATCAACGCATTGGGAGGCATAGGAAAAGCCGGAGAGATNCCCGCTCGAATCACCGAGAAGGGTGTGCTCGTCCAAGATTACCGGTTNGACAAAGAATCCGGAGAACTTTTGAGAAACGATCCCCCCAAGCCAATTGGGAAAGTGCTTTCTTCTACCAGCTCAACCCTCACCGACTCTCAGCCCCATTTTGCTAGAGAACCCGTTAAGGTGGAGTTCAAAAAGAAAAACCCAAAAACGGGGGAACTGATTCCTTTCGAGCGCGAATTGGGAATCCCNTTCATTACCTTTGTCACCTACCTTTTCATACCCTTGAGCGTGGGCATGTTTCCGCATTTATTTCAACATTGGCTGACGGCCAAAAGTGCCAAATCCTTCCGCTTGACGGTGATTGCCCACCCCTTATGCATCATGGTGGTTTGGGTGCCCTGCGTCTTGGTCGGAGCCTGGGCTTCCGGGGTCTTGCCTCCGGGGATTCCTCCGCCGGCGGTGTTAAGCGCCATGCTCAACCTTTTGGTGGGAGATCCAGTTCTTATCGGATTGCTGACTGCGGGAGTATTGGCCGCGATTATGTCCTCTTTGGATTCTCAATTTCTTTGCCTTGGAACAATCTTTACCAATGACATCGTGGTGCACCGAGCCGGTAAGGAAAAATATTCCGACAAACAAATAATCCGCATNGCCCGAGCATTCATCATCTCCATTGTTGCCTTAACTTATGCTTTGGCGATGTTGGCCAAGGATGCCAATGTGTTTGATTTNGCAATCTGGTGCTTTAGTGGATTCTCCGCTTTGTTCCCCGTTGTTTTTGCAGCTCTTTACTGGAAGAGGGCAACCAAAGAAGGGGCGATTGCCAGTATTGTGGGAGCTGTGGTCACTTGGCTTTACTATTTCCATCAGTCCGGCTATGGGGGAGAATATATGGTGGGNCCGGGAATCGTTCCAGCAGCCATTTGTTTCGCAGTCTCCGCNGGCCTTATGGTGGTGGTCTCGCTTGCGACCAAACCACCATCTTCGGAAACCATCGCCAAATTTTTCCCNGACTCCGGCGANTTGTAAATCCGCAGAACCAAGTTTAATTGTATCCCCCATGGCAAACGAAAACCAAATTAATCAGGCAGCTGAAGAACTCGATTCTCAGGTTGCAGAAATCATCAATTGGCATTTCTCTTCAGAAACAGGAAGTCCCTTCTGGCTGAATTGGGCTGCGGAGCAAAGCTGGAATCCATTGGAAGAGGTTCGAACCTTCAAGGATCTGTGCGAGAAGTTCCCAAATTTTGAGGATGAGTGGCTACGGGATCAACCCAATGAGNTGTGGGTTCCNAAGGCTTATGAGGGTCGTCCATTCAATATTTTCGAAACCGGAGGAACCACGGGTATGCCCAANCAGAGGATTGGGTGGGACGACTTCAGAATTGATTACACCGCCTTTTCCGAAACCTTAAGTGACGAGCATTTTCCCCGAAACCATTTCTGGATGATGGTCGGTCCAACTGGGCCACGCCGACTCCGGCTCGCNATCGAGCATCTTGCCAANGAACGGGGNTGTTCTTGTTTTTTTGTCGANCTTGATCCGAGATGGGTCAAACGACTGATTGCCTCCAAGCAATACGACCAAGCNCGGGCCTACATGGANCATGTGGTCGATCAAGCCTTGACCATTCTTAAAAATCGAAAGGTAAGTGCCCTTTTTACAACGCCCAAACTNTTGGAAGCCTTAGCGGAACGAAAGGATTTGGTGCGGGCAGGAATAAAGGGCGTCTTCTGTGGAGGNACCACGATGGACCGACANTATGCCCGNTTTTTGGTTGAAGAGGTTTGTGAGGGTGGAAAAATCGGATTTGTTCCAACNTATGGGAACACCCTNATGGGATTGGCCCGCCANCATCCAATTGGCCCAGAAAATGATTATTCAGTTGCTTACTATGCCCCTCAACCAAGGGCGGTGCTTCGNGTNATAAATCCCGAGACTAATCTACCCGTCGAGTATGATACCTGGGGAAGAGTCGAATTGACCACGCTNACCAAAGAATTTTTTATGCCCCGTTTTCTNGAGCGGGANGAAGCCTTGCGACGAAAACCATGGACCGAAGCNCCNTGGGATGGAGTTGCNGAGGTTCGACCNTTCGGGGCNATGGAAAAGAAAATCGTAGAAGGAGTCTATTAATATGAACATTCCCCACATACCATGCTTACGTCTNGGCGAGTCCTATCAAAGTCTTAATCATTCAGAGGTTAAGGATTACCGAGANGGGTCNGTCCGGGCNACCTTNAGCCAAGTCAACGCCGGCATCATTCGTCGAGANCTTCTCAAACTCGGACAAGCCCGCGAAGCTTTGCAAAAGTTTTCAACTCGGGAACTGATTGAAATAAGTGCAAAAGCTGGCGAGTATTTCCTGCACGCCGAACTTCCGCTCGGCGAAGGCTCTGCCCTGCAAAGTGCCGATGATTACATGGAAACCCTCTCTGCGACCAGTGGGCTTCCACATGTGATGGTTCGCAGAAATATGGATAAGATCCATTACGCTCTCACTCATTTGGAACTCATTCTCAATGGACTGACTCGAGGAATCGAGCTTTCGGTTCTCGACCAAGGTTTTGGCGAACAATCGGGGTCGCCAGTTTGCTTCTATCCGACGACCGAAGCTCTGGGTTTGGTCATGCCGAGTAATTCCC
>NHCT01000038.1 GCA_002167605.1 Verrucomicrobia bacterium TMED40 | reverse complement strand
CCCAGTTATAATTGGCACGGGAGGAATTAATATCATTGCCCCACGAGTACGCCGTGGTCGTGCCAGCCCGGCAGGCATACTCCCACTCCGCCTCGGTGGGCAGAACGTATTTCCAGCCGTTGGGCAATCGGCCCGCGGACTGCTCGATCGCATTTAAGCGGGTCAGAAAGATTTGAGCATCCAACCACGAGACTTTTTCAACCGGGCGGTTGCTTCCCTTGAACTGGCTTGGGTCGGCATTCAAGCCCTCAGGGTTTCCATTCATCACCGTTTGGTACTGGGCCTGGGTGACCTCATACTTACCAAGGTAAAAGCCGTTAGTCAGGGTGACCTGGTGCTGGGTCTCGTCCCCTACCCGTCCAGTTTCCGAGGTCGGACTGCCCATCATAAAGGTACCGGGCGGGCAGAAAATCATTTCCATTCCAATCGAAGCAACGGTGTGAGCGCTCGGTGTGCCATCCACCTGCAAGGCGGTCGGCACGGAGGTGGCCGACCCAAAGTCATTGCTCACCACCACGCTGTAGTTTCCGTCGTGCAGGGTGCCGTTCACATCTGCGATGCTGAAACTCGGACCGGTTGCCCCCGTAATCGGCTGGCCGTTTCGGTTCCATTGGTAAGTCAGAAACTTTCCTTCGGCCTGCGAAGTCAGGTTCATGCTCTGCCCGCTGAAGATCAAGCCGGGAGCCTCAGGGTGAGTGGTAATCTCAGGCTTAAGGTATTTGAGGATCTGTTCGTTCAACTGGGTAGTGGTGATGCTGCCCGAACCAATGGGAGCGGAGCCTGCGGAAAAGGCATAGGGCACGGAGGCAAAGGGGCGGTCGGGACTCAACTGCTGAAATCCATTCACTCCATCGCTGAACCAGACCCGCAAGGCCGCTCCCGNATGCTGAGCGAAAAGCGTGGGATCGATCGCCCCCATTCCGGGGATTGNGGAGTTNCCNAGCAGGAGGGAGTACAAGCCNCCGTTGACCGCNACGCTGACCGAGGTCTGCGGTTGCGANCCGTTCANGCTGGTACCGTCGTTGCTCCACAGGCTTTCGTTCCCATCCGCGTTGAGCAGAGCGAACTTGAACAGTCCCTGCCCGTCAAAGGGTTGTCCGTCCACCGCAACCTGCCCGGCGTAATGCAGGGTGGGCGGAACCGCCTGGGCGAATCCAAGGAATCCGAGCAGACAAAGAANCAAAAACGAACGGGCCATGCGGAGCATGCTCAGCGAGAAGCCCAGCCAAGTCAATGACCGATTCTCTCAGGGAGGCGCCCTCAGGCTCGTGCCCCTAAACCATTCGATCAGAGGACTCATCCGACTTATGGGATTGTTTGGGAGGAGGGAGACAAGGAAATTCTAAGGAGTATTATAAGTGGTATATCACACAGATGGTTAAAATTTTTCAATTTTGTATCTTAATTGCGAGGAACTGGTTCCCAGTGTGTTTCCACCATTTGATGAAATTCAATAAGATAAGTTCCAATGTCTTTTCTAGTCTTGCATGTACATAGCGACTCATCTTAACNATGGCAGTTGAGTAGTTGATTTTATTTCAATCGATCAATCAAAATCATTCATGAAATTGAATATCAATAAAGCCAAAGTATTCGGAAAGTAAGGAATTATTTTCCTTTCTTTGGAATGAATACTACGTTTTCAAGTTGCTTGAAACGGTAGTCTTCGACCTTCAGTTCTTCAAATGAGTATGGATTTATCGGAATGTAGGTATTTTTTAATAGCAAAAATATATCATGAAATTCTTTGAAACTTGATGTCTCAACAAGCAGCACAGGTTTGTATTGAGCTAATATAGATTCTGCACCTTCAAGTACTTTTTTCTCATGCCCCTCAACATCAATTTTTATAAACGATATATTTCTAATTCTTGATTCATTGATAAATGCATCAAGAGTTATCGTTTGAGCCTGATTTACATCTTCTTTTACAAAATCTGTATTTTTTTCAATCGAGCAGTTACCCGAATTATGTTCAACACATTTCAGCCAAACGGATGATTCTCTGTCGGATAAACCAAGATTAAATGGTGTAATATTGTTTCGTTGAGAAGTATTATTTATTAGAGACGAAAAGGTTTCCGGATGAATCTCAAAACTGAGTACCTCAGCAAAGTAAAAAGACGATAAACAAGAATACAAACCTACATTTGCTCCTACATCGACCATGGTGCCATTGGGATCTCTGAATTTCCTAAAACTTTCCATAATAGCCAAGTCATCATGCTCAAAACGATTAAAAAAGTAGTAAGCTTGGGTGTAGTCGTTTACATTCAAAGTTAAATCGAAGGAATGAAAGTCATAAATAAATTTTGCCTTTTTGTGAATTCTTGGATCACTATAAAAAGAAAGCATTTTGAATGCACGCTTGTAGAGTAGATCTAGGGTGCTTTTTCTCCCGATAATATTTTTTCTTCCAAAAAAAGAGAGTAAATAAAAGAGCATAACTGAAATAGACTTTTTCATTTAAATTTTTAAAAATTTATACTGNATTTAGATGGATGAATGTAATTAATTCTTAGGGGCCTGTATGCTCAGACGCGCTCCCTGAACCATTCGATCAGCCCGACCAGAGCCCGAGCCCGGTGACTGATGAGGGCCTTTTCCTCAAGGGAAATTTCCGCGAAGGTGGAGGCGCTCTCTCGGGGCAAAAAGAGTGGATCGTATCCGAATCCTCTGCTCCCCCTCCGCTCGGTCAACAGGGTCCCTTCGCAGGCTCCGGCAAAGGTTTCCTCGAGCCCCTCCCCGACCAAGGCAAGCACGCAATGGAAACGGCACCCGCGTTCGGACTGGGGGACTTCCCGCATCTCCNCGAGGACCTTGTCGTTGTTGGCTTCGTCGTCGCAGTCCANGCCCGCATAGCGGGCGGAAATCACGCCGGGNCTGCCCNCCAGGGCNTCGATCTCGATCCCGCTGTCATCGGCNAGAAACCAGCCNTCGCCGGGTCCGACCGCACGCANTCCGTGAGCCTTGAGCAGGGCGTTGGCTTCNAAGGTGGAGCCGGTCTCCTCGACNTCGGGCATGCCTCCGATCGCATCCGGTCCGTACACTTCGATGGAGAGCCCCGCCTGATCGAGGGCGGTCTGCAATTCATGAAGTTTGTGGGCGTTGCCCGAGGCAAGGTAGAGGGTGGTCATAGGTATCCGTGAAGCAGTTGATCCGGNCCGAGGNTTCGGCGGATGGGTTGNNGAAGACTCCCNAGGTCCAATCCAGGCCCGGGCAGAGCCCCGGGTCCGGCAAAGGTTTGCGGGGATCGGTAGTGAAAGAAATAATCGATTTCCCCGGCTTCGAGGAGCGAAGCGGCCAGGGCCGGTCCGCCTTCGCAATAAACCGCATTGAGACCGAGCTCGGTCAGAGCGGAACGCAGGGCCTGCGGTCGAATCCGTCCCGATGCCTCCGCCTCCATCGGAAGCAGACGCAGGCCGAGGCTCTCCGCCCGGGAGACGCGCCCGCTGTGGGCAAGCCCGGCTTCGGTGACCAGCAGGACCGTACGATCGGAAAATTCGTCGGCGTAGAGCCGGCGCTCGGCAATGTCGGAAGCGAGGGTGGAGAGTTGGGAATCGAGAACCAGCCGGACCGGGCACCAGGTCTCTTGCGGGAGTCTGGCGGTGAGGGAGGGGTCGTCGGCCAGCGCGGTGCCCGCGCCCACGCAGATCGCAGGGAAAAGCCGGCGCCANNGCATCAGGTCGGCCCGGGCTTCNGGNCCNGTGACTTCACTGGGACGACCCGCCNCGCGGGTGACGAAGCCGTCGGCGGATTCCGCCACTTTCAGGGCAACCAGGGGGCGCTCTTTTTCCATGTTGTAGTTAAAGATGAAATTGAGCCGTTCGGCCCGCTCCCGGATTTCCCCTTCTGCGAGGATCACATCCACCCCGGCTTCCCTCAGCAAATCCAGCCCCCGGCCGGCATGACTGGGGTTGGGGTCGGGGGTGGCCACGCGGACCCGGGTAATCCCGGAATCGAGAATCGCCCGGGTGCAGGGAGGCGTGCGCCCGTCGGTGGAACAGGGCTCGAGGGAAACGTAAAGTTCGGCTCCGGCTTGCGGAGACCGACCGAGGGACCGCAAGGCCTCGACCTCGGCATGAGCGTGGCCAGCTACCGCATGGTAGCCTTCCCCGACCACCTCGCCGTTCTCCACGATCAGGGCACCGACCATGGGGTTTGGGTGGGTCCTGCCCCACCCTTTCTCGGCCAGCTCGATCGTCCTCAGAAACAAGGTGTCTTGGGCAGTTGCATCCATAGTGATCGGGAAAAAGAGGGGGGACTCTCAGGCGAGGGTCAGGCTGAGCGTGACAGGGCAATGGTCCGAGCCTTCGATTTCGGGAAGAATGGAAGCTTCGCGGACCGAGGTGGCGAGGTCGTCCGAGACCACGAAGTAATCGATCCGCCAGCCGACATTACGGGCCCGGGCTCCGGCCCGGTAGGACCACCAGGAATACGCTCCGGTCTCCTCGGGGTGAAGGTGACGAAAGGTGTCGAGAAAGCCTTCCGCGAATAGGTTGGAAATACCCTCCCGTTCCTCATCGGTGAACCCGGCGTTACGCCGATTAGTTTTGGGGTTAGCCAGGTCGATTTCCTGATGAGCGACATTGAGGTCGCCACACAGCACCACCGGTTTCTTATGACGCAGTTCGATCAGGTAATCCTTGAGGTCCGGATCCCAGGACTCGTGCCGGTACCCCAAACGGGAAAGATCACCCTTGGAATTGGGGACATACACATTGACCAAAAANAATCCCTCGTATTCGCAGGTAATGACCCGCCCTTCCCCGNCGTGCGTGCNGTCGGGNAAATCCTCGGTCACCCGNAGNGGTTCGTCTTTGGAAAAAATCGCGGTGCCGGAGTAGCCTTTCTTTTCTGCNAGGTGATAGTGACGGAANGCATAGCCNAAATCATCCTCGGGNATGACTTCAGGGTTNAGCTTCACTTCCTGNAGGCAGAGAAAATCNGGTTTCCGTTCCTCCACGAAGGAATCGAAAGTCTTTTTTCGACAGGCCCGCAGNCCGTTGACATTCCAGGAAATCAGTTCGATGGCGCCGCTTTGCATAGGATGTAAGAAAGTGATGGGAAAAACATTTGGTTGCAAGAAACGAATAAAACACTACCCATGATCTTCTTTCCTCACATCGACAAGTAAAAGTAATCAACATGGCTTCACCCACCGANATTCGCAAAGGCCGGGTCATCGTCTACCAAGGCGCCCCGCACCTCGTTATTGAAATGCTTCACCGNACCCAGGGCCGGCAGGCCGGGTTCGTGCAGACCACTTTNCGCAACCTGCGCAGCGGATCCACCACCACCACCAAGTTCCGTTCCACTGACAATGTCGAGTTTNTGCACACCACCACGCAAAAGCTTGAGTACAGTTACAAGGANCCGGACGGNCATCACTTCATGGATCTGGAAACCTACGAGGACAGCGTACTGGACAGTGCGATGATCGGAGAGGACGATTGCTTCCTAGTCGAAGGAAACACCTACGACATTCTTTTGGTGGACGACGAACCGGTCCGGCTCGAGTTACCCGCCTCGATTGAGGCTACNGTGATTGAAGCCCCCGACGCCCTGCGTGGAGACACCGCGGGAAATGTCCTCAAGCCCGTGACGATTTCCACTGGTATGACGGTGCAGGTTCCTCTTTTCATCAAGAAAGACGACGTGGTCAAAATCAGCACCTCGGACCGTTCCTACCTCGGGCGGGTCTAAGCTCCCTCTTTTTCATAAAAAAACCTCCCGACGATCCGCCGGGAGGTTTTTTTTGGTAAAGGTTTGTAAACGAACAATCAGGCAACCCGTTCGACCACGAGGGGTGCGGGATTGGGACGCTTGGGGGCGAGGCGGTAAGCAGCTTTGAAATATTCCATAGCAGCGTTGAGTCTCTTTTCGTCGTTGTAATGAATCATCATCAAGGCTTCACCCTGCTTCATCTGAGTACCGACCTTGCAAAGCTCAGCGACTCCNACCGCAGGATCGAACTTGGCACCNTCTCCATAGGCAAGCACCTGCACCCCACGGGCGAGTTGNCCGGCATCAATGGTGTGAACATATCCACGCTTCGGTGCGGGCATTTTCTTGGTGTGCTTGGCCTTGGGTAATTTTTCGGGATCGTCGATCACCCGGACATCTCCACCCTGGTACTCGACCACATCCTTGAATTTCTGAAGGGCGGTGCCGTCTTCCAAATGCTTGCGAACGGTTTGCTTGGCGGAGAGAGTGGAACCTGCGACTCCGGCGAGGCGGACGATTTCCATGCCCAGTTTCATCACCAAGTCCTGCAAGTCCTCCGGTCCTTCGCCCTTGAGCAATTCAATGGCTTCCTTCAGTTCGAGGGATGCTCCTACGCAGGAACCGAGTGGTTGGTTGTTGTCGGTGACCAAAGCCACACAACGACGCTTCAAAGTACGGCCCACACGGGTCAGTGAACGGGCCAGTTGCTTGGCGTCNTCNGCGTTCTTNATGAACGAGCCNTTACCCCACTTGATATCCACCACCACGCCTTCGGCACCGGCGGCCAACTTGCGGCTCAGAGTACCTGCGGTGATGAAAGGAATAGAAGGGATGGCTCCGATCTTCTTGCGTAATTCGTATAAAATGGATTCGACCGGGGAAATTTCCTCGTGACGGTCAGCAAAAGCACAACCCAACTTGCGGACTTGGGCGGCAAACTCCTCCAATTCCATGGAAGTCTTGATCTTAGGGATNGCCTTAAGCTTGTCGCAATTGGAGGTAAGGAATTCCTCGTCGTCGCCGTTCATCATGGGCATCGCCACACCGGCTGCAGAAGCAAGGGGGCCAAGAACCAGGGTGGTTTTGTCTCCCACTCCAGCGGTGGAGTATTTTTCAATCTTGGGACGGGAAACATCCATCATCTCGATGACTTCTCCGGAAAGCATCATTTCTTCGGTGAAGTTGGCGGTTTCCTGGGCGGACATTCCCTGAAAGAAGGTGGCCATGACCCAGGCAGCCTGCTGATATTCAGGCATTTCCTCGTCGAGAATGGCATCTACGATGTTACGAATCTCTTCGTCCGCGAATTCTCCACCCTCACGCTTTTTTTCGATCAGGTAGGTGAAGGAGGGAGTTTTGTCTTTCGATGGTTTGGCCTTGGGCATAATGGGGTAACTCCTTGCTTAGGTTATGGGGTATTGAGTCAATGCAGAGCATTTTTATTATCGAAAACTTCACTGTTCGTCGAGCTTTTTCTTTTTCAGGCGAGTTGCCTTGACGCCTGCTTGAGAAANGTTTGAGTTACGCTCCGATGGAGAATGCCTATGACCTGAGCGCGTACCTGAGTGAAATTTTGCGCAACGCCGCCCAAAAGGTGGCTGAATTCGAAGATACCTTTGAACCGCAGGTACGAGTCGCGGACGAACGCTTCGGCGACTTTCAGGCGAATGGCGTCCTGCCCTTTGCCAAACGGAACGGCCACAACCCGAGGGCCCTCGCGGAANAGCTGCTCGAGGCTCTGCCCGCCAGCGAAGACTGGCAAGTGTCCCTGGCCGGTCCGGGCTTCGTCAATTTCAGTCTGTCCGCAGATTTCCTACACCGCTGGATTCAAGCCTTCGGAAGCGAGGAATCCATCAAGCGGGCGGGGCGGGTCCCAGAAAGCCGGAAAATTGTTTTGGATTTTTCCTCACCCAACACCGCCAAGCAAATGCATGTCGGGCACATTCGATCAACCATCATCGGCGAAAGCCTGGCCCGCTTATTGACTCACAGGGGGCATACGGTCATCCGGGACAACCACCTCGGCGACTGGGGCACCCAGTTTGGCATGCTGCTGCTTGCGATCAAGCGGGAGGGAGTCAACCTCGATGACTTGGGAGACGAGCCCATTGCTCGCTTGGAAGACCTCTACCGTATGGGCAATGCACAGACCAAGGCGGATGAATCGGCTCTGATCGAAGCCCGCGAGGAGTTGGTCAAGCTGCAAAAAGGGGATCCGGAAAACCTTGGACTTTGGCAAAAGATCAGGGACTTGAGCATGGATTCCTTCGAACGGATCTACGACTTACTTGGCGTGCNCTTCGATCACGCTCACGGCGAGAGTTTTTACCGGGATCAGGTGGACGCNGTCTACACCGGGTTGGAGGAACAGGGAATCTGNCAGGAAGACGACGGGGCNCTGGTGGTCTTTCATCCCGAACACAAGAGATTCGCCAAGCAACCTTTCATTGTACGCAAGTCGGACGGAGCGAGCAATTACGCAACCACCGACCTCGCCACCATCGCCTTCCGCAGCAGGGAGTGGCAGGCCGACCAGGTGATCTATGTAACCGACGGCCGGCAACGGGATCACTTTGAACAACTCTTCCTGACCACCGAAAAGTGGTTTAAGGCCGAAAAGAAAACCCTCCCCACCCTTTCCCATGTCTGGTTTGGGACAATCCTTGGAGAGGATAANAAGGCCATCAAAACCCGTGACGGCCAGCCGATCAAGCTGGTCGATTTGCTCACCGAAGCCATTCGGAGAGCGGCGGAAATGGTCAGGGAAAAGAAGCCTGATCTGGCCGAGGAGGAGATCCAAAGGAGGGCCAAGGTAATCGGATTGGGTGCGGTCAAGTATGCCGACCTGTCCCAGGACCGGACCCTGGACTATGTTTTTTCATGGGACAAATTGTTGGCGATGCAGGGAAACACCGCNCCCTACCTGCAATACGCAGTCGCCCGCATCCGCAGCATTTTTCGAAAACTCGGTCTCGAAGCCCGTGCACCGGAAGGCCCGGCCCGTCCGCCCGAAACCGATGCGGAGCGGACCCTGGCCCGCAAGCTTTGCTTTTTCCCCCTCGCCCTGGAGCAAACCGCCAAAGAACTGAAACCGCATTTCCTGTGCACCTATCTTTTCGAACTGGCGACCGAATTCAGTTCCTTCTACAATCAGGACAAGGTGATGGTGGAGGATTCTTTGGCTCAAAATCTTCGCTTGAGTCTTTGCTCCAGCACCCTCCATTCCCTGAGCCGCGGACTGGAACTTCTAGGGATCGAAACGCTGGAGGAAATGTAAGCCGGGCGAATCCGGTTCAATCTGCGGACAACGGAAGCCGAACGCGGTAGTACGGGTTGCTCGATTCCTTTCCCCAACCTTCCCGGCGGTAAAGCAAACCACTCAAGTGAGTCTCTCCCTTGCGGGCCCAAGGCGACTTGGTCAGGAGAAGTTCCCATCCTTCCTTTCCCCGCCGAAGAGTCTGCGGAGCGTTCGACCGAATCATCCTTCCTTCGCCAAAGAAACGAACTGCACTGGGTTGATCACCGGGCAAGGACGGTAGAGTCAGAGCAAAGCCATCGGAATGAGAGGAGACCGTGGGAACCCAGTCCTTTGGTGGGTCGACCGGTTGTTGCTGCCTAAACAGATCGAAGCGCGGTTTCCACATCGGGTCAGGAGAGGTTTTCTTGGTGACTTTGAGCTCTATGGAAAGATCCGTATATCCGGGCAGACAAGTTTGGGAACAGGTGAGCCAGGAAAACTGACCCTTGATCCGTATGCTTTCTCCAACCCGAAAAGGGACTTTCGGCTCGAATTTGCAAAGATATAGGGTTTCACCGGTGTGGCCATGTGCTCCGACTTGAGCCATCATAATCCGTTGAGGGGCTGGAAAGATCAACTCCCCCGCCTGCAAACCGGGAGGTAGATCCCAAAGCACCGTGGGAGGTACTCCGACATCACCGGGAAACTTCCAGTAGGTGTGCCAACCGTTGTCCCTGCGAATCCGCCAGGCCAGCCAAAAGGGACCCTCCTCGCTCACTCCTAAGGTTTCGGTCACCAAGCCCATCTCCAAAGGTCCAATCTTCCGGACTTCTCCGGTTTCCGCCCGTGCAACTAAAGCGCAAAGGACGAAGAGAAAAAGGGAACGCTTCAACTGAAGGATTTACCGCATCCGCAGGTAGATTCAGCATTGGGGTTACGAATCTCGAACCCCTTGCCGCTTAACCCGTCGTCAAAATGAATTTCCGAACCTTTCAGGTAATCGGAACTTTCCGAGCAAACTGCAAAGCCCACTTTACCAAATTCCCCCTGATGATCCGTTTCCTTGGGGAAATCGATCGCCATTCCGTACTCGAAACCGGAGCATCCGCCTGGTTCGATGAACACGCGTAGGCGCTTGCCTTCCTCCGCATCTGATATCATGGATGATACTTTTTCAACTGCCTGATCCGTCAATGTAATCATATAATGAAACCTAGGAATCTTGGTTTGGAAGTCAAATGTTCAAATTTCAGCAGCTTATTTTATGCCAAATAGGTGTAAAAATTGCAAAAAGTTAAAAGTTTACTTGCTGAAGTTTGGGATTTGGCATAGCTTTCAGGAGCTTTTCTAGACACAAAATCAATGAAACATATCTTTAACGAAGTACATTACGAACTAACGCGTAAGATTGCCGAAGGTGGAATGGGGATGGTTTACGAAGCGGTGCAGCGTGGAATCGGAGGCTTTCGCAAAGTGGTAGCGATCAAGCTTATCCGTGAAGAATACTCCGCCATCGAGGAATTCAGAAACAACTTTATCGGGGAAGCCAAATTGGTGGCTGACTTGATCCACACCAACATCGTTCAAACCTATCACTTGGGCAAGGTCGGCGAGCAGTATTTCATGACTATGGAATTTGTCACGGGTTGGAACCTGGAGGAATTTCTCGACCGGCATACAGAGACTGAACAGTATGTGCCCGCCGACTTGGCGGTCTTCATTGTGTCCCGGATTTGCCGCGGATTGGCTTATGCTCATCGCAAGAGAGACAGCCAAGGCAGGTTACTTGGGATCGTCCACCGCGATGTCAACCCACGCAATATAATGATCGCCAAGGAAGGAGATGTGAAATTGACCGACTTCGGAATCGCGAAGGCTTTGGACCTGATGTACAATCAGGAAGGTGATGTTATTGCGGGTAAGGACGAATACCTTTCCCCCGAACAGGCCCGTTGCGAGGTTACCGATCACCGGGCCGACCTCTTTTGCTGCGGAATCGTGATGTCCGAAGTTCTCCTTGGGTACAACCTTTTTGAAAGAGATGCCGAACCTGAAAAGACCATTCAGAACATTTTGGAGATGGACCTCCCCAGCTTTCCTTCCCTTCGTCCGGATATTGACGAACGCTTAAATGTCATCATGCAAACCGCTCTCAAACGCCCCCGGGACCAAAGGTACCAGTCGGCGGAGGAGATGCTCACGGAATTGGAAAGTTTCATTTATGGGGAAGGCTATGGCCCGACCAATGAGAAACTCGCCGCCTATGTGTACGATGTTTTCGGAGATGACGGAGAGAATGCCGCCTTACGGTGGCACCGCGGCGAAACCAAATTCGCCCAAGACTAAGGGCTGTCGACAAGTATGGCCCTTCAATCTCAAGGCCTTCGCCAGGTCCAGAAGCAGACCCAGAATTTAGTTCTGGCTCCGCAGTTGCGACAATCCCTCAAGATCCTCCAGGTCCCCGCTCTTGAGTTACGCTCGGCCATCTTGGAAGAACTGCAGACTAATCCTTTGCTCGAGGAGTTCGGCACCAATGACGAGAGCCTGGATGGGGAAGCCAAAGAACCTTCCCCCGACGAAGTCCAGGAAAACACCGATGATGAATTCGGGGATGACCCGGCTGAGGTCGAAGCAAGCACGACCACGGAAACGGAGGAAAACACCGAGCTCGAAAGCAATGGGGAAGACCTCACCGACATGGACTTCACCGATGAATTTGCCATTCTCAAGGAAATGGAAGAGGATCTCCGCGAGCATTACGACCGCGAGTATGAAGGTGAGGCAAAATTAGGTAATTCGGATGCCGAGGAAAAAAGAAAGTTCTTTTTCGATTCCCTGGTTGCGGAAACTTCGCTTCAGGAACACCTGCTCGATCAACTTAAACTGATCGAAACCTCGGAAGGACAGAGAAAAGCNTGCGAATTTATTATCGGGAGCTTGGATGAAAATGGTTTTCTGTCTACCCCTTTATCGGATGTCGGTTTGCTCTCCAACCTTCCTTTGGAGGATTTGCAAAGTGGATTGGCTCTGCTGCAAACCTTTGATCCCCTGGGCATCGCATCCATTAGCCTCCAAGATTGCTTGCTTAAGCAAATGGACGCCCGGGACTGGCAGGACAGCCATTCCTATCAGATCGTGCGTGACCATTTCCCCTTATTGGTCCGGAGGCGCGTGCCCGAACTTGCCCGCAAACTTTCCCAACCCACACANGTGATTCACCAAGCTTTGGAAAAGATCTCCGAATTGGACCCCGCTCCAGGGCGAAGATTTTCTGAAGACAACAACCTTGCGGTCTCTCCGGATGCGGTCGTCGAACGAGTGGGTGGAGAATGGGTGATTAGTCTCAACAACGACTATATCCCCCGCCTTAAGATCAATAAAACATACAAGGAACTGATTAGTAAGGGAACCCTCTCCTCCAAAGAAAAGGAATATGTTCGCAACCAAATGAGGGCGGGTAAGTTTCTCATCAATTCAATTGACCAGAGGCAAAACACCATCGAACGCATCACCCGCAGAATCATTGATCGGCAGGGAGATTTTTTCGAAGAAGGGAGTTCCAAACTTCGCCCCATGACTATGGCGGAAGTCGCTGAATCCATCGAAGTGCATGAAACCACGGTGTCCCGTGCAATCGCCAACAAATTCCTGAGAACTCCGCATGGCACTTTTCCCTTCAAGTATTTTTTCACCCCGGGCTATTCCGGCAAAGACGGGGACACGGTTTCCAACACCAGTGTTAAGGAAAGCATTGCGTCGATTATTGCCCAAGAGGATCCCTCTAAGCCTTTGAGTGACCAGAAGGTTGTTGATCTTTTGGCTGAAAAGGAAATCAAATTGGCTCGCCGAACCGTGGCCAAATACCGCGAGGAACTGGGAATCCCGCCCACCAACCTCCGCCGAACCTATTAGGAATTCGCTTCCGCCCTATGGCGCAAACTAACGACCCCCACTCAATGGACTACGCCTTGCCTTTGGTTTTGGACGCCTCCAGTCCAACGATTCAAGTGGGCATCCCTGACAGGGAGGGATGGAGAGCCCTGAAAAAAGCTGAGGAACAGGCCATGGAATCTCTCTTCCGGTCCTGCTCCGAACTCTTCGAGGAACTCGATACCGGGATGCGGAAAGTGGATGCAGTCTTCTATTGCGAAGGTCCTGGATCCACCCTGGGACTGCGCATAGCCGCCGCCCTTACCCGAACCATTCAATGGGATGGTTCGGATCGGCAAGTTGCTCTCTTCAAATACAACGCTATGGATTTGGCAACTCGGATGACGGACCAGACTGCCCCCACCCTCCAGGCGCCCTACCGAATGGGCAGCCGGTTGGTTCGCTTCGAGGAGGGTCAAGCCATCGGCCGAAAGGAAGTGCATAAGGCGGAAGATGCTCTTCTTGAATTTCCGCAGAGCCATCACCTGCCTGACCCGAGAAACCATCTTCAACTTCCTGAGGACGCATGGATGATCGAGTATGACTTGGGCTTGGTTCGTGGACTTGCCGACTTACTCCCCATCTCCTCCCCCTGCCCTGCAGCCGAACCCTTTGCCCCCCAGTCCTCCACTTTTCGAAAGTGGCAACCGCAAAGCCCAACCGCGTGACTTCGCCAAGAAAGTCAAAATGAAGGGAATGCGTTGCTGGGCCGAAATTGATTTGGCTGCCCTGGAGAGAAACCTCGCCCTCATCCGAAAGACTCTGCCCGAAAGCATTCGCTATGTTTCCGTGGTCAAGGCGGATGCCTATGGCCATGGAATCCTGCCCACCGCAGCCCGCCTCATGCAAAGTGGAGTCGATCTTTTTGCGGTGGCCAANGTAAAGGAAGCCGCAGAAATCCGAGAAATGGCCTCTGGATGGCCAATTCTCGTTTTGGGACCTCTCCTTGAGGAAGAGGACCCCGCCCTGCTCGATTACGATTTGATCGCCACTCTGTCTTCCGCAAGTGAACTTACCCGCTTCCGGCGACTGGCTCAAGCAAGGGAACGCTCCATTCAGGTGCACCTCAAGCTCGACACGGGAATGGGCCGACTGGGAGCTTGGTGGGAGGAGGCGGGTGCCTTGATCGAAGAAACGATCGCATCCCCAGAAATTGAACTTTGCGGAATTCTGACGCACTTCGCGGATCCGGCCGATCCTGACTTCACCCGNTTGCAAAGAAAACGATTTTGCGAAATCCTCGATCACCCTTTGCTCAAGGACCGGGAAAATCTTCTGGTGCATGCCGATAATTCATCCTCCCTCATGGATTTGGATACGGACTCCTTCTTCAATGCGGTACGAATCGGATTGCTTCAATTCGGGGTTTCACCGGATGCNAACGGCATGCTCGCCGGTCTTTCCGTGGAACCCGTGCTCTCCTTTCATGCCAAACTCGCTCTGATCAAAAAACTCCCAAAATCCACCACTTTAAGCTACGGCAGGCAGCACAGTTTGGAAAGAGAGTCGGTGATCGGGATCATCAGTGCCGGGTACGGAGACGCAATCCCCCTGCACTGCGGAAACCGGGCGTCCGCCTTAATCCGAGGCAGACCCTATCCGATCGTCGGACGGGTGACGATGGATCAAACCTTGGTCGACCTGACCGACGCTCCCCGCAACCTGGAATCAGGAGAAACCGTAACTCTGATCGGACGGCAGGAAGACGAAACGCTCTCCCTGACGAGCTTGGCCGAGCATGCTGACACCATTCCCTGGGAATTGCTCTGTTCGATCACCAAACGGGTGCAAAGGGTATACACCACCAATAGGGAATGAGACATAAAGAGAACCCTACAAATCGAAGTTGTTCTTGATGTCGGAAATGGTCTTGGATAACGAGTCAAGGGACTGAGCTCTCGAATCAAAGGCTTGCTGACCATCCTCCGGACATCCATAGGGAGAAACCCAACCCATCCCCTTATCCTCGTGAATTTTGTGCACTTCTCCCAACCAGAGATTGATTTGTTCCAAATTGCTTAAGATCCGGTTACCGGGACGAGGTTCCTCCACCGGTTCTGCATAAGGAATCCGTTGAGGGGTTTGTCCGTCCTCACCCTGCGTTTCCTCCCATGCAATCTCCGCAGTTTCGCATGCTTCCCAAAAATGAATCTTGGAGAAATCCACGCAACCTTCCAAGACTGCCTGAGCCATGGCTTCGATCTCGGGCATCGCCACTTCCGCAAAACTTTCCTCCTCCTGAGGCTCATAGCCTTCCTCCGCATCAATCAGAATCCTCATTTTCTCATCCAGTGCCGAGGCGATTCCCTTGATCATCGAATACCCGATCTGGCCCTTGAGGTTTCCATCCAGCATCAGATCCACCGCATCGAACCCCAATTCTTCGGGAGAGGTTTCGGTATTTTGCTGATCTTCGTTTTCGCTGCTCATCGAATCATTCATGTAACATTATGTCTCTCTTATCAACGAGATTTGAAGGGCTTCTTTAGATTTATGCCGAAACTACTTCCTACTCCGTTTACTTCAAGAATCCAAGTTTTATAAATTTGACAATCTTTTTATTACATTTTTACCAAAATACAGTCGGAAAAAAATGAAACTTCTTGTCTAAAAGGAGGATTTNAAAGATATTTGATTTTTGCTCCTAATTGCCTAAATGAAAGGTTCAAACCTAATACAAATGAAACTCCCGACCCTTGCAGCTATTCTCCTTGGAAGCACTGGAATTGCATCCGCGAAGTCCGTCTCCTTCAACCGCGATGTTCGCCCAATCCTTTCCAGCAAATGTTTCTTTTGCCACGGTCCCTCGGAAAAATCCCGNAAAGCCAANCTGCGGCTGGATTTGGAGGAACATGCGTTTCGTGAACTGGATGGTTTTGCGGCCTTTGTCCGCAACAGCCTGGAGGACAGCGAGGCTTGGCACCGGATCACTTCGGAAGATCCCGATGAGGTGATGCCTCCACCAGAGTTTAAGAAGGAACTTACCAAAGCTGAAATTAACACAATTAAAGCATGGATTGAACAGGGTGCAAAATGGGAAGGACACTGGGCATTTATACCTGTAAAGCAAACAAAAGAACCCAAAACTGAACTGCCCCAATGGATTCGCAACCCGATCGATTCTTTTGTTCTTCGAACTCTGAATGATAAAAATCTCACTCCCTCCCCGGAAGCAGACCGGAGAACGCTTATACGCAGAATTTACTTCGATTTAACCGGTCTTCCTCCCACCCCCGCTGAGATTAATGATTTCATATTGGATCATACACCCAACGCTTTTGAAAAAATAGTGGATCGCTTNCTGGATTCGGATGCATATGCCGANCGTATGACNCTCGTNTGGATGGATGCCGCTCGCTANGGGGACACTTCAGTGTTTCATGACGACGGTCCCCGCGATATGTGGCCNTGGCGCGACTGGNTTCTTAATGCGTACAAAAACAACATGCCCTTTGATCAATTTACGATCGAACAATTAGCCGGCGACCTGCTCTNCAATCCGACTGATGCTCAAAAGATTGCNTCCGGATTTAACCGAAATCATGCAACCACGGATGAAGGCGGTGTGATTGCCGAGGAATTNCGGGTGGAATATGTGGTCGACCGGGTCAAAACCACCGGGAATGTCTGGATGGGACTGACCATGGAGTGNGCCCAATGCCACGACCATAAATATGACCCCATTTCGCAGGAGGAATATTTTAAATTCTATGCTTTCTACAATAATAATGCCGACCCGGGAATGCAGACCAGGAAAGGAAACACGGCNCCCATGGTCGAGGTGATAACTACGGAGAGAAAAAAACAGCTTTCGGAAGCAAACGAGGAAGTGGAAAAGGCCGTCACGGCTTTGCAGGATAGGCGAAAAGAATCTATCCAATCATTTGATCTTTGGAGAGAAAGNACAANAAAGGATTTNAAGCAAAACCCTGACTTACTGGAGCCACAGGGATTGATCGCTTACCTTCCGTTTGACCAGTTAAATTTTGAGACAAATTCAACGGCCCAGGGAAATCAAATAAAAACTTCGTGCAAACTTCATCAATCCCCAAAATCAGTAAAACAGGCAAAGTTTTCCGGAGGTATCAAAATTGAAAATAACGCATTTGCAGAGTTACCCAATTTTGGNGATTTNGAACACGACCAAGCTTTTACTATGAGTGCCTGGATTAAAACCTCAGTCNAAGACTTGGGAGGTGCAATCTTAGGTAAAATGAATGAGGGTAATAAGCACCGTGGGTATGACCTNTGGATGGACAAAGGGCGCATAGGAACTCACATTGTCCATGCGTGGCCGGATAATGCCCTCAAAGTTGTTTCCAAAAAAAGGATTCCGATTAACAAATGGGTTCACCTCTGTGTGTCTTACAGCGGAAAGAGAAATCCGGGTGCTGTGGAAATTTATATCGACGGTGCAAAACAGGAAAAAGTAACCGCGATGAATACCCTCNAAGCAAAGACAATCAAAACTGACAAACCATTNCGTATTGGCCGTCGTTTCAAATCTGCCCATCTAAACGGCACTGAAATTGATGATGTCCGAGTGTACAACCGCAACCTTTCCCAAGAAGAGATTAAGACTATCATGTCTCTTCCNTACAGCANTTCTCCTGAGCCTGCCGGATTAACCAGCGGATTAAACTTTGATTTATTTGAAGGGAATCAAACCAGAGACTTAGCCAATCCAAACGAAAATTTTGTTCTTCATGGTCTGGCTAAGCAGACACAACTTGGCCAATTGCGGAATGGTTTTAAAATTGAAAAAAATGGATTCCTTGAATCCANAACCGNGGGTGTCCTCGAGCATAATCAGTCTTTCTCATGGTCCTTATGGATCAAGACTCCCCATAACCTCACCGGTGCAATCCTTAGTAAGATGGATGAATCCCAAAAGCATCGGGGCTATGACATTTGGCTTGAAGGTGGAAAAGTAGGTATGCACCTAGTGAACGAATTTCCTGCCAACGCCCTTAAAGCTGTGACTAAAAAACCAATCCCAACCAATCAATGGCATCACCTGACCATTACCTACAACGGTAAGAATAAAGGCAGTGGATTAAAGGTTTTCCTGAATGGCAAAAATCAACCCTTGCAGGTGACTCATGACACTCTTTCCCAAACGATTTCCACCTCCAAAACCTTTCGCATTGGTCGTCGTTTTAACGGAGGTTCCACAAACGGCGTAGAAATGGATGAACTCCGGCTTTACTCCCGGGTGCTTACTGCCCCCGAGATTGAACGACTGGGCTACATCGATCCGATTCTTCCCTTGTTACAAGAGGAGTCAAATAGTNTTAATCCTGCCCAGCGGAGGCTACTTGTCGATTACTACCTGAACCGCCACGAACCGGGCTACAAAGGAATCCTCGCTACGGTCACACAAAAGAGGAAAGATTTGAATCAACTNAAGGGCCAAAAACTCACCTCGATGATCATGGGGGATAATCCGGCAAATAAAATGCGTAAAACTTATGTTCTCATGCGTGGACAGTATGCATCNCCGGACAAATCAAAAGAAATTCAGCCCAATACACCCGCTTTTCTTCCCCCCATGGAAAAAGAGTTACCCAAAAACCGGCTTGGATTAGCCAAATGGTTAATGGATAAAGACCACCCGCTGACCGCAAGAGTTACCGTAAACCGGTACTGGCAGACCATTTTTGGGCGTCCACTTGTGTCCACTCCGGGTGACTTTGGCTCACAGGGCAGTTGGCCCACCCACCCCGACCTTCTGACTTGGTTGGCTAAAGATTTTATTGATAATCAATGGAATGTAAAAAGAACCATCAAACAAATGGTCATGAGTTCCACCTACCGCCAGTCTTCGGAGACACGTCCGGTTCATTTGGATAAAGATCCGGTAAACTTATACCATGCACGGGCTCCCCGCTTTCGTCTCATGGGAGAATTTGTCCGGGATAACGCTCTTTCCATAAGCGGTCTGCTTAACCGTGCTTTCGGCGGTCCAGGAGTCAAACCATACCAACCACCGGGGTTATGGAATGAAGTTTCCTTAAATGGTGGACGCAGATTTGTACGCGACAACGGAGATAAGCTGTACCGTCGAAGTATGTACACTTATTGGAAACGTTCAGCGCCTCACCCCGGAATGATGGCGTTTGACACGCCCACCCGTGAGACCTGTACGCTGCAAAGACAACGCACCAATACTCCCATGCAGGCTTTAGTAACCCTGAACGACGAACAGTTTGTCGAAGCATCAAGGGCGTTTGCTGAGCGGATTCTCAAAAGCCCGGCAACATCTTTCCCGGATCGTGTGGACTGGGCGTTCGAACTGGCAACCGGGCATCCTGCAGACTCAATTAGAAAAGAAGTACTGAAGGATGCCTATTCTTTCCAAAGTAAAATGTTCGGGGAAGAACCGAAACGGGCCGACGATTTATTAAAAATTGGTGAAACTCAAAGAGATTCATCGATCCCTCCCCAGGAGCATGCAACCTGGACTGTCCTGGCTTCCATGATCCTCAACTTAGACGAAACCTTAAACCGAGAGTAATCCAAATGAATCCATTTCAATTCCATCAAAATCAGACCCGCAGGCAAATGATCGGGCTTGGTGCCCGTGGCCTGGGGGCACTGGGTGCGGCCCATCTTTTAAATCCTTCCCTGCTTAATGCAGCTGCATCGGAAGCATCGGACCAGTTTGCAGGTACTCTTCCCGGCCCTCATTTTAAACCCACTGCCAAACGGGTTATTTATTTATTTCTTTCCGGTGGTCCCTCGCACATCGACCTCTACGACTATCATCCGGAAATGCGTGAATTTCACGGGAAAGAATTACCTGATAGCATTCGTAATGGTCAGCGTATAACCGGAATGACCTCGGGTCAGTCCTCATTCCCCTGTGTGGCTCCGATGTTTGATTTCACCAGGCATGGACAAAATGGTTCATGGTTCAGTGACGCCATTCCAAATATTGCCAGTATTGCCGATGATATCACTCTGGTAAAATCCGTCCATACGGAAGCGATCAATCACGACCCCGCGATCACTGCGATCAATACTGGTTCCCAACAACCTGGGAAACCATCGATGGGTGCCTGGCTGGATTGGGGAATGGGTAGTCCAAATAAAAATTTACCAGGATATGTGGTGATGATCTCGAAAGGGAAAGGAAATGCCCAGGCCCTTTACGACCGTTTATGGGGAAGCGGTTTTCTTCCATCCAAGCACCAGGGGGTGAAATTCCGCTCCGCCGGAGACCCTGTTCTGTATCTTTCCAATCCGGATGGAATATCCCGTGAAATGAGACGTAATATGCTTGATGGTATTGCCAAGATCAATCAGGCCAAAAAAATCGAATCCGGAGATTTGGAAATCGACGCCCGTATTGCTCAGTACGAAATGGCTTACCGTATGCAGACCAGTGTTCCTGAACTGGTGGATTTAAAAGACGANCCCAAGCATGTGCTCGATCTTTATGGTGAGGATGCGATGAAGAAAGGGACCTTTGCCCATAACTGTTTAATCGCCAGACGACTTTCCGAACGCGGAGTTCCCTTCGTTCAACTCTTCCACCGTGGTTGGGATCAGCATAACAATTTACCCAAGCAAATACGCGGNCAATGCAAAGATATTGACCAACCCGCCGCCGCCCTGGTCAAAGATCTCAAGCAACGCGGGTTGCTCAAGGACACGATCGTGGTCTGTGGCGGGGAATTTGGACGCACTATTTACTCACAGGGCAAATTGACCAAGGACAACCACGGACGCGACCACCATGGGCGATGCTTCTCGATGTGGATGGCCGGTGGAGGCTTCAAGGCTGGATTCGAGTACGGTAAAACGGATGATTACGCTTACAATATCCTGGAGAATCCCGTGCATGTGAACGACCTCAACGCCACCGTCCTGCAAACCCTGGGCATTGATCACGAACGCTTCACCTACCGCTACCTCGGACTCGACCAACGCCTCACCGGAGTGGAGCACCCCAAGGTGATTCCTGAATTACTCGCCTAGCCAAGGCTTNCTTCTTATCGGGAAGAGCGAGCGATTTCTTCCCCAGTTCACTTTTTTCTTTGACCCGCAGGGTGTGGTCGATGAAAACAGAAGAGTGATTCAAGTGGCGGATGATCGGATGGACAACCTGTGCAAGTGGTTGCACGGTAGCACCCGCTTTCAGGGCATCGAATTGGAAACCGCATCCGAGGATGCAAGCTTCCGAAGGTATTTCCGCTTTCATTGGCAAGGAAAATCCTATGTGGTGATGGACGCCCCTCCGGACAAGGAACCCTGCGAACCCTTTCTTCGCATAGGTAACTGGATGAGAGAAGCCGGCGTCCGGGTTCCCGAAGTCTTCGAGAGTAAGGTTGAGGAGGGCTTTTTGGTTCTTTCCGACTTTGGAGACCTTCATTACCAGGAGGCCCTGGAGGGAACCGACCGCAATCACCTTTATGATCTTGCGGTTGAGGAAATCCTGCGTTTCCAGGATCGGTTAGCCACCGTCTCATTCGAACTTCCCGTCTTCGATTCCGCCTGGCAGGAAAAGGAATTGGACATTTTTCGCGAATGGTGTCTGCCCGATCTGTCTCAAGAAGAGTATATCTCCCGAACGAGCGGGCTGATCGAAGCCGTCGATCAAATTCCCAAGACCTTCATGCATCGCGACTTTCATTGCCGAAATCTTCTCCTCACGGACGAAGGCAAGCCCGGAGTGATCGATTTCCAGGGAGCGATGCGTGGCCCCATCACCTATGACCTAGTCTCTTTGCTACGGGACTGTTATGTTGATAATGCCCCCCAGTGGATCGACCAAAAAGTCCGAGACTATCGGGAGAGCCTAATCCGACAAGGGAGTCTCAAGGAAGAAGTAAAGGAGGCGGAATTTCTTCGCTGGTTTGACTTGGCCGGCTTGCAACGTCACTTGAAGTGCATTGGCATCTTTCATCGCCTGAAGCTCAGGGATGGCAAACCCGCATACCTCAAGGATGTTCCGCGGATTTCCGCCTATGTTGAAACCGTTTTGGGTCGCAACCCCGAATTAAGCGAACTCCGCGCTCTGATGTCGGACGCCCGCATTCTTTCCCCATCATGAAAGCAATGGTATTGGCCGCAGGCTACGGAAAACGACTTCGCCCGCTGACTGACCGGATTCCCAAGCCCCTTGTGCCGATTGGGGGTAAGCCCATGATCGAACGGCACCTTGAGAAGCTCTCCGCCGCAGGATTCACCGAAGTGGTCATCAATTTGGGTCACCTTGGGGCTCTCATTCCGGACGCCCTCGGTGACGGCAAGAGATGGGGCCTGAGCCTTAGCTATTCCGACGAAGGCCCCGAACCTTTGGAAACCGGAGGCGGATTGGCCAAGGCCCTGCCTCTTCTGGGGAACGATGTTTTTTTGGTGGTGAACGGAGATGTCTGGTGCGACTTGGATTTTTCCACCATCCCGAAATCCATGCCCGAGGGTGACCTGGCCCTGCTCTATCTGGTCCGGCAGCCCGAGTGGAGGGAAAGGGGAGACTTTTCCTTGCAAAACGAACGGGTGCGGGAAACGGACAACCCACATTTGCTCTACTCCGGGATTGCCCTCTACGACCCAGCTATTTTGGAGGGTGCAAAAGTGGAGAAATTCTCCATTGTGCCTCGCCTCCGTAAAGCCATCCAATCCGACCGGGTCGGAGGCCGATTGCATCCAGGGAACTGGGATGATGTGGGGACGCCGGAAAGGCTCCATGCCCTGCAAAATCAATTCGGAGCCTGATTCAACACTGGCTTACTTGACTTTTTAGGCATCCACCTGGGCTCGACTCCCTTCGCTTCCTCCAATCCAAATTCGTCAATACAGTAAGCCACGAGATCCCGAAGATCGGTATCGGAAAGTTCTTTGGAAGCCGCCGCCATGACCTTCCCTGCTTGATCTCGGGAGTCGTACCCTCTCTCCCCCGATCTGAATTTCCTCATTTGCTCAAGAAAATACCAGCCTTCCAGCTTGGTCAGAGAGGGGGACTGCAGGGTTGGATTCCCTTGGCCCTGCTGCCCGTGACACGACAGGCACCTTCTTTCGTAGATTCCTTTCCCGGATTCCAAATCTCCCCGAACTGTTCGAATGGCGGGTTGAGCGGGTTGCGAGGAAAACCAATGAGCGAGGTACGCGACTTGTAAATCACTCTGTATCTTTCGGGCACCGATTCCCATAAGATACTCGGAACGGTTGGAGGGGCGTGCCCCCCGAACCCCGGATCGAAATTTGTTCATCTGATCGGTCAGGTACCAGCCATCCATGCCGTTTAAGATCGGCCCTCGTTGGGCTTCACTCACCCCGTGGCAAACCGAACATTCGGCCACCAAAGCATCCAATTGAGCGAGCTCCATCCCC
This sequence comes from Verrucomicrobia bacterium TMED40, assembly GCA_002167605.1. GTDB lineage: Bacteria > Verrucomicrobiota > Verrucomicrobiia > Opitutales > Seribacteraceae > Seribacter. The sequence goes on along the minus strand of NHCT01000038.1, from coordinate 6,606 downwards.
GGGCCGTTACTGGGGACTGGTTCGACCGCCTGCTTGCACCCGAAAAGCCCAAAGGCCCCAAGGGCCAAGACAGAGGACAAAAGGTAGGAAGGCATATGATTCACTTTATGGAAAGCTTCCAAGTCCTCAAGCGATTAAGTCACGCTCTAAGCTTTACCCGTCCCATTCAATTCGTCATCCTCGGTGCACATGCCTGGAATTCTCTTTCAAAACCTTAGTAAAACCTTTGCGGACGGAACCCAAGCTCTCCAAGGGTTTGATTTGGAGGTCAAGGACGGAGAACTGATTGCCCTGGTGGGCCCATCGGGTTGCGGAAAGACCACCCTCTTGAGAATTCTTGCCGGTTTGGAGGTTCCGACGACGGGTCAGGTGTTTCTGGACGACCGGGACATCACCGACAGCGAACCCAAGGACCGCGACTTGGGCATGGTTTTTCAAAACTACGCCCTCTTCCCCCACCTTTCCGTATTTGAAAACATTGCCTTTGGCCTTAGAGCCCGCGGACACTCCTCCTCCGAGACCCGAACCATTATTGAACCGGTTGCCCAAAGGTTGGGACTGAGCGATCTGCTCAAGCGCAAACCTGCCCAACTTTCCGGCGGACAAAGGCAACGAGTCGCCTTGGGCAGGCTCCTCGCCCGCAACCCCCCGATCCATTTGCTCGACGAACCCCTGAGTAACCTCGATGCCCATCTCCGGTCTTCCACCCGTCAGGAATTGGCCCGCTTACATCAGGAGGACCGCAGGACCACTCTTTTCGTGACCCACGACCAAACCGAGGCGATGACCCTGGGAGAACGAATTTGCGTGATGCGGGACGGACGGATTGCCCAATTGGGAACGCCNAGAGAGATTTACGACTGTCCGGCCAACCGATTTGTTGCNACATTCTTCGGTTCTCCGCAAATCAACCTGTTGAATGGCCACATCGAAACCGATGCTTCGGGCAATGGATTCTTTCAATTGAACGAGGTCCGCCTCCCGATGCCCGACGGTCTATCCCTGCCCCCTTCCGGAGCGATCACTTTGGGCATTCGCCCGGAAGATCTCCTACTTTCTGAATCCATCCAGGATAAACCGAACTCTCGGCTGATCACTCGGTTGCAAAGAGTGGAGGATTTGGGAGACTCCCGCATTCTCCACCTCGAAACCCAGGCGGAGCGAATGTGTGCCCGGGTTTCACCCAGTGTTTCTTTGGACGGCACGACAATCTCCGTTTCTCCGGATTGGCAAAAAGCCCATTGGTTTGAGCCTAAAACCGGGAATCGGATTTAGGAATGGGTCACTTCACGAAGGGCCGATCTCATCAGCCGGAAACACACCGCAAACATCACCATCACCGGGAGTAAGCTAAGCGTGGCCGCCGCCATGCTTACCGACTCGGGAATGCGATGACTCGCGTCACGCAACTTGGCCAAAGTAAGCGGGAGGGTCATGCTCTCCTCATTCAGCACCAGCAAGGGAAGTAAGTGCTCCTGCCAGCTCAGCACAAAATGGAGCAGAAAAAAAGTAACCAAGCCAGGAAAGGCCAAGGGTAAAAGAAGCTGGAAGGAGCGGAGGGGGCTGAGTCCTTCGATCTTGGCGATTTCCAGCCACTCGTCCGGTAAATTACGGAAAAGCTGCAAAAAGAAGATCACCCCCAACCCCGTAACCGCTCCCGGCAGAATCAGGGACCACAAGCTCCCGTGCCATCCAAACAGGCTCAACCATTCGAACATCGAAACCGCAAGAGTCTGCTTCGGAAGCACCACAAGCAGAACGGCCAAAAAAAAGGCTGACCCCGCCCATCTCAAACGAAATTTGGCCAATGCAAAACCCGCCCCTACGGATACCAGGGTGGCCAAAAACGCTTGTCCGCAAGACAAGGCCAAGGAGTTTGCGAAAGAGGTGAAGAAGGAAAGATATTCACCACCGAACAGGGAAGCATATGCTCCCCAGTCATAGGAATCGGGGAAAAGCAGAGTGGGTTGGTAAATCTCCCGGTTCGTTTTAAAGGAAGACAAAAACATCCACAAAAAGGGATAAAGACAAAGAACCACTCCAACCAAAACCACCAGCCAACGAGAGAACCGATTCATACCCAGGAAAGAAATTTGCGAAGACGCAGGGTGAGAAAAAGCAACAGAGCAAGAACTGGAGCGACCAAGAGACTCATGGCGGCAGCCGCTGGAAAGTCGAATCGCCCGCTCCCTCCCGGAAACGCGACCTGATAGACATAGGTTACGAAGAGCAGACCGGAATCCAGAATGCCCCCCGACCCACCTAACAGAACATAGGCTCCCGAAAAGGAGGCAAAACCATCCACAACCAAAAAAATCGCTGCAAACAGAGCAAGGTTACAAATGCTCGGAATCCATATGGAACGGATCTTCAACCAAGCTCCAGCACCTTCCAAGCGAGCGGTCTCCAACTGCCACTTGGGGACAGATTCCATCCCGCATAAGAAAAACAGGGTGACCATACCGGTCCAACGCCAAACCGACTGCAGAACCATGGAGGGCAGAATAAAACTCGGATCCATCATCCAATTGATGGGCTTCAAACCCAGTGGAATGATCAGATAGTGGTTCAAAGCCCCGGTCCGACCATGAAAAAACAGGTAAAATAGCGTGGAAAGCACCCCGGGCATGGCCAAGCCCGGAATCATTAAACAAAAAAGAAGAATGCCCCGGGGCATGCGGCGCAGTCCACGCAAACTGAGAGCCAAGACGAAAGCAAGAGGCAGGATCATCAAAACCGTGCCCAACACATAAAGGGAAGAGTTACGAATCGCCTTGTAAAACTTCGGGTCTGCCACAACCCGTTGGTAATTGGACAAGCCTATGTAGCGAGAGTCGCTGGCAGTTGGGTCCAAATCAACCCTACCGGAGGTCCAATCCGAATGTTGAAGCGAAAGATCAAACCCAAGCAGCAAGGGAGCCAGCCAAAACAAAAGCCAAAGTCCAAAAAAAGGGGCAAGTAAGACCGCCAAGGAAAAACCATCCCCGGACAATTGGCCTTTCTTCATGATTGGCCTACCGTCCTTCCCCCCAGCCGGTTTTCATCGCCTCCTGGTATTGGGAAAGAGCCTCCTGGGGAGAAAGAGACCCAAACATTACCGAGCCAAAATAGTTCTCCTGCATAAGGAAAATGGCTTGGGGCCGACGCGGATCCACCACCACCGGAGGAATCTCGTCCGCCAACTCCACCAGCAACTTGCCCATAGACTGTTCGAAATACTCATGTTCATCCAGCAATCGCTTGTCTTTCCACGAGGGTAAGTAGGCGGGAAAGCTGTTTCCCTGCAAAAAACGCTCCGCATTGGCCTTCTTGTCTTTCATTACGAACTCGATGAAGCTCCACGCTTGATCCTGTTTCTTGCTCGCTTTGCAAATCATCAACCCTTGCCCCGCGAAGGTTGCGGTGCGGGGGCCCAGTTCGCCGTTTTCTTTGCGCCAGGTGGGCAATGGCATCATGCCCCAATTCCCCTGCATGCCGGGAGCAAACTGCTGGAAAAGGTCCAAACCATACCAATCGGCACCTGCCACACACAGGACCTCTCCGGTCTCCAAATCCCCGCTGAAGAAAACCGGATCAAAAATGGAACCACGGTCCGGCATCACCGCAATTTGAGCCTGGGACATTTCTGCAAATTCGGTCAGCACATCCAGGGCAACTTTCTGGTCCGGCAGGAAAGTGCCTGTACGATCGAACAAATCCGAGCCTTTCTGCCTCAACAGAACATCGAACAACGTTCCGTCTAGGGCAAGCAGCCTCTGACTGTGATTATCCATCAGACGAGAACCGACTCTGGCTACATCCGCCCAGGTGCTAAGATCGGCAGGTTCAATCCCAAAATCCTCAAACAAGTCTTTGCGATAATACATCATCATGGCACTCAAGGACTGAGGAAGTCCCAAAAGTTCGTTTTTATAAGTGAAAACCTCCAGCCTTCTCGGATGCAGGGTTTTGTGCAAACCGGATTTTTTCGCCCGTTCGCTCAAATTGACGAAGGGCGATGGACCATTGAGGAAAACTCCGAAAAAGGTCTCATCCAATTGCACGAGGTCCGGGATACCCTGCCCCGTTCGCAAGGCTACGCCTAATTTGTCAGGCATCTCCCGAAAACCATAGGCTTTGATTTCCAGATCTAAAGCTTTACCGGTTTTTTTGACATACCATTCGCCCATCTGCTCGTAATACACTTGATCCTGAAAGGAACTGATCCACATCACCAAAGGCTTGGCCTTTAGGTGGATGGCATTACAGGCTAAAAAAAGAGTTATAATTGAAAGACTACGCATGGAGAGGAATGGTGGGTTAGTATCTTATTTAGGTGGCGGAGTAGAAGACCGCAAGCGTGTAGAATCGAAAATTTCATTTCTTTTAGTAGAACCGAGTCCCATAGGGTTTGGATCGAAAGGTTTTTCGCTCCGAAAAAAACCGAATGTAGAAAATTCTTAAAAAATATGAATCTATTTGTATTTTTTTCCCGTTTCGCGCTAACTGATAAGTACTTGTTTATCTTCGTTCGCCTTACTTTGTCATTATGGTTTCCCAAGACTCCCGCTTAAATTCTTTTCTATCACGATGTGCAAAGTCTTGTCGGTATTTTTTGTGCACGCTTGTAGCTGCTTCCTTCGCACAGAACCTAAAGGCAACCACAACCCCGGTCTGGGTCGGTGGCGGGGATTCCACCTTCCCATACTACACTGCTCAGGATCAAGACAACGAACCGATTGACCTCGAATCCTTGACCCTACATCGAGGTCAGAGCTATCTTTTCCAAGCTTGGGGGGTCTCCAATTCTCACCCTTTTATGATTGGTGAGTATTATGGCGACACCTCATCACCCTTGGTTACCGTGATGGGAGGAGGAACTCCCACCCCTTTGGTTTATTCGACAGGTAGTCTTTTTGTCACCATCCCATCTGATTTCACCGGATCCCTGATGTACTACTGCACGGCACACAGCTCCATGCAGAACGCATTTACCATCTTGGATTCTCCGGACTCTGGATCTTCCTCGCCTGATAGTGGATACAGTTCACCTGACAGCGGTACAAGTTCCCCTGACTCTGGCACCTCCTCCCCGGACAGCGGATACACATCACCCGATTCTGGTTCCTCTTCTCCAGACAGCAGCTATACAGCTGTTTACTCTCTCAACTCCACACAAGTCGCTTATCTTGCCCACACTTCCCTGTCGGGTATAGTCATGGAAGGAAACTACTCCTTTGTCGAAGCTGTTGACTCTGAAGGTTCACCAATCATCGAAATTCCCCTGATGTATTTCGATGGCGGCGTTTGGCAAGCCCAAGCGGCTCTCACCTACCCTTCCAACCCGGACAACATAAGCTCCATGGCGGACATCGACGCTTACTTGGTTGCTCAAAACCTGACTCCTATTAATGTTCCTGTCTCCGGCACCACTTCCCCTGATAGCGGATACGCATCACCGGAAGGGGATACCGCTTCTCCCGACTCGGGCACAACTTCACCGGACAGCGGATACGCATCTCCGGACGGAGACACTGCTTCACCAGACTCAGGCACCACCTCCCCCGATTCAGGATACACCACACCCGATAGCGGTTCCACATCACCCGATTCTGGCACAACTTCCCCCGACAGCGGATACGCATCNCCGGANGGAGACACTGCTTCTCCAGACTCCGGCACCACTTCACCTGATTCTGGATACGATCAAATTGAAAGCCTTGTCGCTTCTTCAGAAGGAATCTCCTACGCCTCTCCAACACTTGTGAACTTCGGTGATCTGAACGCGGGGGATTCTAGTTTCGAATTTTACTTTACTGCCTTCAAAGGGTATACAGCAACTGCGATTGCAGGGAATTCCGCTTATGCGATTAGAGTCGAACAACATCACAACCAAGGGGTTTTCGGCATCACTCGCTACGGCTTTTACGACGCTATTTTTATTCCAGCTACCGGTAAAAGCGTTAACTCGATTTTTGGAGAACCAGTGCATGTTGTTGTCACCCAAAATGCTACCACCAGCATCTGTAAATTGTATATCAATGGGGATTTATGTGGAACTTGGAACGGAACATTTTCTTTGTCAGATTCAGTCTACATTATGTTTTCACAGGGAGGTGATGCTATGGCTGAGGGAAGTGTTATGCATTCTTGGGCTACATTCTCTGAAGAATTGTCTAGTTATCAAGTTGCTTTGCTCTATTCAGGAGTAGGTACTTCCACATCACCCGACTCAGGAACAACCTCCCCGGACAGCGGATACGCATCCCCGGATGGAGACTCTGCTTCACCCGACTCAGGTACCACCTCCCCCGATTCTGGATACACCTCACCGGACAGCGGAACCACTTCGCCCGACTCTGGCACCACCTCGCCGGACAGCGGATACGCATCCCCGGATGGAGACTCTGCTTCACCAGACTCAGGCACCACCTCCCCCGATTCTGGATACACCTCACCGGATAGCGGAACCACTTCGCCCGACTCTGCACAAAGTTCCATTGAATATGAGACTGAGGCAACCCTGATGGTTGAGCAAGATACATTCAATACAGGGATCCCCTCCGCAAGCGCAGGTTCCGTATGGTACCAAAGCTTCACCGCGGAACACTCCGCTCAATTGATTAA
>NHCT01000037.1 GCA_002167605.1 Verrucomicrobia bacterium TMED40 | reverse complement strand
CCAACACTGGCGGTCGCGATGCCAATGTCACAGTCTATTGGGGAGACAACAACGCCAGCACCAATGCGGGCAGTTGGGACAGCAATTACAACTTTGATAATCAGGGAGCAGTTGCACTCGCTCACGACATAACCGGATTGACCGGAGGAACCACTTACTATTACGCGTTCAAGGGAGTTAACACCGCTGGTGGATCCGGTGGAGGAACCGGTTGGTCACAGGTGGAGGCTTTTACCACACCTACCTCGGTGAGTGCACCCATTCTCGGCAACCTGCATTCCGCGACCGATGTCACTTCATCCGCTGCTAAGCTTAACCTTAATTTACAAAGCACCGGTGGAGACACCACTACGGTTAAACTGTATTGGGGGGACAATGACGGTGGAACCACCGAAGCCTCCTGGGACAACGCCATCACCATTAGCAACGCTCAACCCGGCAACTTAGTCGGGGAAATCACCAGCGGACTGAGTGCACCAACCATTTACTATTACCGGGCCAAGGCATCCAACTGGGTGGGTGACTCATGGGCAACTGCGTCCACCAGTTTTACCCCCAGTTCGATTCAAACCTCCCCCACCCGAAGCACCAACCTGATTGGTTGGTGGAAATTCGACGATGATACCAATGCAACCGTTAAGGATTCCTCCGGTAACAACAACCACGGTTTGCTTAAGAGTAATTCCCATGCGAATGTTTCCACCCAGCACAAGTCAGATAGCCCCTTTGGGAGCGGTAAGGCAATTGATTTGAATGGAAATCATTATGTGGTGGTATCCACCAATGGGGAAGACACCTTTGATGGAGGCAATCAGTTCTCCATCACCTTTTGGACAAAGGACTTTCCAAGCGAAAATTGGGCCCCTTTCGTTGCCAAGCGCGGAGAATCCAGCCAAGGTTGGCAAATGCGTCGTTATGCTGGTGAGCAAAAAGTGTCCTTTACTCTGCGCGGTCCTGGTGGAGACGATCAACTTCGACCAACCATCAATGTCATCAACTGGACCCATATGGCGGGTGTTTGGGGCGGAGGTAAACTGAAGATTTTTGCAAACGGTGAGTTGGTCGCATCGGAAGATCGCTCGGGTGCGGTGAATGTCACCAATTCTGCCCTCGTCTTCGGGGCCAAGGATAACTCCGGCAATTACAACCCGGCTTCTCCCAATATGGGTAGTTATTCCAATGTATGGCTGGATGATGTCCGTTTTTACAATGCGTTTCTTTCTGATACCGAGGTTGCCAGCATTTACGGTGGAGGGCTCGGGGATGTCGGGCAACCCTGGATCACGGTCAACAGTTCAGCGACTGCAACCGCTGCCACCGGAATGGCTTTTACTTACCAAATTACTGCCACCAATAACCCGACCAGTTATTCCTTGGCTGACGCTCCCAGTTGGATGAGTGTGAATGCGGCGACAGGTGTGATCTCAGGCACCCCCACTGCTGGTGGTGTGGTGACCTTTAAAGCCGGAGCATCCAATGCGAACGGCACTGGGTTCAAGGAAGTTGCGGTGACCATTGGAGATAATGCTCCCTTTGATTATTCCATGATCCTGACCACTGATTTTGCAGGCATGAACCGATCAGCTACCAATGCTGAAGCCACCATCAGTTCGACGACTCCTGCCCATACCTCCTATGCCTTGGCTAAGGTGTTTGATCAGGACAAGGGAACGGGTGGCGATAACCGTTGGCTTCCTTTTCAGAGTGCCCTGCCTAATGTTAATCTGACTTGGACATTCACTCATCCCTTTCGAGTGACCAGCTATAAAATCAAGGGGCAAAACACGGATTTCGCGGCTCGCGGACCCAAGGCTTTCTTACTCTATGGTTCGAACAATGGATCGAGTTGGTCGGTGGTGGATGACATGAATGCCTCCTCCAGTAACCACCAAAGCACTTGGGCGAGCAACGAGGAAAAAACTTTCACCGCGGATACCCCCGGTGATTACAAATACTACAAACTACAGGTCACTCAGGCCTCCGGTTCTAACTCTTACCTTGGCTTTCGTGAGGTCGATCTGATCGGGGTCGATTATTCGCCGATTTCTGATTTCAATCTCATGGTCACGCTTGATGAAAATAATGCGACTTTCAAGGCGGCCGGTTTCAGGCATTCCCTATGTCAGGCCAATGGAGAGGATTTGCGTTTCCAATCAAGTGCGGGTGCCGAATTGAAGTATGAAATTGCCAGCTGGAACCAATCGGGGAAGTCCGTCATTTGGTTGAATGTACCAAGCTTGGTTCGCAACGATCAGGTCATCATGCGATGGGGGAACTCCGCGTCCGCGACTCCGAGTTATGTGACCGACGGTTCCGCCTGGTCCAACTACGCCGGGATGTATCACTTGGATCAGGCAGTGGGTGCGACCGCTCCGGATTCCAGTCCTCATACCAATCATGCCCAAATGAATGACTCTGCAAATCCTCCCCAGAAAGCTTCTGTGTCGATCGTCGGTGGTGCTTACAATTTCGCTAAGAACCAAAATCGGTGGTTCTCCGCCAGTTCGATAAGCGGNACCGTNAAATTGGATGACTTNACTNTGTCCGGTTGGGTCNGGGCAACTGTGGACNATGCNCAGNATTGGCACGATTATTACGGGATCAATACAACCAACGGGGGACAATTGCGTTTCGAGGCCAATACCAACAACCCTCCCCGGATTCATGTGCCGGCGAGCGGGATTGTGCATCCAAACCTCTATTCTTCCAACAACTCTGCCGGCAAACTCGATGTCGACGAGTGGAATCATTTGGTCTTTACCGGTACGGGCGGCAAGCTCAATCTGTACATGAATGGAGTCCTGAACACCTCTAATAATTTCCAGGAGGGGGCTCAAGTCGGAGGCTTCGTCATTGCCCAGGCCAACAACAATTCCGCCGGGGCCATTCATGATGAGGTCGGGCTGCACAAGATCGCCCGACACGAACGCTGGGTGAATGCAACTCACCAAAGTCAGATTCCGGGCAATTCCTTCGTCAATTACGGAACCCTGGCAGGTCCTCCCTATTTTGAGGACACGGTCTCTGAATTGTACGGAAAGAAAAATGTCACTATTTCTCCATTTACCCCAACGGTCTTCGCCGGCGGGTCCCCTGCTTACACCGCAGCTGGTTTACCTCCCGGACTCTCGATCAATGCATCCACCGGACAAATCACCGGATCCACGGATGAAGTGGGAGCGAGCAGCTTTACGGTGTCCGCAGCGGGCACCAATGCCGCAGGCGTGGCCAAAACCGCAAGCAAGACCTATTCCATCAAGATTTCCGATCCCGATGCGTATCCTTACAAGATGAACTTTACACTCTCTGGCTATGCCGGATCCTCGACTCTCAGCCAATTCCCCGTCCTCCTGACCTTTGACTCCGGAATCAGTGGATTCAGTTATAATTCCTTTGCCTCCGCCACTGCCGGAGACTTGCGTTTTTACGCATCCACTGGGGAAGAATTACCTTATGAGATCGAGAACTGGGACATCACTGGAACTTCCCGCATTTGGGTGCGTTCCGGATCGATTTCAGGAACCAACACCGTGATCACCGCGGCTTGGGGCGATGCCTCCCAGGCGACTGCTCCCTCTTATGTTTTCGATGGTTCCACATGGTCCAATGGTTACCAGGCTGCCTGGCATTTTCAGGAAATGACGGGAGTTCTTACCACGGATTCCACCAGTAACAACCGCCACCTCACTGCGGAGGGTGGAGCCACCACCGGCACCGGACAGGTTGGAAACGGCATTGTATTGGATGGGAGCAATGATCAGCTTGAGGCTATTGGCTTCAAGGGCGTGACCGGAGGAGCAGCCCGTTCTATGGAGACCTGGGTTAAAACCTCCAGCACAGATAAAGCTCTCATGTCCTGGGGGCAGGATGCGGTGAACGCAAAATGGATTTGGAGAAACCAGGGAAGTGGAAACTTACGTGTTGAATTGAATGGAGGCGGACGGGAGTCCAATTCCGCGATGAACAACAACACTTGGCGTCATGTGGCCGCGGTTTTTCCTGAAAATGCCAGTAACCTGAACAGCATCAAATTCTACATTGACGGAGTCGAAACTGGCTATTCCAGCGGATACACCACCATGCCTGCGACCGGAGATTACCTCGATGTCCGACTGGGTAATGATCACAGTAGCCGCAGGCTGAATGGTTCCATGGACGAAGCCCGCATTTCTTCAGTTGGTCGCTCAGGAGACTGGATCAAGGCTGCGTATGACAACCAGAAATCAAGCTCGGATTTCGTAACCCGTGGAGCCGTGACCGGTCCGAGGATTGTAACCTCTTCCCTTGCAGTGACCGCCACCGTGGGCACCTCTTTCGCCTACAACACCAGTGCAGTGGGCACGCCTTCTAGCTACACCATTCTGAATTTACCGGGTGGACTTGCTTTTGCTCCAACCAATGGAACCTTTGGTGGTGCAAGTCGCACCGCCGGTCAGGTTTACGGTACTCCGATCTCCGCCGGTTCTTATCCGGTTTCGATTATCGTGAATTACTCTGATGATGACGGCAACCTCACTGACGCAGACTCCAATCCGGACCAATTGGGTGCCCTCTTCCCTCCTGAAAATCCCGGTGATGCCCAGCAGGTAATTTTGAACCTTACGGTCGACGCAGTGGCTCCGAGCGTGACGAGTTTGGCCGCCAGCTCAATCGAGGCAACCAAGGCCTCTTTTGATGGCAATGTAACCAGCTCCGGTGGAGATGCCCCCACCATTCGTATTTATTATGGCTTAACGGACGGTGGCACCACAGCCACATCATGGACCAATGTCCAGGAGATCGGAAAGAAGGGACAGGGGGCATTTGCTGAAGTCATCGGAGACTTGATTCCCAACACCACCTACCGTTACCGCGTGCGTGCCTACAACTCGGCATCCACTGATGGGGTTTGGGCATCCAACACCATTTCCTTCACCACGCAAACCTCCAATCTTCCTGTGGTGAACAATGGATCGGTGCTCAATGCCACGGGAACAGCCATCACTTTCAGGGGAGGTGTATCTTCAACCGGTACAGGCACGGTCTCTCAGGGAACATCTTCCTTCTCTGCCAGTCGTTTTCCCAACCTCAAGCTCTGGTTGGACGCTAACGATACCTCCACCATGGATGAGGGCACTTCCGCCGGGGCAAGCGGAACACCTGCCAACAGCAACGCAATCGGATACTGGGCGGACAAGAGTGGAACCGGTCACCATGCGGTGGTTTACCAAAACAACAACAGCTACAAACCCAAGTACTATTCGGCGGGTATGAACAGCAAGCCCACCGTCCAATTTGACGGGTCGAACGATTACCTCCTTTTGGCCAATGGAAGGACTGATTTTAATGGCTGGGATAAATTAACTTTGGTGGTTGCTTGGGAGGACTACAATTCGGCGAATTGGAGGAATGTGCTTGGAAACACGGGCAGTACAACCGGCGGATGGGCACTTACTCAAAGGAGTAGTGAACTGCGGTTCCGTATAGTAGGTACTTCGGGAGGCGACGACCGAAATTTTGCCTGGACCGAGCAACAGACCCACCTGGGCAGTTTTGTGTACACGGGTGGAGTGAGATTTGGTACTTTGGACGGCCTTTTCCAGACCATGAATGATTCGGGTATCATACCCAATAACCCCGATGCCGACTTTGTGATTGGTGGTCGTGGTCAGGATTCCGGTGTTCCGGGTGGGGCTTCCAAAGTCCGCATCTCTGAGGTGTTGATTTACCAGGATGCNCTNTCTGCAGCACAGGTTTCCAAGCTCGAGGGCTACCTCGCTCATAAGTGGAACCTGACGAACCGCCTAGCCGGTGGTCATGCCTATGCCTCGTCTGCACCCACTTTCGATGATCCGGTTGNTGGTGTTGATTTAACCTTGTACTGGGGATCGAATGACGGAGGNGAGAACCCTGCTGAGTGGGAACAGGAGGTTGCCCTTGGTCGTTTTCATAAAGAACAAGTCGATGTAAATGGTTTCAACGGCTATGGCTACCAATCGACCTGGCGNAACGACAGTTACTTGCGTAATGTGGAGAACCTCCGTTCGGCCAGCCATGATCAGCATGCCCAGTTAAAGGGCGAGCCCGGCGGTTCGCAAGGTATGTACTTCAATGGCACTGCAGACTTCATTAATTCCGGGGTCATTAAAAACACCAACAACAACCTTGGTTGGGAAGACAACTTCATGACCTTGTTCACCACCACTTTCACNGCACCTNCCACGGGTAATTACCAATTCAAGATGGATCAGAAAGACGATCGNCATGCCATGTGGATTGACCTTGATCAGGATGGAGTGTTCGAGGGAGGATCCGGAACCAACGGATCCGCCTCTACCAACAGTGGGAATGAGTTCCTTAATCCCAATATGGATGGATCTAACCCTCATGTGAATCAGAATTGGACCTCCAGCAACATCGCCCTGACCGGAGGGCAGCAGTACCTTCTTGCCATCGCTCATTGGCAAGGTGGAGGGGGAGCAAAAATCCGTCCANANATTAAGATTCCTGGCGGCTCCTTTGTGGTGATGGATCCTCTGGATCTCGCTCAAGACGGTTATTTCACCCTTAAGGGTTTGTCTAATGGTCGGTTCCTGCATGAGCAGGAATTACTTGAAGCCAACGGCACGAACTTGGTTGCGGGGAATACTTACTATTACCGAATCAAGGGAACCAACTCCCAGGGAACAGACTGGGCCGACTCCACTGCGAGTTTCGTATCGGAAAATGCTCTGGANACCTCCACGGGTACACTCACTTTCAACACCGATGGCCCTACCCCATCCTGGTCCGCGAGTTCGGGAACCTCAGGAACCGGGCAGATCGTTAATCGTTCCTACACCGATTCCAGTTCCAATACCGTCAGTTACAATGTTGCTGTCTATAACTTCGATCGCCTTAATATTGGGGATGGTGTTGCGGTCACTTTCACGGGGGCCAACCCCTTGGAAATCAATGTTTCCGGAGACGCCACCATCCTTTCCGCTTTGGATGCAAACGGCACCGAAGGTACCTCTNTTGCTGGAGTCCGCAAAAGCAAGCTCGGCGGCGGTTACGGCGGATACAAATGGGACAGCGCAGGCTGGGGTGCCGGTACCGGCCCAGAACATTTGACTTCGGCGGATACTTTCCAGTCCGGCGGGGCTCAGTTTAAAGGCTGGGATGATCTTTCCTCCTCCACACTGGTTGCGGGATCGGAGCCTGGAGGTGGATCCTATGCCGGTATCGGCGGTCGTCCGGAGCCGGTGGGTGGAGCTGGTCAGTACCAAAACATCAACGCTTCGGGCGGAACTTACGGCGATGCGGACATCACTCATCTTCTTGCCGGTTCCGGTGGTGGAGGCGGGAATGAACGCCAGGGTGGAGGCGGTGGCGGAGCCATCAAAATTGTTTCCACGGGAACCCTGACCATCGGTGCTGATATCTCGGCCTGCGGTGGACGGGGTGGTGCCCGCTGGAACGAAGCACGCCGAAGTGGTGGATCGGGTTCCGGGGGAGCAATCTACTTAAAAGGGGCAAATGTTATCATCAATACCGGTGTATCCATCTCCGCAAACGGTGGTTTGCCTGCCAAGCACTCCAACGGCATCATTAGCTCGGGCAACACTTATCGAAGTGACGGCGGAGGCGATGGAGCTGCAGGTGGAGGCGGAGGACGAGTCTATTTGGAGGCCACCACATCCCTGGTCAATAACGCAAGTTCGACCAACGCCAACCTCACCGCGGCAGGCGGTACCGGGACGGGTCGTCCCGGAACCGAAGGAACGGTTAAGATCCTTCGTCCCCAGGTCAATAAGTTGGTGTTCACTTCAGGCAGCCTGATCATCGACACCAGTATGGCAACGATCACCCACAGCGACGGTTCCTTCCTTGCAGGTACCTTTGTCGATAAGACTTNCACCCACTCCGATGGTACCGGTTATCCNTACAAGGTCTGCGTATTCACCGCGGACGAGATCAGTTTGGGNGCNGGGGTCCTGGTNACTTTACAGGGTTCNAACGCACTCTCCCTTCGTACANGAAGNCATGGNAACCTNACNCTTTCCACCCAGTTGATTGCCAATGGTGCGGACGGTGGGGATCATACTTCGGATACCCCGGGTAAACTGGGTGGGTATGCCGGAGGAGGTAAGGATAGCTACCGACATGGCAAAGGCCCCGGTAAGGGGAGCTCGAGGCAGGACAGCAATGATGGCACCGGCGGTGCGTATGGAAATGCAGGGATTAAACCTGACCACACCACTGCACAATATGGAAATNTNAACGGGGACTATTTCATAACCGATTTGCTGGGNGGATCCGGTGGAGGTGGCGGACAATACAGAGCCGCTGGATCCGGTGGTGGAGCCATTGAGCTGATCGCACATGGAACCGGGGTTTTGAAACTGAACACCGGTTCGAGGGTTACGGTTAATGGTGGAGACACCACCAGCAACAACCGCGGGGGCGGGGGTGGAGCCGGAGGTTCCATTCGCCTCGAGGGCGGAAGCATTGAGAATAATGGTGAGCTCCAGGCACGGGGAGGCGGGTTGGAGCCCGGTGGTGTTGCGGATTTCGATGGCACTGGTGGGCGAATTGCTTTCGAGAGTAANGGAACCATCAAGATCGGAACCTACGACCTTTCCGGATACTACATGGGTCGAAACGACCGCTCCTTCCTGAGGTACCCCACGCTCGATGGAAGCCTCGCGTTGAGAGGTGATTCCGGGGCGAATGATTTATCTTATTCAAGTGGAACCCTAACTATCGACACNAGCGTTGGTTTTTGGCACCACTCCAGCGGGGCTCACGGTGATGGAGTGATTCAATCCCATAGTGATGGCGATATTGATTACAAAACCTGCACCTTCACTTTTAATTCCATCAGCCTAACAGGTAGTGTGAATGTGGTTTTACAGGGTGATAACTCGCTGATTCTCAAAACCCAGAGCAATGGAAGCATCACCGTTGGGGTTGATCTCAGTGCAGATGCCACGGATCAAACCTATGTGAGTTCACGCAGTCCATCGAATGCCCGTCACTGGAAAAGTGTGGCTAAACTGGGCGGTCGGCACGGGAAATTGAACAACCAGGGAGATGGAATCGGACCTGGTAAGGGTCAGGTCCGTGTGGAGGGAACGACTTTAGAATCCGACGGTATGCGCTGGAAAGGCGGTGGTGGAGGCTACGGATCCCCCGGTCAATACTCCTCGGGTGGATTTGGTGAGGCCTACGGTTCAGCATCTCTTGCTCATTTGCATGGGGGCTCCAGTGGTGGGTCCGGTCATCACATGGGTTCAGGAGCCGGCGGCGGAGCGATTTCACTGGAGGCTCACGGCGATGGCAACCTTACCATTGAAACTGGAGTAACCATTTCAGCCAACGGATCGGCCAATAACCAGAAGGACACCAACGACCGAAATGGTGGTGGCGGTTCAGGTGGTTCCATCCGAATGGCTGGTAATTACATTGTCAACAACGGTACGATCTCCGCAAAGGGCGGAACGGGCTCCAAGCTAGCCACGGGTGGAGGTGGGCGGGTTGCCTTCAACTTCCGTTCCGGTGTTACTAAAGGAACGGTGGATGTAGGCTCCGGAGAATTTGCCGGTACAGTGGCGGAGAATTCGACTCCGGTGATCATCAATCCCGGCGTTATCAGCGTGACCTATGACAACCTGAATTACCAGGCACCCGCGACTCGGGCAAATGACTTGATTCTCTGGTATAAGTTCGATGAAAACACCGGCACTGTGGTGAAGGACTCCTCGGGGAACGGACGGAACGGAACCGCGATGAATGCAAGTGCTTCCAGTTGGGTGCCCGGCGTCTTGGGGAATGCCCTGAAAATGGATTCCGGGACAATGAACACCTCAAATGCAGGGGGGCAGCATGTCAACATGGGAACCAACTGGACCCTCGGTGGTTCGGTGAGTTTCTCGATGTGGTTGTACATGGATATCTTTGCCAACTATGCCCGGGTCATGGACATTGGAAACGGAGCCGACGTTGACAATATTCTGATCGCTCAAAATGGCACCAATGACCGTTTTCAATTGGACGTCAAGGACTCGGCCGGAGGAAATGAAAACCACACTCAAAACGGATCGGCTCTCCTTCAGGAATGGTTTCACTTGGTCGTTACCATAGACGACGGAGGTACCAATGCTTCGCGTTATCGTTTCTATCTCAATGGAGCCTACCTTGGTATGTCCGGCAATGATAAGTCACCACCTATAAGTAAGGTTCGAAGCAATGCATACCTGGGCCGTTCCAACTGGGACAATGATGCTTACTTCAAAGGTAAAATGGATGATTTCCGGATTTACACCGGTGAGCTGACCGCTAATGATGTCGCCTTGATCTACGGGGAAACCGCTTCTCCGACTGCAGGTACGGTCAATGCCCTGTACGGCCCGACCGCATTCACCGCAACCGGTTTGCCAACCGGGTTAAGCATCGATGCCAGCGGAAATATCAAGGGTAGGTCCACCGCAGTCGGTGACCACACGGTGACCCTTGGAGCATCCAATCTTTCCGGCAGTGCCAACTCCGAGACCATCACCGTCCGGGTCGCGGCCAACAAGCCGGTCTTTGCCTCCACCGAAGATACCTTCACTCCACTGGATCTGTCCCCTGCCCTATGGATGGATGCAGCCGACACGACTACGGTTACGATTGCGTCGAGTGCGGTTTCCGAGTGGAAGGACAAAAGTGGTAATAACCGACACCTCACCCAAACGACGGGTGGAAACCGTCCTACCTACATTTCCAGTGCTCAGAATGGTTTGTCGGTGGTCCGCTTTGATGGAACCGATGATTACCTTAATGGTAGTGGAATCACTAACATTGGAAGTTTCGCGATTTTTGCCGTGACCAACCGGCACACGGTTGATTCTGCCGACGAAGCCCTTCTTGGTTCGGACGGTTCCTGGGCTTCCAACATGCTCCTCATTCGTAATCGAGGAACCACCAATCTCACCAACAAACTCGATATTAACGGTGGAGGTGCGATAACAGGATCCAACCCTGCNGTNCTNAACAGTTGGGCNATTGATTCCTTCACNCGTGGNGATGTNGCTTCNACTTGGGGGTCAACCGGTACTCTTTTCCATAACGGTTCCACCGATGGTAGTGGATCCTTGGGAGGGTCTGCCTCCGTATCCTTGGCGAATTTCAATGTGGGTAGCTGGAACACCGGTGCCTACATGGACGGCGACATTGCCGAACTTATTATCTACAACGCTAAGCTATCCGACCATGACCGTCAGCGTGTGGAGGTGTACCTTGCCCGAAAATGGGGACTCCTTTCGATTATGCCTAGCCCTGTTCCCAGTCCATCGGACGCTTCCAAGAACCCATATGTTTCCTCAATCGGTGGAAACTCAGTCACAACCAGTGTGCCCTTGGTTGACAATGGAGGAGCTGATGCGAATGTCACCGTGTTTTACGGCACGGTGGATGCGGGATTGAGTAGTGCGACTTCTGGAGGAACATGGAGTCCCACTGCATTAGGTACATCGTTAGCTCTTTGGTTTGATGCCAAGGACTTAAATGCGGACGGNACNNCTGATTCCACTTCCAATGGANATATCACAAATTGGGCGGATAAAAGCGGAAATGGTCGAGANGCCTCCGTGGACACCGGCACCCCTGAATTGAACACCAGTGCCGGCCCGAGCAGTGGTCGAGTGGTTCAATTCCGCAGNGGATCTGCAAACGGTACCACCGGGGATGAACAAATGAATATTGCCGGAACTTTTAAGGTCAAGGAACACTTCTATGTGGTGAAGAGCCCTTCTGCCACATGGAGTGATTATGGCGGAATTATCGGTGGTGGNGGAAGTCGTGAAAGTAACTTTATTTTTGAAAGAAATCAGGCCTATTTTCATANCAATAAATATCCATCCGCAGTATGGAAAAATGCCACCGCGATTACTTCGAGTAATTTTAGTCTGACCACGATTAATCAATACATGATTCTTCGTATTTCAGTGAATGATAATGTTCCGAACCCAAGAAGTAGCTGGAAACTCGGGGACGATGGAACGGGATGGAGTATGGATATGGANNTGGCNGAAGCAATTTGCTTNTCNACCAGNNTGACNGATGNGGATGCGGATAAGGTGGAGGGATACTTAGCTGAAAAATGGGGGTTACGTTCCGTTCTCCCAGCTGATCATACCTACAAAAGCTCCCTTCCCCCTGCGGTTACCTGGGATGGAAGCGTGAATCTGGCAANTCTGCAACCGACCGGATCGATTTCCACCGGTCTGACTGGTCTGACCACAAATACCTCCTATTTCTTTAGGATGAAGGCNACCAACGCGGGTGGCACGAGTTGGTCGGATGCCTACGCTTTCCGCACGGGTACGGTGGCTTTGCCTCCGGCTATCACCACGGCACCTGTAACCAATGTGGCGACCACTTCGGTCTCGGCCAACGGAAACTTGCTTTCCTACGACGGGAACGATCAGCCCACCGTCACCTTGTATTACGATGCCGATGAGAACGCCAGTACCATGGTGCCGAAAGCCTTTGGTAATTTGAAATTATGGTTGGATGCGAATGACACCGCTAACCTGGATACCGGCTACGCTGCAGGAAGTTCTCCTCCTTCTAATAATGGACAAGTTGGATTTTGGAAGGACAAATCCGGAAACAACAACCATGCGGTAGCAGTCTCCAATTCTGCNGGGAANCGCCCCACCTACCTAGCCAANGGATTCAATGGAAGTCGCCCCACCCTTCATTTCAACGGNAAATATATGGCCGTGACCAACAGTGCCAGCGGCTTTGACGGNTGGGATAAAATGACGGTTTTCGTNGTNGTNGACGAACANGCCAACCAAACTTGGCGCTATTGGTTCGGAAAAGCTACGACCTTCAATAATGATTCGGACAATGTCTGGAGCTTCCGGGCACGCCGGGGAGACACCAATCCACCCGCNTACGGGTTCCGGGTTCATGGCACTACCGCATCCGACAANATTGAGAGNGCCAGTATGTCNATCCACGATCCAGCGGTCATGGTCTTCACATATGGTCAGGGCAAGCGGACCATGCACCTGAACAATGAGATTCTGATCGACAGAGCTGATTCTGGTGCCATGCAGGCCAAAAACACTGTGGCACTGGCTATCGGAGGTTTAGCTTCGGCTGGAAGCGGAGCGAATTTGCACATATCCGAATTTATCGTTTACAATGAAGTGGTCGCGGGGCTCGATCGCGAGATCATGGAGGGTTACCTTGCCCACAAATGGGGACTTACCTCTAGCCTTCCGGACGGTCACCTCTATAAGTCAAGTGCACCGACCACCAAGACTCCGTTGACCACCGCAAGTTTGGGTCAAAAGCCTACCGGTGCCTTTACGCATAACCTAACTGGTCTCGCACCCGGAAAACTCTATCACTACCGTTTCAAGGCGGCCAACAACGGAGGAGCTGGTTATTCTGATACCAGTAGCTTTGTAACGATCGGTACGCCCACGATCAAGGTGACCGGGGCCACGGATGTCACTCCGAACTCGGTGACCCTTAATACCAAAATCGAATCCAGTGGTGGGGTTACCTTTCAGGTTGGTGCCCCCTTCTCGGCAAGCACGGTTACTGGCATGATGATGTGGATGGATGGAAACGACCACAACGGGGACGGCACCGCGGATACCACCACGGCAAACATCACTTCCTGGACGGACAAATCAGGAAATGCCAGGCATGCCGACAGTTCACAGGGCGATCCTCAGTTTAAGGCAAATATCCTTAACGGCTTGGGCGTGATCGATTTCGATAACAACGACATCCTTTGGCAAAGTGACAACGCTAAGAGCATGTANAATGACGCCGCTCAGTTTTCTATGTTTGCGGTTACCAGGTACACAGGTACTGATAGTGAGAGGGTTATTGCCTCATCGGACAATTGGAACTGGTTGTTTGCCGGGAACGGACAATACTACAACCGGGTGGCTCACTTAAATGGTTGGGTTCAGCCGATTGATAATTCNGTAGCTCAGGATAACAACGACTGGCACCTCTACCAAGTCACCATCGATAACCAGGACCGTGCGAACGCCTGGTTGGATGCCGTACAAATTTCCTCTCAGCATCGGGGTGCGCATGATACCAATTACCGGCCAAAGAGAATGCAGTTCAATGGTTGGGATCGGGCCCGTGGGCAAACTAATCGTGAGGTTTCCACATCTCAGATCGCTGAATTCATCGCTATCAACCGAGTGGTGCCTGAGACTGAGCGATTGAAAATCGAGGGCTACCTTGCCCGTAAGTGGGGATTGATGAGCACTATGTTCACCGCTTCCCATCCCTACTTCTCGAGCGATCCTTTCGAGCCCACTATCACCCAGGGTGGTGAGGACGCCACTGTCACCTTCTACTGGGGTGACAACAATGCCAGCAACAATGCCGGCAGNTGGGACAACAACGCCCAAATCGCGGGTACTCACGGGTTGGGCGTGGTAACCAAGGCCCTGACCGGTTTGACCAAGGGAACGACCTACTACTACACCACCAAAGTAAACAACTCGGGTGGAAATGTCTGGGGTGAAGTCAAATCCTTCGTCCCTGCCAACACNGCACTCAATAAAGACACAGTACCTGATCTCGCTCTCTGGTTGGACGCCACCGACATCAATGGGGATGGCAACGCCGACTCTATCAGTGATGGAACCGCCCTATCCTCCTGGACGGATAAATCNAATGCACCAGCGATTAATGTAAATCAGGGAACTGCGGCCAGCCAACCGCTTTANAAGACTGNGGTCTTCGGCACCAAAGCNGGCGTTCGCTTTGATGGTCTGAATGATTTTCTGGCCGCCGCTCCNGTGCGTGCNACCTCNGGNGGATANCATGTGTTTGTGGCNAGTCAGCGTCCCAGNAATGGTTTGGGAGACAGTGGATCCTATCTGATCAAGGAAGCGGGTTGGACTCTTTCCCCAGGCTCGGGCAACGGGCAGTATGTTTCCTTCGTTTCCAAGCAATCTGCNGAAAGNGGGGCAACTCTTACNAACCTGAAGATCGGTCGCGATACCGCNAACTCGAGTTATGATTTTGGTGGGGATATCGGNGAACTNATGATCTTTNCCCGTAANCTTGGNCTCACCGAGGAGCAAATGGTGGAAGGCTATCTTGCTCATAAATGGGGAGGAACAGCCGCCCTGGCTTCTGATCATCCGTACAAGGATGTGGCTCCAGTCTTCGATAATTCTCCGAAACTCACTCCAATTGTCGGACAGGTTGGATACGATACGGTTACCCGGGTGGGCTTGGTTGGAGAATGGTTGTTTGACGACAACGCAACGCCTGCAACCATAGAGGATACATCTGGAAACAACCACCACGGCACCAANGTCAATGGTACCTTCACCTCTGACACGGCCTTGGGCACGGGACACTCGCTCGATTTCTTTGGTGGAAACAAGTACGGATGGGTAACCACGGGAGGAAGTGAGACTGTTTTTAGTGGAGGAGACGCCTTTACCGTCGCGATCTGGTACAAAAGATTGCCCGATGGCGATTGGGAAACCCTGATGGCCAAGCGGGGTGAAAGTCAGGGTGGATGGAAGATCGCCAAGATGAATACGCCTGCCATCTATCTCTATACCAGGGGAACCCAGGGAGGAATGGATCCTAGAACCTCCAATTACAGTGGAACCATCGATCCGAGCGACGGTCAGTGGCACCATGTGGCAGCGGTTCATGGCTACCAGGGAACCAAGCAAAGACTGTACTTTGATGGCGTTCTGGTCGACGAGCAGTCGCGCTCGGGAACAATTCAGGCATCCAATGGGTATGTGCTTACCTTTGGAGCCCGTGATGACGCCACGAATAACGGGGCTATTAGCCCGAACGGTTATTCCAAAACTCACATCGATGATGCCCGTTACTACAATCGGGCTCTCGAAGGCTATGAAATCAAGGCGATGACGATTCGTTCCAACAAACTCATTGCCTATGTGGATACGCCTTACAGTTTCCAAATTCCCGCAACTCAGGGCCCGACCAGCTGGACCACCAACAGCACGCTTGCCTCCAAGGGTTTGAGTTTGTCGAACACAGGTTTGATTACCGGAACACCTAACGCTGCGGGCGAGTTCAGTTTCCCGATCACGGTGGCTAACACCGAAGGGAACATGACCCAGACTTATCAAATGAACATCAAAAAGGGAAGTCGTACCTTGACTTGGGGGCAGACCATTGCCGGACTCACATATGGCGATGCCAACTTCACTTTGAGTGCTACCTCCCCGAATTCAGGTGGAATTACCTACTCTTCGAGCGATGAATCCATCATCGAGGTAAACGGAACCCTGCGGACTCAACACTCCTTGGAGGATGGCTTGGTTTGGTATTGGAATTTCGATGACGACTTGAATGGAACTTCTAATCCAGTTACCGCCACCATTGGGGGAATGAACGGAACCAAGGGCAGCGAAGTCACGGTGGTTACCGGTAAATTCGGTAAGGCTTTGAGGTTTCAAGGTTCCAATAACAACAACTCCAAAGTGGATTTTGGAGCTAATTCCAGAACCAACTTCGATGGCCTCTTCTCCGTGTCCTTCTGGGTCAAGCGGACCGGAGGGTATAGTGGTTATGGTCGAATCATCGATAATAAATCTGGGAATTCCAACCCCGGCTTTCACATTTACTTCTCAACCACGAATGATCGCTTGTATGTTCGCGGGACGACCCAAAGCCGATACTTGAGACCCACCAGTAGCTGGAATTCTCAAAATTGGGTCCATGTGGTGAATACCTTCAACGCCCAATCCGCGACCACCTCTGGTCGTTGGAAAATGTACGGGGACGGAGTCTTTCTGGGTCAAAACGATATACCCAAAATCCAACCGGGTTCGGCTAATCTTCACTTTGGTCGTTCCACTGGAGGAGGTAACCGCATNNTCGGGGACTTGGATGATGTGCGTTTCTATGACCGTGAACTGAGCGGTGCCGAGGTGAGCACACTCTATGGTTCCGGGAACGGAGACTTTGTATCCGTTCGGACCGGCAACCAGGCTACGATCAAGAAAGCGGGAACCGTTACCTTGAGCGGGTACGCACCTGGAACCACCAATATGTACGGAGCGACTCCAATCTCTAAGTCTGTGATCGTGTCCAAAGCGCAACTGACCGCAACCGGAGATGATTTCAGTATTAATGTTGGTAATTCTATGCCCACTCTCACTTCTCAAACCACGGGATGGAAAAATGGAGACACCAATGCCTCCCTTTCCACTCAGGTTTCAGTGACCACGAATGCCACNAATTCAAGCACGGCCGGTACCTTCTATGTACGACCCTCTGGAGCCGTTTCCGATAAGTATGTNTTCTCCTATGTGGATGGGCAGTTGATTATCACCAATAAGACTCCCCAGTCCATTACCTGGAACCCTGACTTCTCCAGTGTCGCGATCAATCAGATCATCGACCTGAACGCAAGTGCCAGCTCCAACCTGCCGGTAACCTACGCAGTCAGCGACACCAGTAAGGCGGAGCTCGCGGTCACCCTGCAGAGCAACTTGGATTCCTGGTGGAAGCTGAATGAGACCAGTGCCACCACCGTGGCTGATTCGAGCGGAAGTGGTTCAAGTTCGCACACCGCGGTGCTGATTGGCAGCGACGGATCGAGTAATTGGACGGATTCCGGTCCCCCGGTAGCCCGTCAGGGTAAATTCGGTGGAGCTCTGACCCTCAGTGGAGCGGATTATGCGATTTGCGTCGATCACAAGGGTATTTCCGGAGGGCAACGACGGACTCTCTCCCTGTGGTTCAAAACTTCCACAGTGAATAAACCCATACTTTGCTATGGAGCATCCGGGACGGGGACTTTATTCAAGGTCTCCCTGAACGGATCGGGAGCCGCAGTGGTTGATCTTGGAGGAACCTCCATCACCGCCGGGGCCGGCTTGGCCAATAACGCATGGCACCATCTCGCGGTTACGGTTCCTCATAACGGCAACACGGGTGGAGTGAAAGTCTATGTGAACGGATCTGCAACCAACGGAAGTGGAACCACTGCGATCAATACAAATTCAGGACCCACTGCAGTCCTTAAGATCGGGTTCGACGGTTCCGCCTATTTTAGTGGACAGATTGATGATGTGCGTATGTACAATGCGGAATTGAACGCCACCATGATCTCCAAGGTCTACGGTGGAGGCACCGGTGACTTCAATCGTTTGCAGTTAAAGGCTTCCGGTTCGTTCACCCTGACCGCTTCGCAAGCCGGAAACGGAACCTACGCCGCCGCTCCGGATGTGACCGAGACCTTGAATATCGGCAAGCTCAACCAAACCATCGCCTTCTCCCCTATCACCGACAAATCGATCGGGGACTTTGACTTCGATCCCGGTGCCAGTGCCAGCTCGGGTCTGGCGGTTTCCTATGTCAGTTCGGCTCCGCTGATTGCCTCAGTCGAGGGAACCACCGCGGGTAGCCAAAAGATCAAGGTCCGTGGTGCGGGCACTGTGACCATCACCGCTTCACAGGCGGGAGACACTGCCTACAATGCGTCCCCCGACGCCAACCAAACCTTCACCGTCGGTTACTACAACCTCTTCGCCAACTCCCTACCCGGGCTCAAGCTCTGGTTGGACGGCAACAGTGTGGACAGTGATCATGCCACGGTGGACAGCATTGCCAACGGCACTGCAATCGGATCCTGGAAGGACCGTTCGGCAAGCACCAATCACGCAGTTCAGGGGACGGTTTCGAATCGACCCACTTATTTAGCCAATAGCCTCAACGGCAAGGGCGTTCTGAGCTACACGGCCAGCCAAACCTCGGACCTAACCGGCGACTCAAGCATACGCACCATCGTTACGGTTCTGCGTCAGGCAACTGCTCAAACTGCAGCCACCAAGCCCTTCGGGGGTAATCTCTTTGCCACCACCAGTGGTGGGAAATTCGGCCTACAGCGTCAAGGTAGTGGTATGATCGATTCCGGCAGCAGTTCCAAGTCCTATGCGGTGCTCACCCTGCAAATGGCTTCGGGTAGTTACGCCGTCTATGTCAACGGCGTGGAAAAAGGAACGGGCACGGACCCGAATACGCCAGCTGCTTTCGATAAGATCGGTAATGATTTCGCGGGGCAGATTGCTGAGGTTGTGGCCTATGACCGGGCTTTCAGTGCAGGTGTTCGGGAGAAACTCGAAGGCTATCTTGCCCACAAATGGGGACTTACTTCCGACTTCGCGAATGCCCACACTTACAAAGTGGCCAAGCCCGCTTTCGGGGGAACGCAGGTGCTGACTTTCCAGCCTCTTTCCGACAAGCAGGTCAACCAGACGGTTAACCTGGCTGTATCCGCGGATTCCGGATTGTCGACCTTCAGCTATGACAGCAACGATACCACGGTGGTTTCCTTCTCGGGGGATGTCGCCACGGGTTTGAAGGTCGGTAAGGTTCGGATTACCGCGACTCAGTCGGGAGACGGAAACTGGTTGCCTGCCACCGCCTATCAGGACTGGATTGTGACCGCGACTCCGCGTTCCGATCAGACAATCACCTTCGCCACGATTCCAAACCAGGACGCCCTCTCGGCGAACTTCGACCTCAACGCCACTGCCAGTTCGAACTTGGCAGTGACCTTCGAAGTGGTCTCCGGTTCCAATGTTGCTACTGTGACCAGCTCGGGCACGGTTGATGTTTTGGGCACGGGTGTGGCCACGATTCGGGCTTCGCAGGATGGAAACTCCAGCTTCAATCCGGCACCTACCGTCGAGCAGACCCTGACCGTGAACAAAGCGGCTCAGACGCTGACCTTTGGTTCCCTGACCAACCAAAACCTTAGTGCCGGGACCTACACCCTGAGTGCCACTGCGAGTTCCGGTTTGGGTGTCTCCTTTGCCAGCAGCGATGCCTCGGTGGTCAGCATCACCGGTAATGTCGCCACCTTGGTTGCCGGAGGTACGGTCCAGATCACTGCCAGTCAGGGCGGAAACTCGATCTACGATGCGGCCACTCCAGTTACGCAGAACCTGACCATCATAGATGACACCCTGCAGACTCAAACCATCACCTGGTCCCAGAATCTTTCGAGCCTGTCCTACGGTGCCGCGGACACGAATATGACCGCCACCGCTAGCTCCAACCTTCCAATTACTTACACCGTTACCAGTGGAAACTTGGTGGTGGAGGTAAACGGAACCATGTTGAAGGTTCTTGGTTCAGGTAGTGCGACGATTACCGCATCCCAGAGCGGAAACGGTCAGTTTTCGGCCGCCCCGACTGTGGATAAGAATGTCACCATCACCAAAGCCAACCA
>NHCT01000036.1 GCA_002167605.1 Verrucomicrobia bacterium TMED40 | reverse complement strand
GAGTGCGGTTCGCTTACTGGTTCACAGTGGATCGCCACGGGCTTCGCCCTCGCGATGACAACACATTATGTCATTGCGAGGAGGGAGCGAAGCGAGGGACGTGGCAATCCATCGTGTCTCGCACGACGCTAACGGGGAGTGCGGTTCGATTACTGGTTCACAGTGGATCGCCACGGGCTTCGCCCTCGCGATGACAAAGGTGGGGGCACGCGATGACAAGGTGGGAAAGGCTCGCGATGACAAAGGCGGGAGCACGCGGTTGCAAGATAGCCCATGCGAAGCTTGGCTTTGAGGCACATCCTCGTACAAAGATGGGCATGGTTTTCCTCAAATACTTCAGTGCCCTCACCATTCTCACCGCGATCTGCCTGCACTCGCTTAACATTCACCCCCTGAACATTTACATTCACCTAATCGGGGCTTGCACTTGGAGCGTAGTCGGGTTCGCCTGGAAGGAAAACAGCATCATCCTGAACTTCCTTCCTCAGGTCTTCATCCTCGGTGGAGGTTTACTCTACAACTACCTGTTCTGAGCCAAAAGGAGAAGCTCCCGGAGTCGGGCGGGATCCGTGCAAGCGGTCTTCGCGATGAACCCGCGGTTGTGAGTGAAATGCACATCCGGTTCCTCCGCCAGCCTGCTGAAGTCCAGAACCGGACTGTCGTCGTAGCGACGCATGCCATAGCCTTCCCCCCGACCGTCGGGATAAACCAAGGCGACCACCTCCTCCTCCAATCCCAGTTCCCGGACCCGCCAACCCAGGGCACCCGAGACTTCCTCGATGGGCGGATCGGTCCGCGGGGCGAAGAGGGCCCGAAAAGTATCGTCCCCATCGCCCAGGGTCCAGAGCTGCTCGACCTCGGCGGCTCGGTCAATCCGTGAACGCAGGGTGGTCAGGTAAGTCACCAATTCCGAACCAATCCCGCGCATGATCTCCCAGAGGGGTTCGCCGGGGTGATGTTCGGTCCGCTTGGCAAAGGACTGAAGAAGGGTGACATCAATGGGTGAGTTCAGCTTGCCCATGGTATCCCGGTCGATGCCCAGCCAATCGGCGGTGTCGTTGGGCCCACGGCAATCGAACCATTCCGTGGTTTCCAGCCAGGGACAGAATTCCCGGGCATCCTCGTAAAGACCGATCTTTTGCAGGACCAGGGAAAGGGAACAGGTCGGATCCGCATCGCGGGGAAACTGGTGGTGATCGAAATTTCCGAGTTCGGGTTCCAGTCTGCCCCCGACATCCACCATCAAAACCTGCGGATCGGACAGGTCCTCCTCGGTGGGCTCCCTTCTGAAGATCGAACTGGGCGTTTGGGCAAGCAGGACCGAACAGGCGAGGAACTCGTCTTTGTGGGCTCCACCCGGATGGGTTACGATGGTTGAATTCATGACGCTGAAACTGACGGTCCTGGAACCTCAAGGCAAAGCCAATTACGGGCTACTTCGAAAGTCCAGACTTTCGGGGGAACCAAGATCTTCTTGTCGCAGGGCGGTGTTTTCGCTATACCTGACCCTTTGTGTATCTTTTTGGGGTGTCGGTTAGGATGCATGGCTTGCGGATGGATTGGTTTTTCGAAATTTGCGAGTGAGTGCGCATCGGCCCCTCCTTCATCATTCATCCAACCTATCGTGTTCAAACTCATCTATCGCAAGTTCGGTAACCGCATTCATGCCAAGGACGATCTCCTGTCCGGCCTAACCGTGGCCCTGGCCCTGGTTCCGGAAGCGGTCGCCTTTGCCATCATCGCCGGGGTATCTCCGATCATCGGCTTGTACGCCGCCTTCATGATTTGCCTGATTACCGCAGTCATTGGGGGCCGACCGGGAATGATCTCCGGAGCCACCGGAGCCTTGGCGGTGATCATGGTCTCCCTGGTGCTCCTGGGCAACCAACGCGGGGAAGCCCTTGGGTTAGGCTCGGAGATGGGGGTCCAGTACCTCTTTGCGGCGGTCATTCTGATGGGGTTGATTCAAATCACTTGCGGATGCCTGAAGCTCGGCCGTTTCGTGCGTCTGATTCCCCAGCCGGTGATGTTCGGATTCGTCAATGGGCTGGCAATCGTCATTTTCGAAGCCCAGTTTCCGATGTTCACCGAAAGCCCCACCGTCCCCGGTTCCGCCTGGCTGGCGGGTTCGGATCTCTACCTGATGGGGGGACTGATCGTCCTGACCATGGCAATCATCTTCTTGCTGCCCAAGCTCACCACCCAGTTCCCCTCTTCCCTCGCCGCGATTGGCACCGTCACCCTGGTGGTCATTGGCCTGGATCTCGACACTCTGGTAGTCCGGGACATGGCTTCGATCGGCGGAACCCTACCCAGTCTGGTGTCTTTCTCAATCCCGCTGAACTGGGACACTCTTGCCTTTATTGCCCCGTTTTCCTTCATTTTGGCAGCGGTCGGGCTGATCGAATCGCTGATGACTCTGACTTTGATTGACGAACTGACCGAGACACGGGGAAACAGCACCCGGGAATGCCTCGGGCAGGGAGCGGCCAATGTCGTGACCGGTTTCTTTGGAGGGATGGGAGGATGCGCCATGATCGGACAAAGTATCATCAATATCCGTTCGGGCGGACGGGGCCGGCTCTCCGGTATAGCGGCCGGACTCTTTCTTTTGGCTTTCATTCTCTTTGCGAGTTCCCTGATCGAACGAATTCCTTTGGCTGCGCTGACCGGAGTGATGTTCATGGTGGTGATTGGAACCTTCGAATGGTCGAGCCTGCGCATTCTGCGTAAAATCCCCAAGACCGATGCCTTTGTGATCATCCTGGTTTCCGGGATCACGGTGATCACCCACAACCTGGCCTTGGCGGTGATCAGTGGTGTGATTGTTTCCGCCCTTGGCTTTGCCTGGGAATCCGCCAAGCAGATTCATCGAAGCGATGAGATTCGGGACAATGGGACCAAAGTCTATTTCCTGCATGGCCCGCTGTTCTTTGGTTCGGTCACCGACTTCAACCTGGGGTTCTCTCCACAGACCGATCCGGATTCAGTAATCGTGGATATGAAGGAATCCCGGGTCTGGGACCATTCAGGACTGGAAGCGATCCACAAACTGGGGGAACGTTACCACAAGGTGGGAAAAAGCATTAAACTTCAACACATCAGCGTAAATTGCCAAGCCCTGTTAAAGAAAGCGGGCATGATGGTCGATATCCTGGTGCTTCCGGACGACCCGACCTACCATGTGGCCAACCTCAACAAGACCGAAACCGAGGAAGATCCCTCGCAAATCGAGGCCAAGAAAAGCTCTGCAGCCTAATCTGGCTAAGGCTTTTTCCTGGAAGTTGGCCTGCATAGTCAGAAGCGAATAATAAGTAGGAAAAGGTGACAGGTCACCTTATGTCGGAACCTGTAATTGNTTTTTTTAGGGCCACCCTCCGACTTAAACTTAAGGTCCTCCATACTCGGGCTTGNANGAAACCTGGGAGACTTTTCCNATCCTGGTGAAACCAAAGGCTCCGCAGTCGTTGGCGACCAGAGCCCCGCCATCCCGGGTGATGCAGACATCTTCNCCCGCCCAGTCGGATTCCCTGGAACCGTAGACCCCTTCCCATTCCAGGTTCCCCCGGGCATCGGTCTTGATCAGATAAATCTTCCATTGCCCGGANGGACCNCTGGGGTGNGCCCTGCCCTCGTACCTTCGGGTTTCGTCCCCNGTTCCNGCCACCNCNAGCCAACCGCCGTCNGGGGTGGCCCGGGCTCCCCAAACCTCATCGTGAATCCAGCGACCCTCATAGCCCCGGGGTTGCCCGAAGAACTTGGTCCATTGGGTCNTTCCGTCCTTATCCAAGACTTTCATCTGCACATCGAGATTCTTACTCAGGGGAGAGTTTCGGGTGTGNCCGNNAAGCAGAATCTCGCCCTTNGCGTTTTGATCAAATCCCCAGTAAATCTCCCCGTAGGTCTTGGCCCATTCCACCTTCCCGCTTTGATCGAGACGGAGCAGGTTGTATTCCTCTGACTCCTCGTCCCTTGGATGGCAGGCAATCAGGCTNCCTTGGNCCAGAGCCCGGANCCGGTAGCCTGAGCTGGTGAATTTGGACAGATCCCGGAGCCAGATTTCCTTGCCCAAGGCATCGGTTTTGACGGCGACTCCCCGGCCCCAGTTAAGAAAGGTGCCCTCGGCCAGGCCGTCCCTATACCCGGTCAGCAGGATGGACCCGTCCTCGCTTAAGGTGACGCCCTCAAAGGCATCCTCAGAACCCAAGTCCCAGGTTCGGGTCCAGAGAGTNTCTCCGGAATCCGCTTCNACCTTGATCAGAGCGGCGTCCTTGCTCAGNGAACCCGCCACTAAAAAGTTCCCGTCTGCGGCCTCGCATACACAATTCCCCAGGTTGTATCCTCTCCGGCCAAATTCCCGCTGCCAACCAAGCCGCCCNTTGGANTCNGTCTTCACCAAAAAGATCCGGGCGGTGCGGTCCTCCACAAAACCGGTCTCCCCCACCATCAGAAATCCNCCGTCCCGGGTCTCGATGACATAGTGCGGGTGNCTCTCCTCCCCGCTNCCGTTGTAGGAGCGGTGCCAGACCACTTCGGGGGCGGACTCCAGAGCANCCTGAAGCAAGACGGCTACNATGATCCATGCTATTCTTTTCNTCATNGGTNNATGAGNCCGAGNCATGACGAATGACTNGCTCAGCGNGGCAGGAAGGTCATGCTGTCGGCCTCGCTGTGGTCGAGCAGGACNACTTCATANTCCATACTCTCCTTCGCAAAGGTGATACGCATGACATGATGATNGGCNCCCGCCATCCCNGGTTTCTGCAAATACCAGCGGTCGGTCTTGGGGCTGCGNTGCGGAACGCCCAGACCGCCTTCCCCAACNTAAACGATTCCNGTGGAATCCTTCTTTTCGTTACGGATGGGCACGGTTCGNTTGATGACNTGACCATCGGATTCCACCACCAGATCCATGTTGTACTGCTCGAATAAGGGGACCCAGAATTTCTTGGCGGCTCCGGGAGTCTTGACTGCCGGCCAGGCCGGGCGATGGTACTCCGCGAGCAACCANCGCACCTGCGGGCGTAAGTNGGCCAGGGTTTGAGCCAACCAGGAGCGCTGCTCCCCTGCGGCACTGATCTCGGTGTTCAGGGTGACCAAGGCAACCTTGGGGGAAATCCTGGTGAAAAAGTAATTTTTGTCCTTCCCGCCCGGGGTGTCGAAGATCTCGTCGTAGAGGGGTCCACCGTCGTGGTTACCCCGCGTGGGAATCAGGGGCAGAACCTTCCCTGATTTTGCAACCGTCAGCTCGTGCTGNCTGAGCCAGGTGGACCACTGGCTCCAGCTCCTTCCGCTGATGATGTAATCTCCGCCGTGAGCGAACCCGATCAACTGATCGTCCTTCTCCGACAAATCCGCCATCAGTAAATTCACCTGGCCCCGGGCATCAATCCCGGTTCGGGAATCGCCCCCGAATAAAAGCCGGAACGGCCGGTCATCCGCAGGTGCGGTGGTGAAGTGCATCAGGGGAGACTTGTTGCCGTCGGATTCNATCTGAAAATCGTAAGTGGTGGAGGGGGAAAGCCCGGACANGCGGGCGTGATGAAAATACTCTCCCTTGGCGGAGGAATAAGCCCCGTTTCTCTGNGGNTNGATCGATTCGGTCAGNTTGGGTCCGGCAGNNGAACGGACTCCGTAGCTGACCCGGTGTTCGTTTCCCTTTTTTCCCGTGGTCCAGGAAACCGTGGCCCGGGTGGAAGGTTGCTTNGTCCAGATNACCCGCCACTGGGAGGGNGCCGCNGTCCGGGTCGGGGTCANTTGCCTGGTCCGTTCCTNCAGGTAATCCTTATCCAACCACGGAGCTTGTTCCCCAGACACGGAGAAAAGTGAGGAAAAAAACAGGAGGATGAGAGGAGAGAGCGTTTTTAGTTTCATGAGTGGGTGGGGTCGGTTTTGGGTTGTTTCCAGGAGTACCAAAGAAAGAGAGGAATGCCTCCGTTGCAAATCCTAAGAGCCAAATCGTGCCAGTTGCCCCATCCGTAGGCGGTCATCCGGCTCATCGCAGTGACGAACCCCCAAATGGCCATCCACATNGCGACGGTGCGNATTTTNCGGTTGGGAAGCANAAGCAGAGCGACNAGGATAAAGTCCTGAACCGCAATCACNGGGAGNGAAGCTTCNGCAAAGGTTTGCCTGGATGNGGAGGCGGCCAGGTCCTGCCCGAGAANGGTATCCAAGGTGCCCACAATCAGATCGATGAAGGAGGGNTTNATCCACCAGGCGCACAATCCNTGNCCGATNAAGGCTCCGGCCACCGANAGCCGNAGAAGCCAGTCGACCCGGNTTTGCCAAAGCTGATTGGGATTAAAGCTGAGAATGACGAGGGCCAGGGGGGCGGCGAAACGCACCGCATGACCGATGGGATCNGTGGCATGAAAGGCATCTCCCATGTTGTTCAGCCAGGAAAAGACCGCCAGGGTGAAGGGCCACAGGGCAAGCAGACCGAGCAGGGCAAAATCGACTNTNCCGAGAACGGATGAGACTGCAGGTCGAAGAAAGCCCAGAACCAAGAGAGCTACGGATGCGAATAAGAGAAAAAGCCACACGGCATGATCGAGACCCGAAACGAAAGATCCCCCCATCGAACCAAGCAGGTAGGANTTAAGAGCNGAAGGAGCGGCCAACTTGGCCGCATAGCCCAGGGACTGAATCACGATGAGGATNCTGAGAAACCAGATCAGGTTTTGCTGCATAGGGATNGAAATCTTGGAGATTTTTCCCCGTTTNCGCAACCCCTACCTATNCAAGAAAGAACCATATTNNNANANGCAAGACTATCCAATCGGGAATTTTTCTTGATTATCCCCGGAAATTCTCAATGAATCAGAACCTTTCTTCCCTCGCCTAACCCCAACCCCGCTCACACCATGACCCTGCACAACAAATCAAAAGTCAAAATCGGCGTCGTGCCCACCCATCTGATGTTCGTCGGAGCCCTCGCTCCCGATGAGAACGGCAAACTCCCCCGAACCCGGGCGGGCGATCTCAAGATCGTCTCCGGCATGCGCCTGCTCTGCCGCACCTCCCCGGTGAAGCTCAACACCGTGCAGGTCACACTCTTCCCGGGAACCGATGCCACGGATTTGCAGGATATGTTCAAGGGGTTGAAGGCTCTCAAGCTTGAGGTTCACCTGATCATGATGGTTGGAGGAGCCAACCCGCTCAACCCAAAGGATGAGGACGCGGTGGTGGGAATGCTGAACTCGGGTCTCGAAGTGGCCAAGAAGTACAAGGTTCCCCATGTATCCTCGACCTCTTTCGAGGAATGGTTGGCAGGGAAGAAACTGAAGGGAAAGGCTTTCGATGCCGGGGTCAAGCAATTGATCAAGGTGCATGCCCGTTGCTTCAAGGAGTGTGGTCTCGCCAAGAGCACTATCGAATCCTGGCACCTCGAATTTCTGCGTGGGGTGGAGTTCCAAAACTTCACCAACGCGGCCAAGGCCGCCAAGGTGGTCAAGGGGATCAACAAGAAGATCAAAAAGAAATTTTTCAAGGTGATGATCGATGCCGCCCACTGCGGAGACTCCGACCTGTCGATTGCAGAAAATGAAAAGGTGATTCAGGATTTAGCCAAGAATGACGCCTTGGGAATCTTTCACGCCTCGGCCAAGACCACCCGGGGATGCCTCTCCACCGATGACGGGTGGATCGGTGCCCTGCTCGCCGCCTATGCCCCGACCGGCAAACTCAAACATGTCTTCGTTGAACTTTTTCACCACCAGGACCCTGCCCTCGCCCCCTTACGCAAGGCGGTCAAGGGACACGGAGTGGACACCACCGACGGCCGGACTTACAACCGGACGGTGACCGATGGAGTGATCGAAGTGGCCCACCGTTTAAACAACCTCGCCGCCCGTAAGCTGATCAAGTAAATCCCCCAAAAGGGATGGATCCGATCAGGCGGATTCCCGATCCGGGTTTCCGCACAGGGAGTGAACCAAGCCGAGCAGAGCGGCAAACAGAAACAGAGCCACCAGTTGGTGGATCACCGGAAGGGAGACTTGGAACTGAACGATCAGAAGGATGGTGGACACCCCCAGTAAAAACTGGAAACCCACCAGACCAAGGACCCATTTCATCCGGACGATCTGCAGTTTACTTAAAACACCTGACTTGAAAGCCCGCCAACCCAGAAGCAACAGACCGGCGGTTAACACGGTTCCCATCCAACGGTGAATGAACTGAACGGTGAATTTGTCCTCGAAAAAATTCTTCCAGTAAGGACTGAGCCCAAAGAGAGCGTCGGGCTTCCATTCATCCCCCATCATCGGAAAAGTGTTGTACCCGTAGCCCGCTTTCATTCCCGAGACAAAGGCTCCGTAGGCAATCTGGGCACAAAGGAGTCCGAGAAACCCAAGAACCCAGGGCCTCACCCAGCGGGCCTCCAGGTTTCGGGCAGGAGTCTCCCCTCTTCGTAAGCTCAGCATCATCCACCAAGCCAAACCGAAGACCGAAAAAGCGAGACTGAGGTGAGCGGCCAAACGATAATGGCTGACTTCCGGGTTGTTCACCAAGCCACTCTTGACCATGTACCACCCCATCAACCCCTGTCCGACCACCAACCCAATCAAAGCCAGACCAAACACCTTCATCCGTGGGCTCAGCTTACCACGAATAAGAAAATACAGGTAGGGCACCAAACAAAGCAGGCCAACAATCCGGCCCAGAATCCGATGAAGGTATTCCCAGAAGAAAATGAATTTAAAATCAGAAAGACTCATCCCCTGGTTCACCTTTTGGTATTCGGGAGAAGCCTGATACATCTGAAAAACCTCGTTCCACTGGTTATCGGTGATGGGCGGGAGGATTCCCGCGATCGGTCTCCAGTCAACCATGGACAAGCCGGAACCGGTCAGACGGGTGATTCCGCCAACCACCAAGATCACCACCACGCTCAGGCAGACGCAGCGCAACCAGGTAATTTGCGAACGCGAAGAACCTCTATCGGGCACACGAGCGGTTTCGGCAGACGAAGCGGATATGGGTGTTGTAACAGTGGATTTCACAGGTAACGGCTTATCCCTTAATCATAATCCTTTTTCACCATCTCTCAAACCCTAAAAAACCTACAGTTGCTGGTGAATGAACCCTGCGCCCACAAGCAGGCAACGGCCCTGGAAACCGGTCGATTAAAACTCCGCTTCCGTCCAGGGAACCACCCGGGCGGACTCAGCTTTGCGGTACCCCGCTACATCCTTGTCGGAAATCGGGTCCGCCCGGTTACCCCAGGCGTTCCGAACATAAGTGAGAATGGAAGACAACTGGTCATCCTTCATAAATCCGTGGGCCGGCATCACTGGGGGAACCCCTTCCACCGGCTTACCGTTGACCTTGATCGGACCCATCAGTCCATGCACCGCAACCGCGATCAAACGGGTCGCATCTCCGGTGACCCAATCGCTTTTCGCGAGTGTGGGGGCCATATTGGAAAGACCTTTGCCATCCGCCTGGTGGCAGGCACCGCAACTGATGGTGTACTGCTCTCGGCCTTTGCGGTAGGCACTCAGAAGCTTCTTATCCTTTTTGAGCCAGTCTGCCTCTTGATCCTTATAAGTCTTGACCGCCCGCAAGGGATAGCCCGATTTGCCCAACAGACCGGCGTAGGAGGCAAGTATGCTTGGAGTATCTGAACGGTCCTCCACTTTTTGAGCTTCCGGTTTGAATTCATCGGGGAAAAAGTCTGCAACTCCCTTGGATTCACCGGCCAGGCGAAGTCCGGTCAGGCTGACGAACCAATCCCCGTCCCTGATCGCCTGCCGAACGGTGCTTTCCCGGAGCTTGCCCAGGCCCGCAAGGGTCCAAAGGGCATGGACCCGGGCATGCGGTTGAGCCTTGGGATTCTCGGCCAACTTGCGGACCGGGTCTGCCAAGTCCTGACGGTCACCCTCCACGATTTGTTTTTGGGAACGCAAGCGCCACCAAAGATGAGGATGAGAAAGCCCGACGACCGGATTCTTTGGCGGATCAACTGTTTTGTGATTCTCCGGAACGATTCGATAGATCCTGCCCAGTCCGATATGCTTATCCAATTCACGCTCGGCAGACTGACGGCGAAGGTAAGAGGTAAGAAAGCGCTTATGCTGAATCACACCGCGATGGAAATCGACTAGATAAAGGCAACCATCCGGCCCCATCGATGCATTGACCGGACGAAAACGTTCGTCGGTGCTGGCGAGAAATTCCCGCTCCTTCCAGATTGCATCCGGATAGGTTTTGTGGAGATATTTGTCCGAGGCCGGGAACGGTTTTTCGGGCAAAAAGGCTCCCACGGTGTTTGTACCCGGAGACATTGAGAAAATTGCACCCTCCCACTCAGGGCCATACGCCCCATGGCTGTGCACCGCCAGACCGCTGATCGAGGTAACACTGGCCACCCGACCGTCTTCAAGGATTCTTCCAGGCCGGTAGTTACGGTTGAGGGCAGTGTTGGGACGGATACCGAAAACCCGGTTGGTGGGGGCCTTTACGGAATCTCCCTTGGCCGGCCATTGGCGGTCATAGGTTGCCCAGTCAGTCTCGAACCATTGGCCATTGTGGTTGTAATAAAGTCTCCCATAGGCATCCGAACCCATTCCCCATTGTCCGCGGGCCTTGGCGGGCATTTCGATGAGTTTGCCTTTCCTCCAAGCCAGTTTGCGGGAAGATTTCGAATTGTACATCCAGTTATCGAGAGCGAAATGCAGGGCATTCTCGGCATGTTCAATGTTGTCCGAGGCCGCGGTGGCGAAATCGAGCAGTTTAGTGCGTTCGTCGCAACGCAAGTCGCCATCCTTATCCCGGCACAACCATAATCCACCGGTTTCCACAATCAACACCGAGTCACCAACAAAAGAAAGGCTGCGCACATTGTCCATATCCTCGACGAATGGAGTCGCTTTATCCATCACTCCGTCTTGGTCAAGGTCTTCGAGCACCATCACCCGACTCAATCGCTCTCCTTCACCACTCCCGTCGAGGTCCATCATGTAGGTGCGCAATTCTCCGACCCACATTCTTCCCTGATCATCCCAGTCAACGAACACCGGATCCTTGATCATCGGTTCGTGGGCAACCAGTTCCACCCGGAAACCGGGGGCAACCTGCATACGGGATAGAGATTCTTCGGGAGTGTATAATGGAACGACTTCCGGTGACCAACGCTTCCAGTTTAAGGAGGACAGCAAATCCTGCTGCTTTTCCTTTAGATCTCCCTGTTGGGCAAGCAGGAGAGTGCTGGATGCAACCAACAAGCTAAGTACGCGTTGGATGAGGCTTAGGTACATATTCATAATCTTACTGCTGCTGAAAAGGTAGACAAATCCCTAGTTGGTATGAATCTAGATCTGAGTAGACAGGTGTAAAGCCTTTTGCGTCCCATTGCAAAAATAATTGGAGAGAGTTCAAGTCGGGGAAACCCAGAGCAAAGGATGGCGAAGCGGCAGGTTCCGCAGGACTTCATAAGTTTGAGGATCCGCCTCCAGGCNTTCCCAGGCATTGAGGTAGGCGGGNTTTCCAAACCGGACGCCCGAAAACAAAAGACTGGGATGTCGGACCGGCCAGTCTTCCCAATACATAACGTCGGGNTTTAGAGGCCAACTTCCCTTGTCGATGATGAAGGGATAGATGAACGCCATCCCCTTGGCCATGCTCTTCCCATCGGTGGTTGAGTAGGTCCAAAGATCTTCCTTTTTTGAGGATGCGATTTGGGCGACCCCGGCCATCGCATCCATCACGAAGAGAGAATACCCGTAGGGCTTGGTTCGCTTNAGTTCNGCAGGGAAATCGACCCTGCTCATCCATCATCCCGGACAGATAAACCNTTTTGAATTGGCCCCTCACCCAGCTCAGAACTTCTTCATTTCCGACCAAATCAGCAAAGGCGGAGGCTTGCAGGGACCAGCAAACCCCGTGGTTATTGGGATGAAGTTTCTCTTTCAATCCATATNCGTGCGAATTAATCCAATGCAGATAGTCCCCNAACCAAGCCTTCACCGCCNTTTGNTCTGTAGGCTTAAAAGATGGGGACGCGCAAAGAATTTTCGCACCCCTTGCGACTTCAACGAGGTGAAGGGTGTCAATGATCCCGATGCTCCGCCCGGTGTGTTTACCCTTGATGGCCTGCCCGTAGAGCAGGCTCGGACGCATCCGGGACTTGGGTTCGACGAACCAGGCCCGCAGATGGGCAACTGCCTGGCGGGCATACTTCTCCTCCTCAGTAATCAGGTAAGCCGAAACCAGGGTTCCGATCAATTCGCTCAACCGGATCATGGACTGCCGGTGAGCGATGAAATTAGCCGGGTTGGTCTCCCCATCCTTGCGGATGTAGGGGCCATCTGGATCTTCCGGATTGGGCCACCAGTAATCACCTTCCGAATAAAAGTCATGGGCATCCCCCTCGCTCCGTTCACAGAGGTCGGCGGTTACAGTCCTGGGCTTTTCCGAGAGATAGGACTTTGCCTTGGCCAGAATCCTGGGCTTTTCGATGGCCTGGAGATCAAAGGCTTTGGTTCCCTGGTCCGCCGAAACCGCGGAGGCGGAGACAAGCAGCAGAAAAAGGGAAAGAGAAAACCGGCTCACAAATCGATCCATTTTCTTTCCTCCCATGATTGGATTCCGATCTCCGCTAATTCGACCCCTTTGGCACCCGAGCGAAGATCATAGGGAAAAGGTTCGTCCAGAGCGACATGACGCAAAAAGAGTTCCCACTGAATCTTGAAGGCATTGTCATAGGTGGTGGCATCGGGCATTTCCGACCAGCCTTCGAAGAAATCGATCGGTTGCTCGATATCCGGATTCCAGACCGGTTTGGGGGTGACTCCAAGACCCTGGGTCTGGCACCCGCGCAGGTTGACCACGGCTGAACCTTTGCTTCCATCCACCTGCATCACAAAAAGATCATCCCGACGAACCCGGACTGTCCAGGAACTGTTAAACTGGCAAAGGATACCATTTTCCAACTCCATGGTGGCGTAGCAGGAATCATCCGCGGTGCATGGGTAGGGATTGCCCTGCTCATCAACCCGCTCCTTAATGTGGGTGGCTCCCCGGCAGGAAATGCTTTTGATCGGGCCGAAGATATTATCCACGAGGTAGCGCCAATGGCAGAGCATATCGATCATGATCCCTCCCCCATCCTCCTTGCGGTAGTTCCAACTGGGACGCTGAGCGGGCTGATCCTCATCGTGTCCGGTGAACACCCAGTAGCCAAACTCCCCACGAACCGAAAGGATTTCCCCGAAGAAACCCTGGTTGATCAGAGTCTTGAGTTTGCGAATACCGGGTAACCAAAGCTTATCCTGCACCGCCCCGTTCTTGACTCCCGCATCCTCGCAGAGCTTGGCCAGGCGAAGGGCCTCCTCGGTGGTCACCGCGGTGGGTTTCTCGCAATAAATCGCTTTACCCGCCTTGGCCGCCATCTCCACGAACCGCGAGCG
Organism: Verrucomicrobia bacterium TMED40; assembly: GCA_002167605.1. Lineage (GTDB taxonomy): Bacteria > Verrucomicrobiota > Verrucomicrobiia > Opitutales > Seribacteraceae > Seribacter. Next base: position 27,545 of record NHCT01000036.1, on the reverse strand, counting down.
GTGTAGGGTGGAACTGGCATCAAAGAAAATCTCGTTGTCAGAATCGGCCAGAGCGTTGTCCAAGTTGGTGGTCCAACGCTTGACCCCGGTTCTCTCCGCCAAGGCTTTTAGCTTATTCTCGTTGCGTCCGGTAAGAATCGGGTCGACCGTGATTACCTCATCCGGGGAGACTGGTATACCTCCCTGGTCACGAATGGCACAGATCGAGCGGATCAAATGCTGGTTGGTTCCCATGCGTCCGGTGACGCCGTTCATAATGATTCCCAGTTTTCGTTCTTTCATAATTAGGTGTGATTCAAATAGGATTGCTGGATCGCTTCCAAAAATTCGGCGGTGGGTTTCTCCCACCAGCGGTTGGAGAAGACTTCCACTTCAATCATCCCGCCAAATCCGTTTTTCTCAACCAGAGCCCGGATCCCCCGCAGATCAATGCAACCCTCTCCCATCAGCCCACGGTCATTGAGCAAGTCGGTGGTGGGCGTCATCCAGTCACAGACATGGTAAGCGAAAAGGCGGTTAGCCTCGGCGGTCCGTCGGGTCTGTTCCTCCAGATCCGGATCCCACCAAAGGTGATAAACATCGAAGGCGATGCCCACCAGAGGATGGTTCAACTGGTCACAAACATCATTGGCAGTGGCCAGTGAATTGATGGCCGAGCGGTCATCCGCATACATCGGATGAAGAGGCTCGATGGCCAACTTCACCCCAAGGGATTCTGCCAGTGGTAAAGTGGCGGCAATGCCATCGGTAATCTGCTTACGCGATTCGACCAGGGATTGCCCCGGAACCGCCCCGCAAACCAGAACCACCAAGGGAGAGCCCAGTGCCGCAGCATCCTCAATGGCCCGTTTATTGTCCTCGACCGCTTCTTCCCTGGATTTTTCCTCGAGTGCCGGATAGAAGCCTCCGCGGCATAGGGAGACAACCTCAAGGCCCGCGGCCCGGATTCGCTGACCGACTCCGGCCGGATTGCGGCCCTCGAGCCATTGCCGCCAAACCGTGATCCCGGAGACTCCGGCCTCGGCATAGTGCTCGACTGCTTCCTCCAATTCCCACCCTTTGGTGGTGATGGTGTGCACACAAAGACGGGAAAAATCGCTGAGAGGTTCTGCGGTCATGAAGCAAAGGAATAAAAGGGAATCTCCATACGCTCTGCGATCCGCATGGGACGGAGCAAAGCCTCCCGCATCCGGGCTGGTTCATCCCCGGTTCGCAAATCCGGGCAATCAGGGTGAATCTCTGCGGAATCGATCACCCCAAGCATCGTAAGAATCTGGGCGGTGCTGTGCTTATACCCCGCAGCACTGCCCTTTTCATCCAGGCGGAATACCGAGTCTTCCAGGGATTGAAAGGCTTCGAATAACTTGTAGACCCTCGAATCAAAGTCCTCTTTTCTCCAGTATTTTTTGGCGGCGCAAATGAGTGGGCAGGCGGAAACTCCCGCTCCGATGAGTAAAGGCAAGCCCATGCGGATCGCTGATGCGATGCCAAAATCATCTCCACTATGGGGCAGGAAATTCAAGCCGAGGTGCTGAGTCATTGAGGCCCAGTGCAGAAAATGAGGCTCGTCGAGCGTGGAAATCTTGCCTCCCACGAATTGATCGTGACTGGCCAACTGGTGAAGCAACCAGGGCTCGAAGGGGGTGGCCCAGGGGACAAAAGCGGGTTCCAGGGCATGAACCAGAGCGGGAACCTGAATCCTTTCCGCAATTTCGAAATAGGCGTCCCGTCTGTTTTCCGGATCCAATCCGTTCAGGGCCTGCGAGGTCATGATCATCACTTCGCACGGAGCATGAGCTTGGGCAATATCGAGGTGGGGATGGTAACAGGATGCACGAAATTCTTCAGGGTCTGCCCCAACCGCAGTCACCCCACTGATAAAAGAAGCTTCGGGGTAGAGAGCACGGAAGCGGGTGATTACTTCTTCATACAATTGTTCACTTAGGTTGAAGACATATCCCGTGTCCGCATTGAGCACAAAAGTGATTTCCACACCAAAAGCTCGGGCACAACGATTCATCCATTCCAGCATGCGTTCGAAACTGCCCCAATCCGGTAGCCCCTCCCTGAAGGGAAGCAAGGCGGCTACGCAAAGACGGGGAGAAGAGGAAGCATCGAGTAACTCTTCCTCTCGGGTTTTGCTCCAAATGGTCTCCGACCATGTGGTGGTGGGCTTCAACTGCTCAGGATGGGTGATCATAGGATTCATTTTATCAGAGAAAACCGTGATCCGTTAGGACAGTTCTTGCGCTATTAGCATTTTTCAGACATTTTATTTGTCTAGGTGAAAAACTTTCAGCCACTCTTTTTGGAAGACCTGAGAATTTCGATTCCCGGGTATGTCATCCTGCGGTTTGCACACCACCGGCACACCGCAAAAAGCGATCAAGTCGCAGAGCATAAGCATAAGCATTCCCAATTTTTACTCTACCTGAGGGGTCATGGCGTACAAACACTGGGATGCGAAACCGTTCCGGTCCGAAGAGGTACCTTTCTTTATCTGCCCGCTGGGACCCCCCATGGTTTCCGTAAGAGCATGAAGGCATCGCCCTTGTCGCTGGTGATGGATGTCTCAGAGAAAAAACCGGTTGCGGAGTCGGCGATCATTCGAACTCTTTCCACGAAAATCCTATCTGACATTGAAAGTACCCTGAACCAAATGATGCGCACAGTGGACCTTGGCCCCATGGGTTCCATCTCCGGTTCTTCCAAAACCCTCCATCTCTTTTCCCTGCTTCATGGAGAGTTAGTGAACGAGCGGCTTGGTCAGCGAAAAGTGCAACCGCAAACCGAAGCAGCAAGGCGGGCCATCGATCAGTGCCCTTCGATGGTTTCCTCTCCTCAGCGAATCGCCCGCCTAATGAAGGAGGACCTTAGTTCCCTGAATCGTAAAATNCGAAGGGAATCAGGCTTGAACCTAGGAACTCTGCTTGATGAAAAGAGGCAGAGGCAGGCNTTCGAATGTCTCAGGAAGAAAGATTTCCCGATCTCGCAGGTTGCATGGGAATGCGGGTTTCAGGACCCCAACTACTTTACCAGGTGGTTTCGAAAGAAGGTGGGGCAAACTCCGAGTCAATGGCGAATGGGAATGACCTGAAGGACTACTCTTCTGCTTCCGCTACCTTTTCCTCCACATCTTCCACTTTTTCCTCCTTCTCGCTTTCCTTCCCGTGCTTGAGCTTTTTCCTAGCGAGTTTGACGCTCTTTTTATTTCGGTCGGAGAGATAGGATATCAGGTCGCGGAGTTCCATGGGAGGTAGAGTCAGTCCAAGTGGAGGCATCGCGGAAATAGGCGGTGAGATGGCAGCGATTTCTTTTCGTTCGACCTCATGACTCGCTCCGTCCGGGGTGATCACAGTCACTTCGTCCTCTTCCTCCGAGGCAAGCCGACCGACCAAAGCGGATCCCGAGGTAAGCACCACATTGGACAAACCGTATCCCGGGGTGATTTCAGCACTTGGGTTGACCAAGGATTCAAGTAGTTTCTCGGCATCCAAGCGGTCCCCGACCAGGCTCAGTTCGGGTCCCTGAATGCCTCCCTGACCGTCAATCTTATGGCACTGCAGGCAAGCCCCCTGATTTTTGAAAACAAGCTCACCCGCGGAGGGGTTTCCTCCGTTTAGACTCAGAGCATGAATCCGCCCGGGGTCGCCCGCAGCGTAGGTGGCGGCCACCTGTTTGGCTTCGGCATGATCAATCGAAGTCAGAACCGTGTACAGATCGAGCCACAATTCAGACCGCAACTGAAGTTCCCGGTTTTCCCAAAATTCGATCAGTTTCTCCGGAAGCGTCTCTCCCAGTTGGCGAATGGCCTCTCGGGCCACAGGAGGCGTTTCCTGATCCACAGCTTTTAGGGCAAGATCTTCCATTCCTTCCAGATTCCTCTCAAAGCCGACTTTCAGAGCGAAGGCACGCACCTCATCGGTTTCATCTTCAAGGAGTGAAAGAAAGAGCGGATCATCCTCTTTCAAACCCAGATTGGCGAGGGTCATCATGCAGGAAATCCGTACCGAAGAGGCAAGCTCTCCATCTGTGGACTGCTGCCTCAGCAGATCAGGATCCAGTTCAATACCGAGAATTTTCGCAACATCCGTGCCCAGGGAGGTAAGCTTGGGGTTTTTCTCCTCGGCCAGAAAATTGAGGTAATCCATTCGCAAAGCATCGGAAACCGTAGTCAAATCAAGATTTGATGCCACCATAGGCCGGTAATCTCCCAAAACCGCGTCAAATTGTGGAGGATCCGACCACCTTCCCAGACCGCGCAAGGCAAAGAACCGGGCTTCCTCATCCAAGTCCAAATCTGCGGCGGCCCGAATTAACAGACGGGCACCTTCTGCACTTTGTGAACGAAACCCAGCTCCCAAAATACGGAGTTGCAGATAGACCGGTAGATCAGCCAACTCCAAAGAAATAAGTTTGGAACCTGCCGGAGTGTTCAATGCGGGAGTGTCATAGACAGCCCGAATCGCTTCATACCTGACTAAGTCATGGGAATCCTCCAAATACAGAGACAAATCCTGGTGCTGCAATCGACGCAAAAGCAAAACCGCCATCAACCTGCGTTCGTAAGAATCCGAAGCGGAAATCTCAGCCAGAGACTCAGCGGTCGAAATACGAGCAAGAGCAGATAGGAAAGAATGTCTCAACCCAACTTCAAAGTCTGAGCCTTGGTTTTCACCAACCGCGTCAAAGAGAGCATCCTCTGCTTCACGATCGCCCGGTTCACATAGCCGACCCAACGCAATTGCCGACAGGGACACCACCCGACTGGATGAATCCTCAAGGGCAGAAATCAACAAATCTCTGGCTTCGCCGATTCCGACATCACCCGCAACCCGGGCGGCATTGGCACGAAGTTCCGGATGCTCGCTTTGCAAGGCGGAAAGGATAGGTACGGAGGCATCCTCCACGCCTTCGCGANAGAGTTGGCCCAGTGCCCAGAGTGCGTGCAGAGAGGGCAGGGCAAAATCATCCTGTTCTTCGATCAGTTCGATGAGCGTGGGGAGCGATTTTTCTCCTTTCTCAACCAGAGCAAATTGAGCTTCCTGACGAACCCGCTGGTCAGCACTGTCGAGCAGACTTTCCAGTTCCGCAATGGAGCGATGCGAGAATCCTTTTTCAAACATCCGGGCCGTCTCCGCTCCGTTAGTCCGGGCATCCNCATCGGTGGGACGAAGAACCTGNACGGTGCCNTTNCGGTTGGCGGACCAACCTCCGCCATAGTCCGCGAAATAGAGGTTACCATCATATCCCAGTTCGACATCTGAGGCCGCCAACCCTTCCACCAGGGGATCGACATTAAACACTTTGAAACTGGATCCGTCCGGTCTAAGCTTGATCACCAGGGACTGGCACTTGGTGGCCGCTCCCCGGTAGTCAGTGAGCAAAAAGGAATCCCTCATACTTTCAGGAACCGAGAGCCCGGTCAGGCGGGTTACGCCGGATGGACCGCTCCCGGCATGACCGATCGGAGGATAGACCCATTGCGGGGCATTGGGGCTAAAGGTGTCGTACATTTTTTCGCCCACCCAAAGTGACTTGGAAATATGAAAGTCTCCCCAGTCAAGATCACGGACATACTGGTGGGCCGATTGGTGGGACATATCCCAACCCGAATCACTGTTATCCATAACATAAACCACGCGGCCGAAATCGTCTCCNATATCTCCNGTGTTNTCGAAAGTAAAGAGATTACCATGATCATCGAAGGAGAGTTCCTGAGGATTGCGCAGGCCCATAGCATAGACTTCGAAATTCGATCCGTCGGAATCGCAACGGAAGACCGCTCCCCGACCGGAAGCGGCATGGACCTCGCCCTGATCGTCCGTCACATGATACCCACGATCTCCAACCGTGAAGTAGAGGCGACCGTCCGGCCCCCTGATGATACCATGAAGATCATGACCGGTGAAAGACACCCGGACCCCAAAGCCCTCGACGATCTTTTCGTTGCCCTCCGCAACCCCGTCACCATCCGCGTCNGTGAGCTTGCGAACCGCAGGAATGCAGGTGAAATAAACCGCGTCTCTTTCCGCAAGAAGCGAAAAACCAATTCCATCCAAAGGTTCATTAAAAGCATCGGAAAACAGACTGCGGTGATCCGCCACCGAATTACCATCGCGGTCTTCCAAGAGTATTAGACGTTCGGGGTACTCGACATACCAGTCCATGGGTCGTTTGTCCGGAAATTTCTGGTACATCTTCAAACGGTCCGCGGTGGTGACTGACTTGAAGTCATCCTGAATCATGTGGCGGTTGCTTCGCAGGTCGGGNACGCCAAGATTGAACCGGTGAGCTTCCGCNACAAAAANCCTCCCTTGTGGATCGATGTCCAAGCTTGCGGGGTTTTCCACATGGGGGTANGTGACCCAGGTGTGNCCGAGGTATTCATCACTGAGAATCTTTCCCCGAAACGCGGAGGATTCATTGGAGAGTTCGGGCATCTCGCTTTCCGCGACCTCCAAAATTTTTCCCAAAAGAAAAGTGGTGGTTAGGAAAAAGAAAACAGTTTGAATAAGGACACGCATACTATTTACGGGATAANCTCTACTATTATGTCAAAATTTCCGCTTGGGACAAGCCTGAGTTCGAATTTTGAGCAAGAATAGAGGCGAAGCTAAATTATTGCCCAAGTTCAGGTTTTTCTTCCCCCTTGGACCTGAGACGCTTATTCTAGTTCTTGCCATGGCCAATCCGTCCGACAACCCCTACCTTCCGTACGCCCAATCCTTTCTCGACTTGGTCGAACGAGGAAAAACCCTTCCCTACGGTGACTTCGTTCGCCCTCCTTCCGGCAATCCACCCGGTTCCCAGGCACCCGTCGCCCTGATCCTTTCCCCCCATCCGGATGATGAATGCATCGTTGGCGGTTTGCCGCTCCGGCTTATGAGAGAAGCCGGTTTCAAGATCGTTAATGTGGCCATCACCCTTGGAAGCAAAGTGGAGCGAAGGATGGAAAGGCTCGAGGAAGTAAGAAAGGCCTGCGACTGGATTGGTTTTCAACTCCAGAAAATGGGCCAAGAGGGACTGGAAAAAGTGACCCCGGCCNCCCGGAATAAAGGACCGGAATCCTGGAAGGAAATGGTTGGCCAGCTTTCGGAAGTATTAGAAAAATGGAACCCCGCGGTTCTTTTTTTCCCCAACTCCCACGACTGGAATCAGACCCACCTTGGGGTTCATCTCCTCACCCTGGACGCTTTACGAGCCGAAAAGAATTGCAATCCTTTTTTGGTGGAGACCGAATATTGGGGACAGATGCCCGCCCCCAACCTACTGGTGGAAAGTTCGACTGAGGAGGTGGCAGATTTGCTCGGTGCATTGTCTCACCACAAAGGTGAATTGAAAAGAAACCCCTTTCATTTGCGCATGCCTTCCTGGATGCAGGACAATGTCCGGAGAGGTGCCGAAGTGGTGGGCGGACAAGGGGGACCCGCCCCGTCCTTTGACTTCGCCACCCTCTACCGGGTAAGCCGTTGGATGGATGGCAAATGCTTTCCCGCTTGGCAAGGTGGAAAAATGCTCCCTTGCGGCGAAGACAGCGAACAGACTCTTTTCGCCCAGGCCTAGCCTTCGCAGTCTCCCAAGTGGTTGAGGACTGCCTCGAGCGAAGCCTCTGCAGAGAGAGACACATCGACCTGAAAAGCTTCCTCAGCAGCCGGAGATTCCAAGGTTTCCATTTGGCTACGAAGGAGACTTTTTGGCATGAAGTGATCCTTCCTCTCCGCCATGCGTTTTTCCAAAAGCGATTGCGGGGCATGCAGATGGATGAGGCGGACCTCCGGCCTATCCACGCCCAAGGTCAACCTGCTCGTACGGGTCAGGGCCGAACAGGTGACCACGACGCAGCGGTCCTCCTTCACATACCGATCCAAAGTCCTGCGAATATCCGCTAACCACGGAGCCCGGTCAGATTCGGTTAAAGGTTCGCCCTTGGACATCTTCGCCACATTCGATGGAGAATGAAAATCATCACCCTCTAGGAAATCAACCTTCAGCCTTTCGGCTACGCTTTTACCCAAAGTACTTTTGCCCGATCCACAAACGCCCATAACCACAATCACCATGATCGACTCGGTTATCCCTGAAACCCTAAAACGGAAGACCAGCTTCGACCTCAGGGCTCATGGTCGAAGGATCACTTTCATCAACCCAGGCTCTTTTGCATAGAGACGGTCAAACCAACCGGATCCCTCTTCCAGCGAAACCTCAGCACTTATCAGAGGAGCCACCTTGATGGCTCCGTTGTCCATCAGTTCGATGCATTTCGGATATTCTCCGGCGGATGCACAACTGCCGAACAGCGTGATCTCACGGGTCACCACCGATTGCAGGGGAAATTCGACCTGGGGAGCCAGGTTACCCACCAACACCACCGATCCACCTTTTCGGGTTGCTTGGATTGCAGTTTCCACGGTGGGGGTGGATCCGACCACTTCGAAGGAAACCCGGGCTCCCTGTCCGTTGGTCGCCTCGAGAATGGTTTCAATCGCATTGGATTCCTTCGGGTTGATGCTTTGGGTGGCACCCAATTCCTCCGCGAGTTTCAAACGATCCTGATCCAAGTCCACCGCAATCACCCGGTCGCACCCCGCTGCCCGGACCGCTTGCACCAGCAGCAGACCGATCATTCCCGCTCCCACCACCACCGCAACATCACCGGACTCAAATTCGACCCTTCCAACCGCATGAACCGCAACCGAGACTGCCTCGATCATTGCGGCATACTCAAAAGGCAAACTGGCCGGCAGTTTGTAAAGGATGCGGGAGGGAACCGCTACATATTCCGCGAACGCTCCGTGCCTACGGTACTCCCCGCAGGAAACCCCGAGGACCATTCGTTGGTCACATAGGTTGATCTTCCCTTCCCGGCAATAGGCGCACTCGCCGCAATACACCGTGGAATCAAAAGTCACCCGGTCTCCAAGTTCAAAGCCTTTGACCTCCGCTCCCATTTGTTCAATGACTCCGGCGGCTTCATGGCCCATGATCAGTGGCGGGATTCGTCTACCGCTGCTGCCGTCGTATCCGTGCACATCACTTCCGCAGATTCCGCAGGCTTTGACCCGGATCAAAACCTCGTCCGCGGTTAAATCCGGTTTTGGGCTCTCCTGGATTTGGAGAACTTTTGGTTCAGTAAGCACTAGGGATTTCACGAAGAAAAAAGAGGAGTCAAAACTCTTAGAAGCCAAGGCCGGTCACCGAGGTCCTGATTCTCATCAGGAACATGTCCGCAGTCATGTATAAAGTGGATCCGTCGTCACCAAAAGCACAATTGGCGGTTCGCTGACCGGTCAGAATGGTTCCAAGATGGTCACCCTCTGGCGAAAAGACCAGCACACCCCCGGGCCCGGTGGCCCATAGGTTTCCCTGCTTATCGACCTTCAGACCATCGTTGCCACCCTGACGGCCCGGATGTTTTCCGCGGTAGGCGGTGGTATCGAAAAAGACTCTCCCCTGTTTTGCCAAGCCATTGGGTTTGAGATCAAACGCCATCCAAATCGGCCGGGGACCATGGGAATTGGCCACATACAAGGTCTTCTCATCCGGAGAAAGAATAATGCCGTTGGGGCGCTCCAATTCCTTGGTGACCAAATCGACCTTTCCGCTCTTACGCAGAAGGTAGACACCCTGAAAGTCAATTTCCCGCTTGGGGTCCTTTTCCTTCTTCACCAATCCATAAGGCGGATCGGTGAAATAGAGTTCGCCCTTGCGGTTGTAGACCAAATCATTGGGGCTGTTGAAGCGACCACCCTTAAACTTGCCGGCCAAAGTCTCGAACTGGGAACTCGGCTTGGAGGTAGAGCTCAGCATCCTTGCAACCCGGCGATCACCGTGCTGGCAAAGAATCAAATTTCCCTTTGTATCCAGGACCAGTCCGTTGGAGCCCGACTCCCCTCCCCTGAGGTTTCCACCGGTGTATCCGGATGGGTCCAAATAAACGCTCGCCCCCTCCCCCTCCTTCCATTTGTAAACTTTATTGGTGGGCACATCCGAGTAGAGCAGGAAGTTGCCCTGGGATACCCAGACCGGGCCCTCCGACCAGACATAGCCTTCGGCAAGAACTTCGATCTTTGCCCCCTTAGGTACGAGTTGATTCATCCGGGGGTCCAACCGTTCGACGCTCCCGGCAGTGGGATAATCCCCGGCATTCAGAAAAGGACCGCCAAGCAGAAGGAGCAAGGTGGGTATTCGAAGTGTTTTAATTGTGTTCATAGGTCTTGAGGGGGTTAAACCATTATCTCCATTCGGATGCCCAACCCTGGGTGTCTATCTTGCTTTCGATGTGCCATTCCAAGAGTTGATCCAACAGTTTTCGCTTCGCTTCCTGAGCCTCCGGGTGATCCCATAAGTTCCTGGTTTCATCGGGGTCTTCGGCTAGGTTGAACAATTGACCGCAGGTCATGCCAAGAAAATGCACCATCTTCCACTCCCGGTTTCGAATCATGCTCATGAATTCGGTTTCCGTAAGGATCCCATCCTTAATCTGTTCGGCGTAAACATAGTCCCGGGGAGTCCAGGATTCTCCCTTCAGTGCAGGTAAAAGGGATTGCGCCTCCAGGGAATCAGGCACCTCAAGTCCGGCAAGTTCCATCAGGGCAGGACCGATGTCCATATGCTGGCAAAGTCCGTCGATTGAACGTCCACCCTCAAACATACCCGGTGCCCAAACCACCATAGGCACCCGAGTGATGAGGTCATACATCGTCCACTTTTGGCTGTGCCCGTGATCCGTCAGGCAGTCTCCATGATCGGAACAGAAAACCACGATTCCATTTTCCAGGTAACCGTGCTTTTCCAAACTCTGCAGGATCTCGCCCACCTTTTCGTCAATCATCGTAACATTAGCCAAATAGTAGGCTCGTTGACGATGTCTTTGCTCTCGGCTTGGCTCCAGGTCCAGAACCACCGAATCATGATCCACCTCATTGTTGTGCTTCCTTAANCCNTTGAGAGGTTCGGGGAGACCGTCCAGTTCCTCCTGAGTCACCTCCATGAGAGGCAAGTCCTTCTTCAGGTAGGGCTCAGTGTAGCGGGGAATGGGATCATAGGGTGGATGAGGTCCGGGAAATCCGATTTGCAGGAAAAGAGGTTCGGTCTTGGGNTAGGAATCCAGCCACCAAGTGGCGGTGTCTCCGACAAAGACATCNGGATGCATATCCTCGGGCAGNTCCCAGTCGAAGGCTCCCAANGCTTCCTGATAATCGCTCCTCTTTCGGTAAAGCTCGCGTTGCTGCTTAACCAAGCCTCGGGCTTTGAGTGCCTTGTCCCACTCGTCGAAATAAAAGCGTTCCTCCAAGTACCGGTCTTTGTTCTCGACCACGTAACGTTCATGAAAACCGAGCGGCGTGTGGTAGGGATAACTGTGCATTTTACCAACATTCACGCACCGGTAACCGGACTCCGCGANTTGTTCGATCCAGGATCTTTTCCAGGAATCCGCATTTTTGTAAATCCCGGTAGTGTGAGGATAATATCCGGTGAATAGGCTGGCACGGGCGGGGGCACAGGAAGCCGCGGTGATGAAGCAGTTGTNAAAGGTGACCCCCTCCCTGACCAAGCGATCCATATGGGGCGTATCCATGTGGTCATAGCCCAAGGCTGAAATCGTATCGAANCGTTGCTGATCCGTGATAATGAAAATGATATTGGGCCGAGAGGTCATAGTAGGTGTGTCTTACAATCAGAGGTTAAAGGAATCATATGTCGGATTGCACCCATTTTCTTACAGGAATACTTGCANCGCATCTACTCATTGTAAAAGCTTACTCTACNTTATACTCAAAGGAGGACAGGATTACCGGATCCGGATANTTTACCAANTGGGAGGAGACACANGTGGCTTGGAACGGNAANTTGAAATCATTAAAAAGGGATGCACAACGCTGAACCTGCCCCGGGGAGAGTCGACTGGCGAGGGAGCAATGGGGATCCCATTTTGCAGTCCGGTAGAATTTGTTCATGGAAGAAAACCCNGCATTTGCATCATGCAGACTGTGCAGTTTAGTGAGTGGTTTCGATTTTTCCGGCGAGAGAAAGAGCACGCCNCNNTCTTCAAAAATAGCCAGGTTTTCAAAACGAATCTCAAATCTCTTCTGCCCTTTCAAAAATTCCCAGTCTATTTTTTTAGGACCATTNATTTCGCCGTAAACCAGNGTCAGGTGAGGCGTAAATTTTTTTTCAAAAGCTCGGCAGGGAATCTTATTTTCCGAAATTNTTTTCCACATATTTTGGATCGTGGCGTTGGTAATTTCGTCAAAGTGGACTTCAAGTGAATAGGGCATATTTGAGGATTTTTAAAGATTCGGAATGAATACAGATAACTCTTACNCTATTTCACTCAACAATACAAAGGAACAAAATCGGGCGTTTTACCATCCGCCAAAAAAATTCGANCCATTCATCAAAAATCGAACTCTAGACCCAACCCGAAATGAAAGAAATCCTTGAGGTCTTGATCCCCCGCCAAGTTNAGATCTGGATGAACAGCCCAGCTGTATACTCCGTGCCCTGACAGGGAAAGGTTCCCGGAAAGCGNNTGGGTTACTCCGCTCCTTANNGAGAAGAAATTCAATCCATTGTGNCCGTCCGCTACATAACCTTCATTCCAACCCAAGGTCCCAGACAANGAAAGCTNAAGATCTTCGCGAGTCGTNAACTCTCTGGTGTTGGACCATTCAAAAAAAGTTCCCTTTGCATCCGTGGAATAAGACGCGTCCAAGGATGTGATCAGCTTGAAGGGTAAGCCTTCATAGCTAATACCCGCAGACCATTCATCGTCGGTTTCATCATCTTTTGCAAAAACTAGATGCGTGTAACCGGCGTAAAACGAATACCCTTCCGTCTCCTGTGAGAAGGCAAAATTGTACTGGCACTCATCATATTGATGATTGGATGACCTTCCGTACCAAACTCCCCCTGATATATGATCATAACCGAGTTCCAATGAACTATTCCAAANAGATTTTCCGTCCAAGGCATCCCGTCCCTCCGAAAAATAACGGCTCTCCCATCCGGCATGAGCATGGGCCGTAAAGGTGCGGTGAGCATGAATCTTTTCAAAGGGCTTAGCGGTGTCTGCATCGTGCCCTAAACTCAGATCGGACAAGGCACAAAGGAAGAATGGGACAATAAATAAAGCTTTCATTAAAAAAGCGTATAATCCTAACTNAATTCCTTAAAAATGCGATCCTCAAGTCCGATACTCCAAAAAGTTTATTTCATAGACCGCTTGAAGTGCTTGTCCGCCTCTTCGATCATCTGATTGAACCAANNCTGCTTCCCCAAAAAACCATGAGGAGCTCCCTTGATGATCTTTAAACCCGAACCAATCCCAAGGCGGCCCATGCGTTCCCTGAACTTGGCAGCTCGGGTGCTCGCGTCATCCAGTTCTCCGGTTATAAAAAGACAGGGTGGATCGCTGTCGTCGAGGTGTTCGAAGGGTGAAGCCAATCGATAAAGATTGGGGTTCTCCTCTTGCGTACCATTCATAAACTGTTTCCAGATCAAACGTTCCCTGGACACTGCTCGAATACGCTCTGAAAGAAAATCGGTCTGAGCCCCCATCGGCACCGCCGCTTGAATTCGACTACTAAAGTTTGCATACCCTCCCCGTCCCTCGAGTTCCTTAACCCCGCTTGAGGTAGCCAGTAAGGCGGCCAAATGCCCTCCCGCCGAGGACCCGATGGCCCCAATCCGATCGGGGTGAATACCAAAAGTATCCGCATGGGCCCGAAGGAAGCGAACCGCGGCTTTGCAATCATGAATGGCCGCGGGAAAAGCCGCCTCTCCACTCAGACGGTAGGAAATGGCCGCGGTCAGGTAGCCACGGGAAGCAAGAGAAAGGGCGATTTTCTGGTAGTTCCTTCGACTTCCCTTGGCCCAACCTCCGCCATGGATACACAGGATGGCAGAAAGCTTTCCCGGCTTTTCCCTGGGTAGGTATAGATCCATTTTCAAGATTCGGCCGTCATATTCCGCGTACGCCAGATCGAGCTTTCTTTCCAAAGGATCCGACGGGTCCGCGGACACGGATGGTCCTTCATTATCTTGTCCGAAAAGAACAGACAGGCTCAAGGTCAGGGAGAGAAAAAGTGCGGTTCTCATGCATCCATCCTCTTCAGCCTACTCATCCGATCAAGGAGCAAGTGTGCGGAGCAATGGCCTAAGTAAGCTTGGAGAAAACCGCGGACAAAGTTTCCTTCGCGTCCCCAAAAAGCATGTTAGTGTTATCCTTAAAATAAAGTGGGTTTTCCACCCCCGAGTACCCCGCGGCCATACTTCTCTTCAAGGCCACCACAGATTTTGCATTCCAAGCCTCGATCACCGGCATCCCGGCAATCGGGCTACTCTTGTCTTCGAGAGCCGATGGATTGACGATATCATTGGCTCCAACCACCATCAGCAGATCCACCTCCGGTAACCCGTCATTGATCTCATCCATCTCGAAGACGATGTCATAAGGAACATTGGCCTCGGCAAGTAAAACATTCATGTGCCCCGGCAAGCGTCCGGCCACCGGATGAATCGCAAAGCGGACATTCACCTCCTTGGCCCGCAGAGTCTCGGTGATTTCCTTGACCACATGCTGAGCCTGGGCAACCGCCATGCCATACCCGGGGACGATCATGACTTCCTTGGCTTGTAACAAGTCTTCCGCCACCTCATCGGCAGTGGTCTCGGTAATCGAACCTTCGATTTCGCTGCCAGCCCCGGGAGACGAGCCGGAACTGGTACCGAACCCACCAAAAATGACATTGGCCAAACTTCGGTTCATCGCCTTGCACATGATATAACTGAGAATTGCACCACTACTGCCCACCAAGGCTCCGGTTATAATAAGCAAATCATTTTTCAACATGAACCCGGCCGCCGCCGCCGCCCATCCCGAGTAGCTATTGAGCATGGAAACCACCACCGGCATGTCCGCTCCCCCAATGGCCACGATCAAGTGAAGCCCCAAGACAAAGGAGATTGTCATAACAATCAGCAAGGTGATCCAAGCCTCATCGTGACCCTGCTGAAGAAACTCGGAACCCAGCCAAATGGAGGCTCCCAGCATGCCTAAATTAAGCAGATGACGGGCAGGGAGAAGAAGTGGTTTTCCGCTGAGCGAACCGCGTAATTTACCGAAGGCAATGACCGATCCGGTAAAGGTCACCCCGCCAATGAAGACGCCGAGTAGAATTTCGATCTCGTGAATCAATTTTTCAGTTCCGATCATCGTTTCATGTCCTGGATCCAGAAAACTGGATAACCCAACTAAGACCGCAGCCGCCCCCACAAAACTATGCAGAATCGCAACCAGCTCGGGCATGGAGGTCATCTCGACTCGTTTGGCGAGGACCGTGCCAATAATGGCTCCACCGATCATCAGCGGAACCAAAAACTGGAAATTTATTTCACCCGCTTCTCCATCCAAAGTCAGTTTCACGAAGGTGGCGATAATCGCCAAAGCCATACCAAGAATCCCATAGAGGTTTCCCTTCCGGGCACTTTCCTGTTTGGAGAGCCCGCCTAGACTCAGCACAAAAAAGATGCCTGACACGAGATAGGCGGCGGTTACGAGGCCAGCTGTCATTCCTTGCGAAACATCTTGAGCATGCGGTGAGTGACAAGAAATCCACCTGCAACATTGATAGTAGCCAAAAAAATCGCAACCCCAGCGAGAATGCTCTTGGTGTCCAGCCATGGTTGAGCCCCCGTAACAAAAAGCATCCCACCAATCAGGATGATCCCACTGATTGCGTTGGTTACGCTCATCAAGGGGGTATGCAGAGAGGGAGTTACATTCCAAACCACCATGTATCCAACAAAACAGGCCAACACGAAAACGGTCAACTGATCCAGGAATTCATGGTCAGCCTTCCACCCCAGCGCCAAAAGAATAACCGCCAAAGCCCCGAGCATTACGCCCGGCGAAAATATCGAGGACTCTCCCTTTTCCGCCGCCTCTTCCGCGGGCTTGGGTGCTTCCTTGGGAATCGCAGGTTGGGTGCTGACCTCTACTTTTGGAGGAGGCCAGGAAAGCTTGCCCTGATCCAAAACCAGGGCTCCGCGTAGAATTTCATCTTCCTGATCGATGGCAAATTCATCCGCCTGCCCAAGCAGGTTAATCAATTTGACCAGGTTGTTTCCATAAAGGCGACTCGATTGAGTGGGCAAACGGGATGGCAGGTCGCTGTAACCAAGGATGGTGACGCCATGAGCGACCACTTTCTTTCCCGGTTCGGTCAGTTCGCAGTTCCCTCCGCCCTCGGCGGACAAGTCAACGATCACTGAACCTTGCTTCATGCTTTTAACCATGTCCTCGGTGATCAAGACTGGAGACTTCTTGCCTGGAATCATAGCAGTGGTGATGATCACATCCACTTCCTCCGCCTGTTCCGCGAACAATTTCATTTCCGCCTCGATGAACTCTTTGCTCATCACCTTGGCATAGCCTCCGGAACCGGCTCCATCTTCCTCAAAATCCAATTCCAGGAACTCTCCACCCAGGCTCTTGACTTCATCCTTCACCGCAGGGCGGGTGTCAAAGGCCCGAACGATGGCACCCATATTGCGGGCGGCTCCGATGGCGGCAAGGCCCGCCACTCCAGCACCAATGATCAGAACTTTGGCTGGGGGAACTTTGCCCGCGGCGGTGATTTGACCGGTGAAGAAGCGGCCGAATGCATGAGAGGATTCAACCACCGCCCGGTAGCCCGCCACATTGGCCATGGAGCTCAACGCATCCATGGACTGAGCCCGGGAGATACGCGGCACACAATCCATCGCCAGGAAATTGATTTTTCTTTCTCCCAGCACCTTGAGCAGTTCTTCGTTCCGGGCCGGGTATGCGAAACTGATCAGATTGCTTCCCTCTCGAACCAAAGTCGCTTCCTCCATATTCGGAGGATTTAATTTAACCAGCAAATCCGCCTGGCTCCATAATTCCTCCTTGCCCTCGATGATCCGGGCCCCCTCTTCTTCAAAAGCGGAATCTGGGAAATTCGATAACTCGCCTGCACCGCACTCTATGCGAACCTCGTACCCAAGTTTCACGAATGCGGCGACATTGTCGGGGGAAATCGCGACTCTTTTCTCTGAAGGCAGAGATTCTTTGGGAATGGAAAGGTTCATGTGATGCTAGCAGACTCTTGGTGTTGATCAAAATACCCAAGCTGTAAAGGAAAACTTCTGATCGTAGGAGACCTTTCTCGGTTTTAGGTTAAAAACCCTGAAGAACCGAAAAAAAGTATCTTCATAGAAAGCCCATGGCTAGGGCACGAGAAGTTGAGCTTCGAATCGCGGTACAATTCAGAATTGAAAAACGCAAGCGGTCTCTGGTTAGCGTGCAAGGAACGACTGCATTTAAATGCTACAGAGCCACCTTGATGACTTCGGCTTTCTTACCACCTTCAGCTTGGATCCCCTGAAGAGTCTTGATCGACGAACCCTCTCCCACCTGAATGGAGT
Source organism: Verrucomicrobia bacterium TMED40 (assembly GCA_002167605.1). Taxonomy (GTDB): domain Bacteria; phylum Verrucomicrobiota; class Verrucomicrobiia; order Opitutales; family Seribacteraceae; genus Seribacter. The sequence continues at coordinate 10,091 of NHCT01000036.1, read as the reverse complement.
ATTTCCCCTTGGCGAACACCTTGGGCCGAAAGTTTTTTCCTTTAATTCTAAGAGTGTAGACCACCTCACCGGTTTTCTCCTCTATGACTTGAACCACTTGGTTGGGTTGGTTCACTTCCAATTTCGGCAAATAGGCAACCGCTTTGCGACCATAATTATCAAGTTGGTTGAAGGTAAAAGGCCATCCTGGGTAAGGCTTGGCGTTTTCGTCGGAAACATCGACGTTCCGGGGCCAGCAGATGCAGGTCAGGTCACGGGTCTTCTTATCGATTCGCACCACTCCAAAACCGGCTGCCCGGGTGGTCAGCTTATCTCCGCTTTTTTCAGGAGTCGGATTGGCCACAGCGATTGCGGTGACTTTGTTGTTAAACCCGTCCACATGATCACCAAGAATGGGATCTTGTCCCGGTTTCAGGTTTTTCCCGGGTTCCAGTGGTTGCCACCAGCGCAAATAAAGGTTGGCAATCGAAGGAACGCAAAAGGAATACATCGAATCGCGCCATTCATCGATACCATGGTGAAACATCGTAGCCAAGTGCTGATCTCCGGCAAAATGAAAGGCATAGGCTTTGCGGAGGGCGGCAACTGCCTTGTTGCGCCCGGTCTGCGGCCAACCATTGGAGTCAAGGTCCGCGTGGAGACGGCCACCGATTCTCCCGTGAATGTGAGCTCCGCCGCAAAAAATGGTCTGTGAAAGAGCCACTTTCAGATCCGCGTCAGTCCAATCCTTGCCCCATTCATCGAGGAACTCAAGTTGCCGGTCTCCCAAAAGCCTGGCTTCGGGAACATCGACCGACTTGGGATCGTAGTCAGGATTCAGGATGTGATCGGGACGTGGGCCCTGCTTGGGGATGATGCCCGCGGGACCAGTCTTGAATTTACGGTCCTCAATGATCGCAAAACTGATCCGCCCCCAGTTGAGCTCGGTGTAATAGGTTCCGATTCCCCGATCAATGGGAGTTGGGTCATAGGGATCGGGTAAGTGGCTGGTTTGGGCTCGTTCGGCTTCCTTGACATATTCAACGGGCATGGCATAACCACCGTCCGCTGCTCCCCGCAGGGTCGATTGTTTTCCGTTGTGTCCCCATAAGTTGGGTTGTCCAACATCATGATCGTCGGGCAGCGAAACCGTGGGGTAATCCTTGATCACTTCACCAAAATCCCGACCGAACCGTAGCCAGGCGTCGTAGTGGCGTTTATGATCGTACACCTGATCTCCGGAAAAGAAGAGCAAGTCCGGCTGGATCCGCTTAATATTCTTCACCAAATCATCCTTGGAGATATCTCCGCCATGACCCGGGTTAATGGAATTCCCCGTAAAACCCACCGCGACGAACTCTCTCTTATCGATGGGGTTCTTGCGTATGATTCCCTCGTAGGAAGCTTTCTGTCCATGCCGTACGCGGTAGGAAGTCTCAACGGAATCATCCCAGTTCTCCACCCGGAAAGGAGCGGTCCAACCTCGCTCGACCAGATTCGTCTTGGCGATTTGCATCCATTTGCCCTTGCGTTTGACCTCCAAGCGAGCCTCCCTGGTTTCCCCCTCAAGCAATGGGTAAAACTGAGCGGTCAACTTCAGAGTTTGCTCGTGAACGGTGTACAATGCGAAGCAAATCACTTGATCACGGGTGATCTCAGGAAGGGCCAACGGATCGTTCTTTTTTGGCTGGCCAAACGAAGGAATGACCACGCTCAAAGTAAGAGCGATGGTGAATATTCTAAAGGCAAAGAGCGTGCATGTATTCATGAGGATGAGCTGTTTTGGGTTTGATCGATCGAATTTAGGGACTCCTTTCGTAATTTCAAGAAGAACACCGAAAGGAAATGAATTTAGTTTTTGAGGGGGGTATAAAAAGAAACAAAAAATAAGCACAATAGTAATAATGTATTAAAATCAATAGATTTAGTAATAAATAGTAATCTTTCCTGCTCGCTATCCTCGATCATTGAGGCATAATAAACCATTCGCTGATCAGTAGAACAAGGTCTCATGTGTGGCAAAAGGATGGATTAGGAGTGAGTGAGCGGATGTTCGATTAATTGGCCCAACCATAAACAACGAACGAAACTGCCCAATGAACGCTGATGATACTGAACATGAAGCGACGGAATCCCGTCTAAGCTTTGAAGATATGAATTTGGCCGAACCGATTTTGAATGCGGTTCGCAAAGCCGGATACGAAACCCCCTCCCCGATTCAGGAACGAGCGATCGAACCCCTGCTTACGGGCAAGGACTTTCTGGGGGTGGCCCAAACCGGCACCGGTAAGACGGCCGCTTTTTCCCTCCCCTTGCTTTCACGAATAGACCCATCCGTTAAAGGGGCCCAAATCCTCGTACTTGCACCAACCCGTGAGCTTGCTCTGCAGGTGGCTGAAGCGATGGAAGGGTTCGCAGAGAATCTGCCCAGTCTTCGAGTCGTGGCGGTGTACGGAGGAACCGGATACGGTGAGCAGATTCGTGAATTCAAAAGAGGGACTCAAGTGGTGGTGGGAACACCTGGACGGGTCATGGATCACATTGAAAAGGGCTACCTCAAGTTAGACAGTCTGCAGGCGTTGGTATTGGATGAAGCGGACGAGATGCTGAGCATGGGCTTTATCGACGATATCGAATGGATTCTCAACCACACTCCGGAAGATCGCCAGACCGCCTTATTTTCCGCCACCATGCCCAAACCGATTCGTAAACTTGCGGAGAGGCATTTGAACGAACCCGTGGAAGTCACCATCAAGGTAAAAGCGGAGAATTCGCCCAATATCCGACAACGATTTATTAAGGTTCGCCAACATGAGAAAAGGGAGATGATCCTGCGTCTCCTGGAAATCGAAAAATTCGAAGCCATGTTGGTTTTTGCCCGCACCAAGAATGCAACCATGGAAATCGCCGAGATGCTTCAGGGCAAGGGCTATCCCGCCGAACCTCTCAATGGGGACATGCCTCAAAGTTTGCGTGAAAAAACCGTAGACCGCTTAAAACGGGGTAAGATTAATGTTCTTGTGGCCACTGATGTCGCGGCCCGCGGGCTCGATGTTGACCGCATTTCTCATGTTCTTAATTATGACACGCCTTTTGACCTGGAATCCTACACCCACCGGATCGGACGAACCGGACGTGCCGGGCGAGAAGGAGATGCCATCATCTTCGTGACCGGTAAGGAAATGCGGATGCTCAATGCCATCGAAAGGACCCTTAAAGTACCCTGCGAGGAATACCAGTTCCCCACTCTCGAGGAAATGAACCAAAGGCGGGAAGAAGAGTTTTTCGCCAGAATTGAGGACGGGTTAAGCGCTGATCTCGGAGATTACCGAAAAGCCCTCCAAAGATATTTGGAGGAAACTGGCAAGGACACCCTGGACATCGCTTCCGCTCTGGCCTACCTGGAAGCTGGAAAGAAAGGTTTGTTTTATGACAAATTGCCCTCCGCTCCACCCCGCAAGAAAAGACGCGATGAGGATTTTGACCGTAAAGACAGGTCTTCCAGGCGCGGCGACCGAGGAGAACGTAAGTCTTTCCGCGATGACCATTTGCAAAGCTACCGCCTCGAGGTAGGGGCATACCATGGGGCCGAAAAGGGTGACATCGTAGGTGCGATCGCCAACGAGGTTGGATTAGACCCACGGGAAATGGGCAAAATCCGCATGTTCAAGGATCATACCTTCATCGACTTGCCCAAGGATATGCCAACTGAAATCTTCGAAGCTCTCAAGAACGTGTGGGTTCAGGGGCATCAAATGAATATATCGATCGATAAAGGCAGATCCCGTTCCGGAGGTAAGGGAGGCAGATTCAAAAAGGGCTTTGGAAAAGGTAATAAATTCGGCAAGGGCAACGATTACAAAAAGAAATCAAAACCCAAGTTTCGAAGCTGAAGCAATAGGAGTCTTTAGTTTTTGGCCATTACCCAAGTAACGGCATTCCCAAGCATATCCAGATATTCCATCGTGGACATGGTCGAATTATGGTGCCCTAAGGTGGTGGCAAAGATGCGTCCTTTGCCGTGAGTATTGACCCATACGCAAGCTTGCGGTTCCTTGGGATTCTTATCCTTCCCATTATCTCCATAGGCGAGTACCGTGGTGCCTTCGTAAACCTCTTGTACATTGTATAATTCACCCTCGGGAGTCAGCCATCCTTCGGGCATATCTTTCATAATTGGGTGATTGGCGTGCTCCTTAACTTTGTTGACAGTGATCGAGGCTTTCGGGCCATGGCCTTTGGAACTCGCACCAAGCATTTCCGTCCATGCCTTTTTCTTTCCTTCTTCTGCGGCAATGCTCCAATGATAGGAGTGCATTGCGCAATGTAGAGCAATGGCAGGCTTTCCAACCTTGTGCACATCAGTGATTGATTTCACGAAGGATGCGTCCTTCTCATGAGCGAAACAATGGTTGTAGACAATGTAGTCATACCCATCTGCCCATCCTGATTCGCTCAGCTTGGCTTTGCTTTTTTCCTGATCCATTTCAAAGAAAATATCCCACTTGGTCGGAACCCTCTCGCTGATTCCTTCACTTATGATATTCTTTTGCTGTTTGTAGTCATGACAACAACCACCGGTTATCATCATAGCCTTGAAGGATTCCTTGTTTGAATGATGATCGGAGAGAGCGGTGAGTGTCGAAAGCACAAAAAAGAGACTGATAAATGATTTCATAATAAGGTTGCAGGATGGGTTAACACAAAAGATTGAGCCAAATCTGCCTGAGCATAATTTACAAGCCTTGAATCTTTATGATCAGAAGATTTAATCAGAAGAAAGAGAACGAATTGAATCCTCGGAAGATGGAAGTTCCCATCTGATCAATCCTTTTTCAGCGGATTAGGACCCTTATCGTTCTGAATGCCATCACCATCCATATCACCATCCGGGCCTTCTAATTTCCTGCCGTCTTCCGCGGATACCTTGGGAACAAATTCGCGATCAGGGTGCAATGGACGGGAATCCTGGGCATTGGGAATCCCGTCGCGATCCATATCCCCATCCGGACCTTCCAAAGGAAGTGGATTTCCAGAGCTATGGGCACTTCCTTTTTTTTTATCTATGAGATCCTTGGAGTCCTCTTCCGAAGAGCAACTTGATCCCACAATCAATGGGACCAGTACTAAAAGTTGAAGATAAAATCCTTTCATCGAATGTTTGAAAATCCTTGGGTTATGATGTTGACCGATTGAATAAAACGAACAAATTTGCTTTCATTCGTTTGTAATTACAACAAATAATATTAGATTTAATTTGTCTCATTCATTAACCATCAATCCTATTTACTTTGAGCAAGAAACTTGACATTTTCTTCGGGTCAGAAACCGGAAACGCTGAAACCTTGGCCAGTGAAATATCTGACGAACTTACAGACGCTGGCGTCGAAAACGAAGTAACCGATCTTTCGGACTACACGGTCGACCAACTTTCTTCCGTAGAAAACGCATTGATCGTCATCTCCACTTGGGGAGAGGGGGAACCTCCACCCATGGTCGAAGAATTCTATTACGACCTAGAAGATGGCAAAGCTGGTGATCTACCAGACCTTAACTACACCATCGTCGCCTTGGGTGATACCAGTTACGATGAGTTTTGCGGATGCGGACGAAAAGTGGACAAGCATCTTGAAACTGCCGGAGGCAAATCATTTTTCGAACGGTTAGAACTCGATACCTTTTACGAAGACGAAGTGGCAGAGTGGAAGACCAAATATTACCCGAAAATCCAAGAGCATTTGGGTTAGTCAAGCACTTGACTTCGCTCCAAAACCTAACTCTTTCTCTCACCACAATCCACCCTACATTTGCATTGTGGTTCAAAAATAAAGCACTGAATTTATTTTTCTAGAATTGTAATCATTCGTTTCCATGCATGAGACTGCTCGTCATGGAAACTAGAATAATTTATCTCGTAGCTTTATTCTTTCACTCTTTAACTGTTCCCGGTTATTCTGAACAATTGGAGGTCGGAGCTTCATGTATCGAGATAAATCCTAAGGTTTTTCCGATCCAGCTGCGCTCGGGTAAATCCAATTATGTACACGACCCCCTCCATGTGAGAGCGGTGGCTTTCCAGAGAGGTCAAGGACGGGCCGTCATCTGCCTAATCGACGCCATCGGAATCGGCAGGGACATGTCCGACCTCGCCAAGGCGCGGGCCGCAGAAAAGACCGGTTGGAAGCCCGAAGAAATGCTGATTTGCGCCACCCACACCCACACCGCCCCCAAAGGCGGCGAAGGAACGCCTGGCAAGGAGGCCTACGAAAAGCTCAAGCACGAGAAGCTCGAGGAAGCCATCGTGAAAGCCATTCAATCCCTGCAACCGGCACGGGTCGGCTTCGGTTCCGACGAAGAACCGAGTGAAGTGCGCAATCGGCGTTGGTTTCTCAAGGAAGGAACCATGTCTCCCAACCCCCTTGGCGAACAGGACCAAGTCAAGACCAACGCCAACCGCAACCACTTGGTCAAGCCGGCCGGCCCGGTCGATCCCGAACTTTGCGTAATCGACGTCCGGACCAACCGCAACAAGCCGCTCGCCCTCATCGCCAACTATGCTCTCCACTATGTCGGGGGCATCCCCAAGGTGAAGGAGGAAAACGGACGCTCGGTAGGAATGGCATCAGCCGACTACTTCGGTGAGTTCTCGCGGGTCATGCCCTACCGGATCGGGGGAAGCAACCCACCTGAGGAGTTCGTCGCCCTCATGACCAACGGGGCCAGCGGGGACATCAACAACTTGGTCTTTACGGGGACCCGGGCTCCGCGCTCCCCGTTCGAGCAAGTGCGTATCGTCGCCTCCAAGGCGGCCGACACCGCGTGGCGGGCGGTCAAGAAGATCGAGGACTACGACGACAAGCCCGTCGTCGCCGTTCTCCAACGCGAAGTCGACCTGCCTTACCGCAAGCCGGCCAAGAGGGAAATCATTCTCGCTCAAAGTCTGCTCAAGAAAAGCTCCAAAGAAAGGAACGATATAAACAGTCGAACCACTTCCGTGGCCAACCGGGTGATCGAGTATTCAGACCCGGACCAGCCGGAAACCGAATCCGTCCTCATCCAAGCAATGAGAATCGGGGAACAGGCCATCGTCAGCATCCCCTTCGAGGTGCTCGTGGAAATCGGGCTCGAAATCAAGAAGAAGAGCCCATTCGAGCGTACTTTTCTCATTGGGCTTGCCAATGGCAGCTATGGCTACCTGCCACCTCCCAACCAGCACAAACTAGGAGGGTATGAGACCTGGTTGGGGACCTCCCGCTTTCAGCCTCAGTCTTCCGAAATGCTCATTTATCACCTGCTTCAAATGCTTAAAGAACTGAAAGCATCTCGCTTTTAATGCCTTATTCATTTTTAAGAACTGAATCAATGAATACCGAGACTTCAGATACAAAAGCATCCTGATTTTCCCATGGTACCCGGTGACCCGCATTGGGAATTATTTGGTGTCGGATCTGCAGACAACTGGCATCCAAGCCCTGCCCAATTTTTGTGTACTTTATATCATCGCAACCTGAGATGTAGAGCAAAGGAGGAGTTTTAAGCTTGCTTAACATTGGAAGCATATTCCCCTGCCTTGCTTTGGAAAACACATCAAAAAAACGACTAATTTTTTCTGAGTCCAATTCAGAGATTTCCCTCCTCGCACAATTCGATCTCCCGCAAAAAACTGGAAGGCTATCCCATTCATTAAGTAATTCCTGAATATCTTCGGTCCGAAAGCGTCGTGCCCATTCAAGATCCTTCTGCAACTGGTTAGTCCTTGCATCGTCCGAAATTAAACCCGAGTCTGCACCAACTACAATCCCACCGCTCCACATACCAGGATAATTCACTAGGGCATCCATGGCCAGTCGTCCACCCATTGAATATCCCAGTAATAAAGAAGGTTCCCCTTTTGTTTGGTGCTCCACTTTTTTATAAAACTGTTCACGCCAGTGCCCAAAACTTTCGTACTTGTTTTCATACAAATTGACCGCTTCGACCTGGACTGATCCAAATTTTGTTTCGATTGCATGACCAATTGCATTCCAGACTGCTGCAGTCTGTAAAGATCCGTGCAGGCACCAGATGATCACGACAGTAAACCTCTAAAGTAGGACATCCTATTCATTCTCACCATCCGGATTTTCTGATTCCATGACCCCAGAAACCATAAGCTCCTTTGCATTTTCAAAATCCGAATCAGCAACCTGAACGCGAATACCGGATCTGGTTGAAAAAATGTGTGGAGCTACCCCTGCAGTGAGTTCGTCCGGGATAAAGGCATCAATTCCACAGGAGGCCAGCTTCAGCTTGAGTAATTCGGCCTCCATGAGCGTTCCAAAGTTGGCAATGGTTTTCATCATAAAAGGAAATCAAACCTACTCAGACCTTTCGCCGAAACAAACTCAAAAAAACTGAACTTCTTTCCAACGCACCGGTTTAGTCTGTCACTTGAACCACAAAAGGATCAAAATTAATCATGTACTAACAACCCTCCTGTAAAATTTTGCCTAAGGTTCTTTTTTTATTTGAACGAGTTATTATGAAAAAATTATAATTTACTATGTTTAGGCTTAAAATTTTAATAATTTTCCTTCCGCTGTCTCTGTCTGGAGTGGATAAGTCTTTTGAAAGCTTTTTAAACGAACACTGTATCCGTTGCCATGGTCCGAAGAAAGAAAAGGGAGACTTGAGGATCGACACCCTCTCCCGTGACTTCAAGGCTGGCATCGACAGTCACCTCTGGGCGGAAGTGAACGAACGGATCAATGCCGGAGAAATGCCCCCGGAGGAAGAGCCGCGTCCGAGCGAAAAGGAAATTTCCGAATTCATTGCCCAACTGGACCAAAAGATCAGCGAAGGCAAAGCCGCCCGCATGGCCGCCCGACCCGCCGTCGCTCACTACCGTCTAAGCCGTAAGGAATATCAAAACACGGTATACGACCTTTTGGGTGTGCGCTACGACCCGACAAAACCGGGGGAGCTTAATGAGGATACCCTTTGGCATGGCTACGAACGAATTGGTGCTCAACTCTCGCTTTCACCTTCGCATGTCAATCGGTACTACCAGGCGGCTGAAATCGTTCTCGACCGGGCTTTTCCAACTAAAGAGGTAGAGGTAAACAAAGTACGCAAGACTGCTGCGGAATTGCGTTATCAAGGGGGAGAAAAGCAAAAAGAAGCTCTCAACCGCTTCGGCATCAAACGCCCTCTGCGTTTACTGCTTTTTCCCGGTCGCAATCAGGATGCACTCCAACACTGGTGGTTTAAAAAAATGGGACCGGAGTACAGCGGTCTATACAAACTTCGGCTACAAGCAAGTGGCACCCGCCCGCCCGGCGGCCAACCGGCCCACTTGAGCATCGGCAAAAAGACCAGTGAGGATTCCGTGGATGGCCTCATCGAATTCGATGTCACGGCACCAGAGGACAGTCCCCAAGTCTATGAGTTCGAATTGTTCCTCGAGATGCCTATTGGACTGCAATTTTCTGTAGTTGCCACCGATGTGGTCGACCGCAGACAGGGTGCTGCCTTCCGTAACGCACTTTCCGCCAGGGATAGCTATATATTTACACACAGCAGTGAGACCTTCCTCTTAAACCCCAATGCACCGCAAATGTTTGATGATAAGGGAAACGGAATCTTTTCCACGGTGATTCTCGACTGGGTGGAATGGGAAGGGCCGCTCGTATCGAAGGAGGAGAAGAGCAGAAGAGAAGGAATATTTCCAGATAAGAACGCCACCATTGAATCCGTAGCCAAGCACCTTCGAAGTTTTGCAGAACGGGCATGGCGCAGAGAAGTTGGCAAAAGCGAGTTGGCGGGCTACATGCAATCCTACCAAAGAGATCGTAAGGCGGGAGAAAATGTCGCAGATTCCTTTCGTTCGAACATGCTTCGAGTCCTCACCTCGCGAAATTTTATTTATTTAGTGGAGGGGGATCCGCAAACAAGGGAACGACTAAATGAACACGAACTTGCCTCCCGACTCTCCTATTTCCTTTGGAGCTCCATGCCTGATGACTCGCTTGTTGCCAAAGCAAAGGAAGGAAAACTCCATGGTGAAGAATTGAACAAACAGGTCGACCGTATGCTATCGGATGTGCGCAGCGAACGATTTGTCGATGACTTTT
>NHCT01000035.1 GCA_002167605.1 Verrucomicrobia bacterium TMED40 | reverse complement strand
TTTCATTTTCTCCAAAAAAGCCAAATTTAAACACACAGGCGAATTTCTGGTAGGATTTGGACTGCTCTTTTTTGGGCTCAGTGAACTCAAGAACGCAGTGCCGGATGTAAAAAGCCTTTTACAAAGCTCAGATCCTAAGGATTTGCAAATCGTTCGTGAAATCCAAGCAACTATCGAACAATTAAATAGCCACGGCTTTGGTTCCATTTTGATTTTTTTAGTCATAGGAATTTTACTAACCGTTGTTGTTCAATCCTCTTCGGCAGCGATGGGGATTACCATTATTCTCGCAGTCAACGGATGGATCAACTTCGAGATAGCCGCTTCCATTGTACTTGGCGAAAACATTGGAACAACTATCACCGCTTGGCTTGCCTCTATTGGTACTAGCTTATGCGCTCGAAGAACTGCTCGAGCTCATTTGATTTTCAATGTCGTAGGAACCCTTTGGATGCTCCTTTTATTTTATCCATTTGTTTCCATGATCGACAATTTAATGCCAGGAGCAATTTTTGCCGAAGATGTGACTTCAGCAGAACTGGATTCACACTATTCAAAAAATGGAATAGAGGGTGATCCTCAGGCAGATGAAATCGCCAGGGCGAAGAAGTCTATTATTGATACAAATATCCCTCTGCATCTCTCTCTTTTTCATACCATGTTTAATCTATGCAATATTGCATTATTGATTGGCTTTGCTCCCCACATTGGCCGATTGGTCGAACGATTAGTCCAGCCGAAGACCCATGATGAGAATACCCCCGAACCAGGCAGCTTAGATGCTTTGCAATTCGAAGGTTCTGGATTCCTGCCCAAAACAGGTGAATTGAATTTTGCCCTCGTAGAGGCTGAAATTGACCGTTTGGCGGCCATTACACGCTATATGTTTGAAGGGTTTGTTGATGTGTTTGAAAGCCCGGATGCGGATAAGAGTGACCTGATAAAAGAACTCAAGGAACTCGAAGATAAATGTGATGATCTCGCGTTTGAGATTACCCAAACCTTAATTTATTGCACCACGGAGAGCCTAGCCGGGGAAAGAGCCCTTCGCGTGGCCTCTCTTCTCCGGGTAACCGGTAAATTGGAAGACATTGGCGACTGCTGCTACCGCCTGGTCCAATTGGCTCACCGCAAGTACCGCAAGAATCGCATACTCCCACAGGAAACTTTGCGCGAAATCAAAGTATTCTCCGAACAGATCCTTGATTTCATGGAGTTGTATCAAACTCATCTTAAGGATGGCAGCATACCGGATATCGCAAATGCTCAGGCGATTGAAGATCGAATTGACGCATCCAGAAAGTCATTACATAAAAATGCGGTCAAAAGGATGGAAGATAAGGAAAACCTCAAGGCAGAGATGATCCATATCGATATCCTCAATGAGATGGAAAGCATCGGCAACGATGCCTTCCATGTGGTTCAAGCCCTCAACCATGTCGTTTGATCATCAACTCCAGGTTTCATTGAATTGGGTTTTTTTTAAGTTTTCACAAACTAACCATTAATTATCGAGCAAACCAATCCTGAAGCTTATGCAGGCTGATTTGCCGCATGCTTGATTCAACCCTCTCTGCTTGAGCCAGCGCTTCGGGGGCATGGATGCCTGAAATTCCTATGATGCGAAGCCTGGCGGCAGACGCGAATGCCACTCCATTGGGAGAATCACCGGCTGCCCAATACTCCTCCGGTCGCATGCCCATGTCCGAAACCGCTCGTTATCATTAACATCCAAGATGCGGAGCAGCCAAAATCGACAACATGAAGCTGGTGACCAAGAGAGTGTCTGTATCCCAGGATGCAAAAAACATCTTATTGATAATTGATTTGGAAAATGATCGAGTTCACTCATTTAATTTTCAGAAGATTTAAACCCACGAGAGTGAATTTTCGGTTAATCATTTTTCGCGCTCCACTCTGAACCGATTGAAGGGACCAAGCTAAGTCATTTCCCTTCTTTCCACCACTTCTTCATATGAGCGATATTTGACTTAATTTCCTGCAGACGATCTCCTCTTCCCCTATTTGCGAGTCCATCCAGATAAACTTTCATATCGCTGTCGTACATTTTCATGGGTTCCACATTCTGTCCAAGGTCTCCCGTTTCACGAATCCATTGGTTCAGGGCTTTTCTCATTTTTTGAAGAGTTTTTGCGTGTTCTGGGTTATCTGCCAAATTNTTCAGNTCCCAGGGATCGTTTTTTAAATCNTAGAGTTCTTCTTTNGNCCGCNTGGGAGAAAGCANNAGNTTCTNTTGTANATCATTTAGTTTTCCTTTTTCTCCCCAATCCCGAATTGCCNNATAGATTTCTTTGTTATCCTTGTAAGCACATGGCTGCAAATGCGGACGTGCAGGGTATCCATTTCGAATATATTTATATTCCAGTGAGCGAACTGCCCGGATACGGTCATAGGTCTCATCACACCGGTCTCTGGCACTTACTGTAAATTCCCGTTTTAAGAAATTGGGGCCAAACAGAGTCCTCGCTTCCATGTGCTTGGGTATTTCAATTCCTGCGAAAAACAAGGATGTGGCGGCCAAATCAATATGAAGCACGGGGTCCTTTCTTACCGTTCCTCCTTTAACCCGGTTGGGAGCATGAACGAAAAAAGGAATCATCATGCCCTCGTCATAGCAAAACTGCTTACCNCGAGCATGACTTACTCCATGATCAGTGATGAAAAAGATGATCGTGTTTTCAAACTCCCCTTCCTTTTTTAAACGATCAATAATCTGGCCAACCTGAAAATCCATCAGACTGAAAGTATCGAGATAAGCAGCCCAGTCCTCGAGAACAACCGGATGTCTCGGATAATAGGGAGGAAGCACTACTTTGGAAGCTTCAACATGAGGAATATCTTTTGAGGCCCGGGCCTGCGAACGAGCCTTCCCCCCACTGAGGCAAATCTTAGCGAAGAAAGGTTGCCCCTGGTTTCGTCCTGACCATTCGGCTGAATCAAAAACATCGGGTTTCCATTCGAAATTATAATCCGATTTTCCCAGTCTATCTTTATGTTTTGGGCTGGCAGTACCTACCGCATGCCCACTTGAACCTAAACATGTGTAATAACCAGCTTCCTGAAACAATTCAGGAATTAATTTTATATGACTGGNAATGTTGATCTTAGCTACACCACGCCCGCTACGATGGTGATGCGCCCCAATACTTGTCTGATACATACCGGTAATTAATGCTGAACGAGCTGTCGAGCACACCGGTGCGGTCACTGATGCATTGATAAACCGTACGCCATTAGCCGCCAATTCATCGAGTATCGGAGTGTGNACTAATTTTTCTCCGTTAAAACCGTAGTGCTTGGATTGATCCTCCACAACCAGCCAAAGAATATTAGGTCGTGCTTTTACGGNAGAACCCCGCAAATCGATCATACAAAGAAAGATTTGAGAAAAAATCAGGAGAGTAAGGGTTTTCATGGTTTCGGTTTTGTATTTAATTCAAGTTTTCAAACATTGATATGAGATCATTCGGATTCAAAGCTTCCAACGAAGACAGATGACAGTCTGCTTCCTGAAGGCTGGACGCGTCATGAATTGCAGTAATTCCCAAAACTTTCATACCGGCCTTTTTTGCGGAGGCGACACCATTGGGAGAATCATCGATTGCCAGACAATTTTGGGAAGGAATGCNTAGTCCATCCACTGCCTGAGCATAGGTGGCCGGATCGGGCTTCGGTTTTGCGACGTCATCACTGGTGACGATGGATTGAAAAACTCCCTTAAGTTTACCATCTGCAAGCACTTCAAAAGCCGCATTTACNTCGGACCTTCTTGACCCAGTGGCCAGTCCCACAGGAAACTTTTCNGCCACCGAACAGACNANNTCAANNGCNCCCGGCATCGCAGTNGCTGATTTCCTGACTAATTTCTCATAGGCTAAAGCCTTGGTTCTCGACCATTTCTGAAATAATGATTCGTCATATTCAATCCCAGACAGTTCCGCCAAGCGACCCATGGCAAAACNCTCGTCTCCCCCGGTGCATTTTGTCAGGAAGGTCTCGTAGCTTTGCTTCATCTCCTCGCCCATCGCTTCGCAAATGGCAAGGTAATGGGTGCGCTCACTGTCAATGATTACGCCGTCCATGTCGAAGACCACCCCCTCTAGCCGGCTGATCATGGCCTGTGACGAGAACGAATTAGGCGAATAAACCCATCACCGGCTTGGCTTTCGCTCCACCGACCACGAAGGGTCTACCGGAAGCAGTCAGGACTTCCTTGTCCANAGGTAACCCTGCGGCCCAACCGATGGTGGCATGAAGATCGTGCACCGTGACCGGATCCTCGGGGTATGCTCCTTCCTTGTCACTGGAACCATGAACAAACCCTCGTTTCAACCCGCCGCCGGCAAGAACCGTGCTGTAACAGATTGGATAGTGTCCCCTGCCATTTCCGTTGAACTGGGGCTTACGGCCGAATTCAGTCGCCATGACCACCAAGGTGTCATCGAGCATACCCCGATCATCCAGATCCGAGATAAGAGCGGCATAGGCTTGATCGAAAGCAGGGCTCAGGTCCTGCATTTCACTTTCCAGGTTATTGTGCATATCCCAACCATCGGTGGACACCTCCACATACCGAACGCCTGTCTCAACCAGGCGTCGAGCCAAGAGGCAACCCTGTCCGAACTTTCCCATGCCGTATTTTTCACGCATCCCGGAGGATTCCTTGTTCAAATCAAAGGAATCGAGATCTTTGCTCCGTAAAAGCCGGAGCGTATTGTCGTAAAACTCCCGATAGGATTTTACTTGAGGATCCGGGAACCGGGCGGAAAAAAAGGAACTGAGCTTTTCGGACAGAGCCAATCGTTGGCTCAGGGCTTCGCTCCCGCCTCGGGTCCGTATGTTACGCAGTCCCGTGTTGGGATTTAGGATGGGAATGGGACTGTAGGCGGTGGAGAAAAAACCGTTGCCGTGCTTGGCGCCGGCATTGATGCAAGCGGAGGAAGGAAGCGTGTCGTGACTTTCCCCTAGATAATGCTGAGCCCAGGCCCCCAAGTTGGGATGCTTTATGGTGTTTTTTTCAGTGAAAGCGGTGCGCATGAAATATTGAGCGGGTCCGTGAACACCTACTTTCGCGGTCATGCTCCGAATAACGGCAATCTTATCGGCAATGCCTGCGATCTTGGGCAAATACTCGGTTACCTGAAAGTCGGATTTGGTACGGATCGCCTTTCCGGGACCCTTGGATTTCCCATCCTTCGGATCGAAGGTATCGATGTGACTCATCCCCCCCCTGACCTGCAGGAAAATGATCCTCTTGGCCTTGCCGAAGCCATTTTGGCCCGCAACCGATGGAACGGCGGACAGAGTGGGAAGAATCGAGAGGCCAAAGGCTCCCAAGGCGCAACCTTCGACGAATTGGCGACGGTCAATGAAAGAAGAATTCATAGTGCAAAAGATTTTTTCGGTTATTGTACGAATAAGAATTCGGTGGAATTGAAAAGAGCCCAGGTCAGATCCTCTTTCTTCATGCCGGAGCGCAAGGATTCCTCGATCGCTTCGAACTCGTCCGGGGTGGGCGGTCTGCCAAAGAAGCTTAGGAAAAGGAACTCCACGGCTGGTCGGAGACCTCCGCTTTTCTTGAGTTTCGCGCTGAGCCTCGATTCCTTGTCGGCGAGCATTGCCTGAACCTCACCGTTCATCAGCATGAGCGTTTGCGGAATGCTTCCTTCCGAACTCGAATCGTTGACCAGTTCCCTCGAGGACTGCCCGAACATTCGCAAGAAATGATCGTCCTTGGCGGGTTGCTGCATTTCCGACGCCCGTAGAAGAAACTGAGAGCCGACCTTCAGGGGACGTTTCCCGTTCACGTAATCCAATTCGTTCAACCGGCTGCCGTTTCCCTTGGTCAGGTGCCCGGACTTCTTCATCGACAGCACCATCTTGGTCACTTCGGAGTCCGACATCTGATCGAAGGGAAACTGATAACGGGTGACCCGATGGGAGCGATCGATCTTGTAGTCGTCCAATTTCTCGCCGATGACCAAAGCGAGAATCGAATCCCAGGTCTGCTCCGCCGTCATCCTGCGTAAAACGGGACCAGGGAAAAGATACTGATCGGATTGTCCGATCTCGGGAGTCACGCTGGACTTTGACTGGTAGGTTCGGGAGTTGAACAGAACCCGTTGGAATTCGCGCAGGTCGAATCCCGCCTTGACCATAACCTGACCAAGCAGTTGCAGCAGAGCCGGATTGGCGGACTTGCTCAGGTCGTCAAGGTCGTCAAGCGGTTCCTGCACACCCAGACCAAAGGATCGCTGCCAAAGACGATTGGCAAT
Organism: Verrucomicrobia bacterium TMED40; assembly: GCA_002167605.1. Lineage (GTDB taxonomy): Bacteria > Verrucomicrobiota > Verrucomicrobiia > Opitutales > Seribacteraceae > Seribacter. Next base: position 22,917 of record NHCT01000035.1, on the reverse strand, counting down.
GGTGGCGGCAAAGCGTGGATTCTTCTCATGGGTCAGCCATTGGGCGAAACTGGCCCGAAGGTTTTTCGGATTCTGGTGATCGACCGCATAAGCCGGTCCCTTTTCATCTCCCGACTCCCAAATGAAAAGCAGGGGTTCGACGCGGCTACCCGGTTTGACGTCATCGTAGGCGTAATCATCGGGAAACCGCAGGGTTTGATGGGACTTGGTGCGAACCCTCGCCAAGTTGGGGGCCACGGCCTGAATGACGTCTTGCTTCGAAAGTTGCCCATTGCGAAGCTTATTACCGACTTTTCGCGGGTCTCGGTCACTGACGTCCGTCGCTCCGAAAAAGGCGGCAAGTTCGAAGTATTCCCTTTGAGTCCAATCCGCAAGAGGATGATCGTGGCATTGAGCGCAAGCCACGTTTGCCCCCAGGAAAATGGTCAGGGTATTGGACAAATTATCCAGGGGCATGCCCGGATCCCGCAGCAGATAACCGGCAGGACCGGATTGGGCGACGCTCCCCTCCGCCGAAAGCATATCGAAGACCATCTCGTCCCACGGACGGTTGAGGGCAATTTGATCCTTCAGCCACCTTTCGTAATGGTTGTAGCTCGTTCGCCTGACGTTTTGCTTGTGACGGAGCAAATCTGCCAACCAGTTGAAGAAGTGAGAGCGGTATCCATCCGAAAGAAGCAAACGATCAATCAATTTCCTGCGTTTTTCGGGATCCTTCTCCGAAAGGAAGTCGGCGGACTCGTCATCAGTAGGAATCCTACCTGCAGCATCGAGATAAATCCGTCGTAAAAAAACAAAGTCATCGGCTGGAGGATTCGGTTGCAACCCTGCCTTTTTCAAGCCTTCTCCGACAAAACGGTCAATCCACAAGGCCGCCGAGCTGATTTGCTCTTCGCTCATCCGGAATTTGAGTTGAGGATTTTTTGGGGGAGAGTTGCGGATTTTGGGAAGCGGACTGACTTGGTTTTGAGAAGTTTTGCGCTTTGGCTTTTTATTGGAGTCCGCCGCGATCGCGGACAAACACAGCGATCCAATGCCCATCAGGCAAAGACAGGAAACCAATAAGCGACAGGTGAACATGGTAAGTGTAACTATTAGATCAAACGACGAAAACTAGGGATAGTTTCATTTTGGAAAAATCACAACTATGGTTTTTTCTTCCTCTTCGGAAGATGAAGCAGNCCGAGAAAGGNGGGTTCCCGCAATTGCCTGTTCCATTGGATACGCAAGCGGTTCAAATGCTCGACCTTATCCGGAAAGCGATCNGCCAGGTCGGTTGATTCGCCAAGATCCTTTCCGAGATCGTAGAGTTGAGCCTTTCCCCCCTTCCAGGGAATCAAAATCTTTTCATTGCCCTGACGCACCGCGAACCGGTTGCGATCGAATTGGCGAAGATAAATCGCTTCATGAGGCGCCCCCTTNTTCTCCCCCGTAAGATAAGGGATCAGGTTGACGCCNTCCANAGGTTTTCCCTCGGGAACTTCAGNGCCTGAGAGAGNCACCACGGTCCCGCCCAAATCCAATGCNCTCACGGGNTTNTNATAGNCNNNGCCTTNCGGNANTCNNCCCTTCCACTGAAGAGCGAAAGGAACGCGGAAACCGCCCTCCCAGGCATCTCCCTTATCCCCCCGAAGCGGATTGTTACGGGAGGCATTCTTGGAGGTTGGACCTCCATTGTCGGAAAGAAAGCAGATGATGGTTTTCTCTTCCAAACCATGCCTGCGCACTTCCTTCAAGACCCGCCCAACCCCATCATCCACGGCACTCACCATAGCCGCGTAGGTTTTTCTCTTTGGATCTTGGATGTCGTTAAAACGATTCAAATATTTTTCCGTTGCTTCCAGGGGGGTGTGCGGGGCGTTGTAGGAAAGAAAGAGAAAGAACGGCCAATCCCTGTTCCGTTCGACGAAGGAAACCGCCTCATCGGAAAAGTCATCGGTCAGGTATTTTCGCGGAGGAACCGGTTCGAAATTTTTCATCAACCAGGTGCGGTAGCTTTCGGACTCGCCCTTGGCATCCTGGCTTCTTCGAATGGTCAGTTTTTCCGGNAAATAGACGTGGCCACCTCCCAAATGTCCGTAAAACTCGTCGAATCCACGCTTCATCGGATGGCTGGTGGGAATGTGAGCACCCAAATGCCACTTTCCAATAATCCCGGAATGATAACCGGCGGGCCTCAGGAGTTCCGCAATGGTTTTCTCCTCTCGGGTGAGGCCCATATCGGNATCCTGAGGCTGGTATTGGGGGTTTCTCTCGAAGCCAAACCTTTGGGGATAGCGGGCGGTCATGAAACCGGCACGCGATGGACCACAGACAGGGTAGGCAACNTACCCGTTGGTGCAACGCACTCCGTTTCTGGCAATGGAATCAATGTGAGGTGTAGGTATGTCCTGGCATCCGTTGAAGCCGACATCCGCATAGCCCAAATCATCGCACATAATCACAATCATGTTGGGCTTCTCAACCTTGGCTGCACCGATTTGGGTAAAAAGTGAAAACAATACAAATATTTGTAATTTCATACCAAAATAATATTGGGGCATTGGGACCCGGGACAACCCTTATTTTTTCTTTTGAGCGATAAAATTTCTTTCGGTTGCAATGGGATCCGCATCTCCCAGTTCCTCGAGTTTTGCGTGGAGTTTGGACTTGAGCCGATTCATAACCTTCGCATGGCTACCCTTTTTGACCAGGTTTGAGAGTTCGTAGGGATCCTTCCTTAAATCATACAATTCGTACTTGGACCGGCGGTGGAGTTTCTCAACCAATGCCTTTGCCTGTTCGTCGTCATCCGCCAGAGGAACCCAGGAAGCCGCGGTATTGAGGACTTCCCCAGCCTCACCGCCCCCGTTTTTCAACTTCAGAGCCTGGCTCAGCGTGAGGTTGGAGGTAATGNTCCGATGGTTCGGATTGAAGATCAGGGAATACCCTTTGTCACGGATCGTACGAATGGGAAAAACCCGTTCCCGGTTGGCAATGATTCGACAGTTGGTGAAAGCCCCGTAGACGTAATCGCGCAGGGCAGAACCTTCTCCCTTAAGCAAGGCCAGAAAGCTTTTTCCATCGCAGGCTCCCTTGTCCAAGCTCCCTCCCAATCCATCGACCAACGTGGGCGTTACATCTGCCGTTGAGACGAGTTCCCTGACCACCGAACCGGGTCGGGTCACACCCGGCCAACGCATCACCAAACCGGTGCGCAAACCGTTATCGTAGCAGGTCCACTTAGCAAAGGGAAGTTGAGTGCCTTGTTCGCTGCAAACCATGAAAACGGTTTCGTCCCATAGTTTTCTTTTCTCAAGCTCCTTTCTCATCATGCCCACAAGACGGTCGAAGTTGGTTATCTCCGCATAATACTTCACCATCTCTTCCCTCAGTTCCGGGGTGTCCACCCAATAGGGCGGAACCGTCAGTTTGCTTGCGTCGTAGGCGGATGGATCGCCCGTGGTGAAAGGAGCGTGCGAATCATGAGAACCAATGAAGAGACAAAAGGAATCCCCTTTCTTTTCGCAGTCCTGGAAAAAGGAGCGGGATTTCGCAAGAATATCAGGATTGGCATCGGTTTTCTTGCTTACTTCGCCCAATTTCTCAAAGGGGTAGCACTCGTTCGGTCCGACGTGAGATTTTCCCAACAGGGCGACCCGGTACCCAAGTGGCTTGAGATAATGAACGATGCTTTGGGTACCCTCCACCGACTTCGAATGGTTCGGCAGAGTCCCCGTTCTCCACGGGGAACGCCCGCTGTACAGTTCCTGCCTGAAGGGAGCGCACATGGCGACTGAGCAGTAGGCCCGATCGAAACGGGCTCCTTCCTTGGCCAAGCGGTCAAGGTTTGGAGTTTTGCATTCCTTTCCCCCGTAGGCGCCCCAGGTGTCGCGGCTCATGTCATCGGCAAGTATGAAGACAACGTTGGGCGTGGCCGCGACGGAGAAGTTCAAGAGGGAAAGAGTGATCAGTAGGAGCTTATTCTTCATTTATTCGTCATAGGTTTTTTATTCATAGCAGGCAGTCGCGGAAACGGCTCGAGTTCAGCAAAGTCCTTCCTACTTATTGCTTTTGTTCAAAGGCTGGACGAACCCTTTCGGCGCCAAGGCAAGCAGTTCGTTCAATTCGGACTCCTTCATGCCTAATATTTCAACTTTAGGATTCCGGGTCAGCCTAAGCTTTCGGTAAATGATTTTTTGGGGGATACCTCCGTGAATCTGGAGAGAGATTTGCCCGTCAAGCTCTCCGATCGGGTCTCGCACGGCCACGGTTATCTTACCATTGATGGCCAACCATATGCGGTGTCCAACGGCCAATATCTCATAGCTGTTCCATTGTTCGGGCTTGAGGTATTCGCTCTCCTTTAATTTATTTTTTGCGAGAATTTTCCGGCCATGCTCATGGTAGAGCGATCCCCACCATCCTTTTCCAATATCCGCTTGGTATCCCACTGCGGATCCGTTTTGCTGGCGTTCAGAGCGAAACTGTATGCCTCCATTGCCTGCGAAGGGCACTTGCTTGACCTGAAGCGAAAGGTGGAAGTTCTTTACCTTCTCATCATACCAAAGGAACTGGTTACCGGGAACGCGCTGGTCTCCATTGGTTCCAACGATTTCTCCATTCCGTACCGACCAGAAGGACATTTCGTTGGCACTCCATCCGGTGAAATCCTTTTCGTTGAAAAAGGGCTCTGCGGCCTGGGTCGTCGANAGGAAAGAGGATAAGATAAGAATGAATGCCCCTGATAAAANAGNTAANTGGATCCGTTTCATTTCGAATATAGGTNATCGAAAGCNCTATTCAAAAGACAGAGCCATCTGCTGAAGCAGGGGTTTTGATTGGTTACTGGTTGTATCGGTCATNTTAACTTCCACNTGAAAGCCAAAGCCAGGTGGAAGACNNGANAGNTCTAANGTCGCCGGTGACTTTTCGATCTGNTTCGAAAATCCCTGAATATAGTCGTANCTTTCTTTCAGTTCCTTCCAATCGGTCCATTGATCAATTTTCCCGTTGTTGTTCGTGTCCACGCCAACCCGGGATTCCACTTTTTCAACCCAGGGNCCNGGACTNACATAGTCNTGAGCGGTCTGGGTGATCATGTAGAATTTTCCTTCGGCAAATCCGATGTCGGGATCCGGATGACCACGACCGATTTCTCCGCAAAACTCNAANGGTTNGNCNATNCTNGANGAGGTGAACCAACCAATCCGGATTTTCTCATTCGCAGGATGAAAATCGCAAAACAGGTAATACTGTCCCCCNATTGCAATCGATGCCCAGTCGCCGTATGCGTCNTGCTCNGGTTCGTGCACCTGATATTTGGCCACNTTNNTGGTNAANCTTTTGGGATTTTCCTTNACCCAGTGAGGATGCAGGTATTCCGCGGTTTCACCCGTGGGTTTGGTACGATGATCCACCNCAGGCTCGACGATCTTGAATTGATCGATTCCGTTGGGGCTGACCGCATGTCCGGCAAGGGGGGANTCCCANGAGTGCGTGCGGGCATTAATGGGGCTCCAGTCTTCGAAAATAATATGGAATTTCCCGTCAAGGTCGCGGATCACCGCGCAATCGGAACCATGGGACGGATCATGTAATGCCATNCCCATGTTTTTACCNGGCTTNCCATCGGTCAGGTCCTCGTCAATNATNAGGTGTGGGTCCTGATCGTTGGGGTAATCATAATAAATGTAGGTCTTTCCTCCCACCTGTTCCGCAGTCGTGGTCCATCTGGCAAACCCCGGAGTGACCGGGCCGTGATGCACCCAGATCTTCATGTCCCTGCTTTGCCAGGCGTGGTAACCGCCCAGTCCCTGCTCCANGCCGCCCGGNGCATTAAACTGGTTTTCGTCGGGCGTTGTCNTAAGGGGNANATCGNANCCNTCGAGTTGGGCATCCTCCTCCTTGAAGTTTTTAACCTTTTGACCTNTTACGGGTTTCGGATGCCTATACCGGCCAAACATCCAGTAGTCCTNNGGCCNTTTGGCGAGGAAGACAGGAGCATCGCCAAGGTTGGATGGCCCGACTCCCGGGATCTCCTCCCAGTTTTGCCAGACGGGCGACTGATTGAGCGTGAGGGATTGAGGAGCCTTTTTTGTTTTGAACTTCCTGAGCTTGGTCTTGAAGTGACCAGTTTCTTCCTTTGAGAAGACCAAGCCTTTTTCAATTATAATTCCTTTGCTAGAAAGAATATTCTTTTTCCATTCCGCCTGGTTATTAATTTCCCAAGTCTCAGAAAAAAGGGATGCAGTAGAGACAAGGAGTAGGGTCGCAATCGAAGAACATTTCATAACCGAATCCTGCCGTTGACTATTGTGGCAAACTGAATCCTTTGGGAAGATAAGATACCTCTCGGTCGTTGGGCACTTTTTTACCTGCCGTACTCCTCCCGTTTTTGACTTCCGTATCGAGCAGTTCAATCAGTTCCTGAACCTTGGTTTGGTTCTGTGCCTGCAAGTTGTTTTTCTCTGCATTGTCCTGCTTGAGGTTAAATAATTGAATGGGGGGCAAGCCTTGCTTTTTTGCCTCATTTTCTTTCGGGGCACTCCATCCACCACTTCCTGCAGCAAGGCAAAGTTTCCAGTCTCCCTGCCTGATGGAGAACTGCCCGCTAATCGAATGACTAATCAAGGTTGAGCGGGTTGTTTTGGGCTTGCCCTTAAAGGCAGGAACGAGACTGAACGAATCCTCGCCTCCCCGATCTATTTTCTGCTGCCCGGTAATCTCCCTCATGGTGTCGTATAGATCGGTTAGGCATGCGAGAGCGTTGGTCTTTTGTCCTGCCTTGATCCCTTTCGGCCAACGGGCGAGCATAGGCACCCGGTGTCCACCCTCGTAAATGTCCGCCTTGTGTCCGCGATAACCTGCGCTCGGATCATGGCCGAATTCCGCAAGTTTTTCAAAGTTGCCTTGAGGAGAGCAACCGTTGTCACTGGTAAAGAAAACCAGGGTGTTTTCGTCGACACCGGCTTCTTGGATTGCGGCGAACAGTTCTCCCATGTGTCCATCGACCTGCATCATAAAATCAGCGTAAGGGTTCATCTTACTTGCATCCTTGTAAGGAGGCACGGGAACGATTGGAGTATGGGGGGCTGGCAAGGGGAGATAGAGAAAGAAAGGTTTTTTCTTTTTGGCACGCTCTTTAATGTAGGCCACGCTTTTTTCGAATAAATGCGGCAGCACCTGATCAATTTTAAAATCAGGACCGATTGGACCTTCCCGATACCAACCATATGGATCTTCGGTTCTATCAACTCCTTCTTCCCGATCGGGCAAAGCAGTGACCTTCCCGGTATCGACCCATACATAGGGAGGCATATCCAATGATCCGCAGTGACCATAGTAATGAGTGAAACCATTGATATCTGGTCCGTTTTTCACGGGTTTGGTGAAATCGATATCTTTCCATTTCTTTTCACTCTTATCCGCTTTGGCCCAGTCCCACCCAAGGTGCCACTTACCAATCATTTGAGTATGATAACCGGCATTTTGCAGCAGATGCCCCACCGTCGCCCGTTCGGCCGGGATCAAGTGTTCGCTGGTTCCGCTCAGCACCCCACGGGCCAGCCTTGATCGCCAATTGTATCGCCCGGTAAGAACGCCATACCGGGTAGGCGTGCAAACTGCACTTGAAGAATGGGCATCCATAAAAGTAATCCCTTCATCCGCCATTTTTTGTAGATGAGGGGTCTTGATCTTGCAGTCCGGGTTGGTGGGAGAAACATCGCCAATTCCCAAATCGTCAGCAAGGACGAAGATCACATTGGGGTGCTTGTGCGAGGCGGCTTGAAGAAGGACTGAAAGCAGGGAGGAAACAAAGAGGATACGGGCAGTCATGGGTGGGTTCAGGTGAAGGGTTGTGATGAAACTCTAGAAAGAAGGAAATAAATCAATCTTCCAAGCATCAATCGGTATCGTCGGATAAAAAAGGTCAGAGGGCTTCGACCTCAGTGAAATAAGCTCCACCCACTTTTTCGTTTTGATCGTAAATGTAGGTCCAGAGTTCAGTAAGTCCAGCAGGTAGATTTAGGTTGAAGGTAACTGCCTTGGAATTCTTGGGAACTGAAGTTTCGCTCTCGATCCCGGCAATTTTAATTTTAGCCCGTACCCCAACGATTGTTTTATCGGCTTCTTTGGGCCACTGGCGAAGGGTAAATCGATATTCACCAGCGTGCAATATATTGACCAACCAAGGATGAGTTACTTTGGGAATGCCTTGAATGGAACGGAAGTTCCATGGCGGGTTACCCGTTTCCGGACGCCAGTCCTGCGAGCATAGAACTGCGGGATTTTCACTTGGATCTCCTAGATCAATAGCGACTGGTTTTAAACCCGAAGAGACGCGTTGCCAGAATGATTGATAAGCTGTGCGTAAATCTTTAACGATTCCAGGTCTTTGGCCGGCGATATTATCCCGCTGGGATGGGTCGCTTTGAATATCATAAAGTTCCTGTTCACTCGCTGTATTCACNAATCTCCATCTTTCTGTCATCACAACGGAATTGATAAGAGGCCCGAGGGCAAATTTGTGGTGAGCCCCTCCATGATATTGTAAAAACAGATGATTGCGATTCCAGGATTTAGCTTTGCCTGCAAGTAGGGGTGTCAAAGACAGTCCATCCACATCAAATCCTTGATCAGGCTTGGGAAGTTGGCATAGATCAGCAAGGGTGGGCAGTACATCAATATGTGCGGCTAGGGTTTCAATATCCCGGCCTTTGGANAAACCACCTGCCGGCCAATGCAGAAAGAAAGGAACTCGATGCCCCCCTTCATAGATCGAAGATTTTTTACCCCGCATTCCCGCGTTGAAACCCAAGGTTGGCTCGGTATCCAAACCGGGAAATTTGCATCCTGCAGATGTGCCATTATCGGTCATGAAAATCAGGATGGTGTTTTTATCCAGTTCTAACTCTTCTAAGTGATTCCGCAGTAGACCGAGGTTGTGATCGATATTAGCAATCATTCCAAAGAAATTGGNATTATTTACATCATTTCTTTGATAAGGTTCAGCCCACTTTGGATCGACCCGATAGGGGCCATGAGGTGCATTGGTAGCGATATAAAGAAAGAATGGTTCTTTCTGGTTTTCTGAGATGAAACGCATGCCTTCGCGGAACCACACATCGGTGCAATAACCATTAAATTTTTCAAAGCTTCCCTCTCGGCTTCCGGGACGGACCCGTTCGTAGGTGTCATCAAAATAATCATTTCCCCAATAATCGGATGCCTGTCCGACTCCCCCACAGCGATGCCACACCGCATCCTGAAATCCACGATCCTGTGGGCGGTGAGGTGCATTGTCCCCCAGATGCCATTTNCCNGTCATNCCGGTCNNGTANCCATTTTCAGNAAANAGGTGCCCAAGAGTCTTCTCGGACGCGTGCATCATGGTACGGCCCGCACTGGTTCGGTAAGCACCGGTAACACCTGGATGGTTGCCGGTCATCAGAGCAGCCCTNGTCGGTGTGCAAAAGGGACTCACATGAAAATCGGTGAAACGGACGGATTCGGCGTACAGGCGGTCGAGGTTTGGCGTTTTAAGGATGGGGTTGCCATGACAGCCCAGGTCTCCATAGCCTTGATCATCCGTCATCACCACAATGACGTTGGGCTTGGAATCCCTGCCCCAACTCAAACTTTGGAAAAAACCAAAAACAGAAACATGTAAAGAGCGTTTGGAGAAAGTTCTTATTCATGAGCAAAAATGGATGGAATGGGCATCGCTCGCCTAAGTAGGGATCTCATCGAAGAAAGACTCAAATCACTTACTGGATTTAAGCCGGACCTTCAGGTTTTGAATGAACTCCATAACCGGCAACATGGATTCGATTAAGTCTTCGCCGTTCAAAGAACTGACCGCAAAGAGAATCCGGTCCGCGGGGCAAGCCTCATAACCCAGAGCTGAGTCATAGTTCATCCACTTTCCATCAACGAAGAATTGGGTCCACATGTGATAGACCAGGACATCGCGTTGGCCTTGAAAGCGCTTGGTATAGACCAGACCCGTGGCCACCCTTGAGGGAATCCCAACTGCCCGACCCATTGCAGCCAAAAGGATGGAATGCTCGGTGCAGTCCCCTTCCCGGCTCCGGGCCACTTCGCTGGCACTGGCAAAACCAACCGAGAAATTCTTCGAGGCCACATAGCCATGAACAAAAGTGGTGAGCGATTTGGCGATTTCAGCGATTTCCTTCTTTTTCCCTTTGGCTTTTTCAGCAAGATCTCCAATCAGTGGATCCGAGGAATCAAGATAGACATTGGAGTTCAGAAATTCTGCCATATCTGGCGAGGCCTTGCTGTTTTCGCCCAAGGTCGAAGGGTCTGAAAGAACTTCCACTTCGAAAGCACCTCCCTCGATCACCTTGACTTTCTGTTGGGGGCCCTGATGTAATTTTGTAGTGAACACACCCTTTATCGGCTCCAGAACAAAGACCGTCCTTCGGCTTTTAGCGGATATCTCCTGACCCAGGGAAACGACCGAATCAAGAAGGGCCTCAGGTACTTTTGCATTCATGGTTTTGGCCCTTTTCTCGGGCACCTGAATCAAAGTGATTTGCATTCCCCCCATACTCATCCTGGTGCCGACCGCCCCCCCGTCCTCATCAAACCAGGATTTGGACTTAATCGAACCAAGAAGCCCACTTAACTCCAGGTCCAGTTCATAACCGGTGATGGTTTGCTCACCCTGCCGGAAGACCTTTTTCCCATGACAACGGACTTTTGCCCGGGTCGGAGCCTTCATCCCCATATCAGGGGAATAAACCAAAAGGGAATATTCCCTGCCCGCCTCCTTGAATCCCTGATGGATAAATTCCCGTCGAATCCCCCAACTCATTCTGCCCCGTTTATCAAAGGGGTAACGACTTTCTTTCGCTTGGATAAACTGTTTTTCACGGATCACGAGCTCATCCCCCTCGACTCGGCCCTGCTTGGTGATTGGAATTCCCGCCATTTTCATTTCCGTGGAAAACTCAACCAATTCCCCACTTGGTTTTTCGATGGTTTCCTGAGTCGAGCGAACCTCGAGAGTCTGCCCTGCCCGCTTCAGTTTCATGACAAATGTATTTTGGCTAAGCACTCGATCCTTTTGGAGTGCCATACGATCATGAGCGTAACCGACCTTGGCCTCTCCAAGATACACTTCATACCATCGATCGACCGGACTGAAGCCGACTTCAGCCTCCTTCCCTTTAGAAAACTTTAAGAGAAAAATACAGAGGACGATAAAGAGTTTTCTCATGAATCCAAAATAAGTCGAAAGGCTTTGGGGAGGGAAAAAACTTCTAGGGGCGCCAAGGCATCCCGGAATCGCCCTTTGGCTGAAGAAAGCGTGCATCCACCTCCTTGTACCAAGCATGAAGTTTCTGTCTCATTTTCCTAGTTCTTTCGCTTTCCTGTCCGGACAAATCCTTGGTTTCTCCGATGTCTTGCTTGAGGTTGAAAAGCGATACGGTTCCGTCTTCGTAATTTTCGAAAAGCTTGTATTCGCCCATTCGGATGGCTCCTCCAGGAATCCCACCCTGATTTGAATAATGCGGATAATGCCAATAGAGGGCTTCTCTCTTCAATTCACCCCCCTTGAGAGCGGGGGTCAAATCGATGCCATCGACCGCTCGCCCTAGCGAAATGCCAGCGGACGCGGCTACAGTTGGAAGCAAATCGATCGAACAGATCATTTCACTACTCACCGATCCAGGCTTGGTGGTCCCAGGGTAGCGGATAATCCAGGGTTCGCGGATGCCTCCCTCATGGACCCAGCCTTTTCCACCCTTTAGCGGCAGGTTACTGGTGGGACTTCCTTCCGAAGTGGAAAGACCGCCGTTGTCTGAGGTAAACACGACTAGGGTGTCATCGGTCACCCCCGCATCATCGAGAGCGGAAAGAACTTTGCCAACGGCTTCATCCATCGCTTCCACCATAGCTGCGTAAACGGCATGCTTTTGAAGAATACGAACCTTACGATCATGGAGCGGACCAAACTCAGCTCCGGAAACCCCAGCCGCTCGTTTCTTGTATTTTTCAACCAAATCCTTGCGCCCCTGTAGGGGGGTGTGGACGGAGTAAAAAGATAGATAAGCAAGAAAAGGCTTCTGCTTGTTTTGGAGAATGTAATTTGCTGTTTCCTCCGCCAGTCGATTGGGAAGATGCTCACCTTCCGGACTATCCGGATGAAGTTCGGGGTTTTTGAACGGGGAAAAATATTTCCTCCCGGTATACGGTCCGCCTTTGGCCCAACCGCCCATATTGACCTCAAAGCCCTGAGCCTTTGGCCACCATTGCTTGCTTGGGCCCAAATGCCATTTGCCCGCAAAGAAGGTCCCATATCCCTCGGCCTTAAGTATTTCAGCTAGTGTGATCTCACCCAGATCCATTTTGTCATGCAAGGGAGCGGGATTGAATTTCCCGGAACGTTTGCCGGAAAAGAAATTCGTCGCCCTTACCCGGGTTGGATACTTTCCGGTCATCAAACTGTAACGGGTGGGTGAACAGACTGGATTGGCGGCGTAGCCATCCGTAAATCTCATGCCCGTCGCAGCCAGACGATCAATGTGAGGAGTTTCGTAAAAGCAATTGGGATTATTCGCTCCGATATCCATGTATCCGAGGTCATCGACGAGAAAAACCACCACATTCGGCTGTTTCGAAAGAAGGCAGGAACCAAATCCGAAAAGGAATCCGATGAGGATGCTTTTATTCATCGCAGGCTGTCCGTAGGAAAGGAGGAGAATAATGGTAAGGACCGCACTAGCGAACTTTCATCATTCCCCGCATCAGGATATGATGACCGGGAAAGGTGCAGACATAAGGATAGTCACCCTTGGCAGTTGGAGCGGTGAAGGACATCTCTTCTTCCTTGCCGTGATCGACCAAGCTCGAATGCCACAAGACATCAGGACTCTCCGGAACAAAGGCCATAGTGAATCCCTTCGCGCCCAAGGTAAGGGCTTGCTGGGCAACGGAGTCCGCCTTGTTCGGCTTGGTCACGACCAGGTTGTGGGGCATGAAATCGGGATTCGCAAAAATAAGCTTTACTTGCTTTCCGGGCTTGACCGTGAATTCGCTCAGATCGTATTTCATTTTTTCCACTACTGTGCCAATCCGAACCGTGGTCAGGTCCGGGGTATCCGAAAGGATTCCAGATTTTTCAGCCACCTCCACGGTTTCCTCCTCGATCACCTGGCTTCCCTTAGTGGGATCAGCATTGTACCAATGATGCTGCACCGTAAGTGCGGCCATCCGGGCGTGGGGATGAGGCGATTTCAGAAGATCATTCAGTAAACGCCCATTTCTACGGTTGTGTTGCTGATGCACCCAAAGAGCTTCCATCAGGTGGTGGGCATCCTCTTTTTTCTTGGGATCGAACTGTTTCATCCACTTTTGGGTAGCTTTGATGACCTCGTCAGTATCCCGTTCGCTTAGTTCAACACGCGTACGGTGACGAACTCCATCCACGGGGTGCTTGAGGTTATCCAATAGTTTCTCCACCGACTGATCGTCGATTTTGACTGCTTTCTGGATGGGCTTTCTGGTGTAGGAAACGCGAAATATGCGACCACGTTTGTCATCTCTGTTCGGGTCACGAACATTGTGCTGCATGTGCCCAATGATCACGTTTTGCCAATCCGATACATACAAAGCACCGTCCGCTCCAAAAATCGCGTCGGTGGGTCGAAAGTTTTTGTCTCCGCTTAAGAGAAACCCATCGGATTCTTCATCTTGGTTTGAACCATCGGCGAGAGTCTTGGTTACTTTGAGAGCTTCGCCATTGGGAGTGCCCCAGACTTCTCCAAGTTTGGTTTTTTCAGTTACTTTCTTGGCATCCTTCCCCCGACCCACAGTTTTGGTCAGCTCATAGCCCCCATCGCGATGGAGCTTATATTGTTTGATTCCAAGAAACCCGATGGAATTACAAATCAGAAAATCGCCCTGCATCTCATCGGGGAAATTATCACTGGAGAGAACCTCGCAAGCGGGAACCGGCCTTACTTCCTTATTAAGCAGCGTATGCATCTTCCAACCCGTTCCATCAGGACGAACTTGGTAGGACCGACCACCGGTTCCATCGGTGGCGTAGTGGTAACCCCAGTCGTCAAAGGCAATACCATGTGGATTCGGGCTGTTCCCCCCGTGCAGGGCAATGGTGTGACGACGAGGGTCGAAGCGGTACATGGCGGAGGATCCAGTTGCCAGGGAGGGGCCCCAAGGATGCTCGTGGTTATGCTGAAGGAAGATTCCGCTTTGCCAGTAAACGCCGCCGCCCGGTCCGAAAATCAGGTTGTTGGCCGCGTGGTGGGTATCAGAGGTTCCCAAACCGTGAAAAATGACATAGCGCTCGTCCGCCTTGTCGTCCCCGTCATTGTCACGGAGAAAAAGCAGATTTGGCCCCGAGGTCACCAAAACCCCACCATTCCAAAATTCAAAGCCCAGGGGATTATGAACCTTGGCAAACTCGATCATACGATCCGCTTTTCCATCTCCATTATCATCAGGTAAGATAACCAAGGCATCGTTCATTTCCTTCATCGGTTCCCACATCGGATAAGTCGGCCAAACGGCGGCCCAAAGACGACCTTTTCCATCGACTTGCATCTGCACGGGATTGATCAGTTTGGGAAACTGGGTTTCATCAGCGAATAAGCCCACCTCAAATCCGTCCCGAACCGCAAAGCGTTTCCTGCTTTCCTCCGGGCTGAGATAGGTCGTTGTGCCCTCCTTACCCGGGTTCGAACTCTTACTTCCTCCTCCCACATTGGATATGACTTTAATGGGTGCNGGAACATTACTGTCATTGACCTTGTACTTCTTACCCATACCGGTCGCCCAAATCAGCTTGTCGCGGTTTGCNGACATAACATCAAGCATNACNAATTCNTGTTGAAGAACTTCGGCGTTTGATTGATCATCCACGAATCGCAGGCCCGAACGACCNCCCCAGATGTCGTTACCATCGGTGGCNCGNTACCGGTTGATCCAGTGCCAGTTCTTTTCCAAAACCGCNTCCCTCAGATTTTCCATTTTTTCGCTCGCAGAAACCGCTTTNCCAAACAANGNGGATGCNATTACNTCNGCNAGNTTNCTGTTTCCGAATTCATTGAGATGAACCCCATTCAGGGTCATGGGCTGATCGACCTTTTCATAGAGCTTANGAGTCGGNTCGAAGAGATTGACATAGGCGACACCCGCNTCCTTGGCGGCGNNNGCCGTGGCTTTNGCAAANGCNGATAANTTNNGGTTATGCGANNTNCCNTTGGGCAANTTNCGNTCCTTCAAATCNTCAAAGGCAATNGGACTGAAAAGNACGATNCNNGGGAAATCCTNNCCNTTGGGCTTGTAGCTTCGGATTTTNNCNACGAATTCGACGAGCAATCTGCGGTGACTGTCCGCCGCATCCGGACCNGCAAAGGATTCGTTGTATCCNAACATNGCAAAGANAACATCCGCCTTAACATGNTGGAGATACTGATCCATCGGGGTGAAGCCCTTACTTCGTGGATAATAGTTGGGACGGTCCCCGGAAAGCGACATGTTACGAAAGGAAACCTCCTTACCCTTCAACTCGCTTTGCAAGAGCGTCTCCATCCAGCCATCATGCTGCATCCGGTCGGCCAATCCATTTCCCAGAATCGCCACGGTATCACCCTTACGAAAGGCAAAAGGGGTAGGATCTTTGTATCCGTCAGGCACAGCGACAGCTTCGGTTGGCGATCCGGTTGATGGAGGTAGCTCTTTTTTACCGGGGAAGGTTAGGTAAGTGGTTTCCCCTTTTCCCTTCAAATCAAATAATATTCTTTGGGCTCCCCGGACCCTTGCCTTTTCAAAAACGGGCTTGCGGTTTTCATCCAACAGGGAAATCGAAAAATTGTTCAACCGACTTTCCAAACCCTTTCGATTCCAGACTTCAATTTTTTCTATGCCCACATTTTTTCCAAGATCCACTTCCCACCAAGGAGCAATCGAACCAAAACCATCGGTATGAGTCTGTCCGCCTGCTCCGTAATCGGGGTTCTTGTTTCCATCGATCGCTTTTTCCGGATGACCGTTGTGACCCACGCTTGATTGCTTGGCCTTTCCAGCCCTTGCGATATTTTTTCCACCACTGAAAATCTCGACTTCATTTAAAGTGAGAATCTTATTGTCTCCTGGAACTGTAATTCGAAGAAAACGACCGCTGGGTAAATTACTTTTTTTCTTTTGCGGGGGCTCAGGCTTTTTTGCCTTTGAATTTACCCGTTCGGTGTTGTGGTTGGCAGGAATGGGGCTATCGAGTTTGGCGTACATTGCTGGCTTGATTCCCTTTGCCTCTCCGCCTCCCTTGAAGGTGTTGGGTTTGTAGGGGCCCACGAAACCAATNTTAGAATCCGCTTTAATTTGATTTTCCAAGCCAAGGGACCAGTAAACACCATTGATCACCATCCTGCGGTATCCCGGGTTCAAAATGTCCTCGGATGCTCCGTAAAGGGAGGTGAATACACGCCCTTTTTTCCCGTTCTTCCCCTTGTATGAACGGGTCCACTCACTGGCCATGGGGGGTTTATCGGGATCGGGATCTCCATCCGCTTCCATGGTCATAAGAGGTTGGGCCATAGTAAGAACATTCCAATCCTTTTGAGCTTCCGCATTGTACCCACCCGCCTGTACATGCACATCGCGAACGCCTCGTAGTATGGAATGCCCGTTTTTTTCCGGAATTATGTCGATCCGGGTGCTTTGCCTATGGTTGCGCCCGTAATGCCCAACCCAGCTTTGCCCAAGCACTTGATGTCCGAATCCTGCATGATAGTCCTTACCTTCGTATCGAAAATGATACTTGTAGTAGGGATCTGTGTTATCTTTGTAGTTAAATCCGTGGGTAGATGTGCGGAGACCCACAACCGGACCAGCCCGGTTTAAATAATTGTCAATATGTTTCATTTGCTCGGGAGGTAAGGCAAGAAACCGGGTAAAGATAACCATCCCATCCGCCTGCTTTAAGGCTTCAAGACCCGGGATATTGGAAGCACCGGCCTTAATCTCCCCTTTTTCATCGAGACCAAACAGAACCGTGCAGTCGAACCCGTGATGCACCGCAAGAATGCGAGCCAGAGCCGGTAAGGTCTCTTCGGCTCGGTATTCATGATCGCTTGCCACAAAAACAAGGTTTTTTCCCTTAGCAGGTTGAGCTCCCTTATAAATTAGGGGATTGGCGTGAAGAAAAGAAAAACCAAGAAAACAGAAGATAAACTGTAACCTGGTTCGAGTAAGGTTGGAAGCAAGGGCAACCATTGAATGATACATGAAGCAGTCGATGATAGGTTATGGAGAGGGCAAAAACAAGAATCTCAAAAGAAATTTTCTAAGAGTCCAAGCTTAAAGCGATCAACTTTATGAATTCACAAACAATAGGAAATCATGGAAGGAAGTTTTGAATGAAAGATAATCTTTCTTTTTTTATCTTTTCGAATGATATATTTATGACTTAAAACATTGTTTTGTGCCTTCTTGTATTTTTTTGTTATGTATTTTGTTGCTTTGATTGAGGGTGTAATTAAGGATATAAAAGTATGTATGACCGCACTTCTGTTCGAGTTCCCTTAAGTAAATTTCGAGGACGAAGCTTTCGGATCACTTCTTATTGCATGGAATCNCCCACCTTCCGGGCGAAATACTCAGATGTGAATTACCCAATGATTTTGCTTACAAGACTTGGGGATTGTCCCTCCTCTTCCAAAAGATTGGAAGATGCCGGAACCCCACCTAATTCTTTGCTTTCAAATGGAAAGGTATAACCCGTAGTCCCTATGGAATCGAATGACGGATTCGTAACCCTCACCCAAGCAGCTCAAATACTTGGTTATAAACATTATGCCTCAATTCTCAGGTTAATCGACGAAGGGTACTTACAAACTTACAAGGATCAGAAAGGACGGAAGAATAAACTCAAATACAAGCAGGTTTTCGAACTTGCAGTTCCTGAAAAGGAATCTCTTGTAAAACAACCCTCTGTAAATTCAGGAAACCAGCTATAAAATGGCTTTTAAATGGGGATCCTCGGATGACTATCCAGATGAACGATTCGTAACCATTGCGGAGGCCACTGAAATTCTTGGTTTAAAAACGAGATCCAGGGTTCTTCGATTAATCCAGGATGGCACCTTGACCACCTACCGTCTCCCTGACACGCCCAGGGTGCGAATCAAAAAATCCCAACTGCTACAAACTTCTCAACCCAAGACTGAATCCACTCATGAATGATCGGACATTCAGGGGGAAGTATGCATTCGACCGCTTTATAAAAGTGACCGAAGCCGCCGATATCCTTGGTTACGCCCACTTCAATTCGATCAACAAAATGATTGAACGNGGAGANTTNACGGCCTACCGGTTACCTCATGTAACAAGAAGACGAGTACTGGAGAGTGAAGTATTGGCGATTAAAAACACCACTTCCGGTAACTCGGAGCCAAAAGGTAAAAGAAAACGAGGAAGACCTCGCAAATATCCTTCCTCAGCTGGATAAATCAAACATTTGAAGAAATCTAATGATTTGAGGAGGCTATGAAATACACTTTTCGTGCCTGAGAAATAAGCCTTTTTTTTCTCGAATTGACATAGTTTAGATTTTTTTTGAAAAATTTTAGGTATTTACGTATTATTTTTCATTCTTTTGCTAAATAAGAAAGACAGTCCCATATAAAATGTACCCCAATTTGTAAATTTATATAAAAAAACAACATATAAATTCCCAATTTGCCCATGTTAAAATTTTTTTCAGCCGCTTATTCCCTAATTATTTTCATGAAATCCATAAAGAAATTCATCACCCCTTCTCTTAATCCTCAACAAAATTGCCTCGCAATACCGGTTTTTCTTGCATGCTTTTTCTTCGGTTCAACGAATGTGCAAGCCGCGGTGGAAGGAGGAGCCCTCCTCAAGGGAACCGCCCTGTCCGATGGAACGGTGATGATTCCTGAAGCTAGCGCCACTTCCAAGGCAATCAAATGGAGTTCGACCGATTTTGACCCAGGCTCCTTCGACTTCAACGCCTCCACCCCCACCCGCCTGAAAGTTAAAACAGCTGGAGATTACTTTCTGGCCTTCACGGGACCGGTCAGTGAAAATGCAAGGACCGCTGACAAGCGTTCGCAGGTTCACTTCTTCGTCAAGAAAAACGGCAGTACGAATATTCAGGCAGGAAACGCCCGTTCGACCTATGTGAGGCACACCAGTGATCACACCGAAAGCAGCGGACACATTCATCTGTTGCTCCCAAGTTTGTCAGCCAACGATTACATTGAAATCTATGCCAAAAGTTTCGACAACGCCGCTGAAAACTCCCTAAAAATAGGCACAGCTACGCTTTTTCTGGAGAAAGTAGCACCTTCACGCACCATTTTCTCCGCCACTGGCACACGATTAGTTTCGGGTACCGACCTTAACCCCAATACCGCCTCTTCTATGCAATGGACTCAGGAAGTTGCTGATAGTGGCTTTACCCACAGCAATTCTTCAAATAGTCACAACATTACCCTCGCCAATGCCGGCTCATACTTGGTTTTCGTAAATGTTCCTCTAAGTGGACCGCGTCAAAGAGCCTCTCCTCAAATCATTACTAAACTCGATGGCACTCAGGTTACTGGGGGATTTGGTGCCCAGGGATACCTCCGAAACGCAGAAGCACTTACCAAATCATCCATTCATTGGGTAGGACTGGTGCAGACTGCATCGGCCAATAAAGTCCTCACCTTTGATATCAGTAAACTTGCGGGGGCAAATTCTCTAACTGTTCCAACCAATGAAGTAGCATCGGTTTTCATAGAGAAACTATCCAACGCCAACAATCTTTTCTCGGCAACCGCGACTCAACTGTCCACTGGTGATGATTGGAATACAGCGGGCGAAGTTAAGTGGGCAACCCAGGAAACCATCGATTCCTCCAAATTTACTCATTCAGGTACTTCCAATGCCCATCAGGTTACGGTTGACGGCGATGGTGATTACCTCCTGCTTTACTCCGATGGTCTGACTTCCGTAGGCACCCGGCCCAACCCGAAGATGACCGTTCGTGTCAATGGTAACGACATCGCTGGAGCTGAGGTATCCTCTCACTACATTAGGCAATCCGGTCATGCTCATTCTTCCGGTACCTTGGTTAGCGTCTTGAGTGGATTGAAGGCGAACGATGTGATTTCCATCGGAGTCGCTGCGGAAGCCGCCTCCACCAACATTACTGTTGACGATTATGTTCCGGCCCGCCTCGTTCTTCTCAAAAAAACAACGGTTGCCGCCCCCATTTTCACCATCGCTCAAACCGCGGGCAGTTCGCCCATTTCGGGTAGTGTAACTTTCAAACAGGATGGAACGAATGTGTCCGTGACCAACTTTACGGCCAGCGACATCACCGCCACCAATGCCAACATTTCCAATTTCAGCGGTTCCGGTCACACCTACACCTTTAACATCGTACCCACCACTTACCCCGCCATCATCAGCCTGAGCATACCTGCTGGAGCCGCCACCACCGGCTCGGGTGGACTGACCGCAGGAGGTACGGGTTTGACTCAATTCCGCAATACGGTGACTCTAGATAACAACCTCGTGCTCTATCTGCCCTTTGACGAAGGCACAGGCACCACCACCTTGGACCGTTCCTCAAGCGGCAAGGATGGCACCCTAGTCGGAAATCCGACCTGGGTGACCGGAAGAAGAGGGTTCGCTCTTGAACTTGATGGAACCGGCGATTCAGTTAGCGTTCCCGGATTTACCGGCGTTACCGGTACGAATGCATTCAGTATCGCCCTGTGGGCAAAATCCACCACCAACAACAGTGCCCAGCAGCAAAGTATCGCCAGTTGGGGTCAAAATTCCGCCGGTTTGCGAGCCACCCTCAGTTTTGATGCGGGAAAATTCCGTTTGGACAATGCCGGGGGTGCGGCCGCCACCGCCAATTCCTTCTATGACGGCAATTGGCATCATATGGTACTTGTCAAAGCCGCTAACGGTAACATGAACGGTGTCACTTTTTATGTGGATGGATCTGCTGTGAGTCATACTGGTCAAAATGGCTCGACTTTCAATATCTCCGCTCTGCAAAATTTCCAAATCGGAGCTGATACCACCGGAGGTGGACGAATTAATTTCACCGGTACGATCGATGATTTTCGCCTCTATTCGGCCGAAGTGAATGCGACCGCAGCCGCGATCCTCTACGCAAGTGGAGCGGGAGAAGGATACTATACCCCCACTCTGCCAGTCATCACGGTCAGTGAGTACTCCAACGCCACTCCCATTCCGGTAAGCGTTACTTTTAAAAGAGGCGGATCGAATTTCCCGGTCTCGGGGTTTACCACCTCCGATCTCACCCTGAGCGGAGGAACCGCAAGCGGATTTTCCGGTTCGGGCGGGGGCGGACACACTTACACCTTTAATGTCAATCCCACCACTTTCCCCTCTTCTCTCAGTCTGACAATTCCCAAGAACGCCGCTGCTGGTGGTGGGGGCGTATATGGGAATGATGTGGCCTCCGTGAATTTCAAAGCCTCTTACGAAGCTACGCTTTCCACGGCAGGATTGGATGGCATTGAAATGTGGTATGACGCCACTGACCTCAACGGAGATGGAACCACCGACACTGGATACAGCGTGGGGAATGCGGTCAACTCATGGACCGATAAGTCGGGTAACGGCTACAATATGACCGTAGCGGGGAACCCAACCTGGGCGAAGTTTGGTGAAAATGGGGTGGTTAACTTCGACGGAACCGGCGATGCCCTCTACTCCAGCAATTATTGGGGTGGAGGAACCAAGTTTACAATGTTATCCGTTGCCCGTTACACGCACGCCGATACGAACTTACGGGTAATTTCAGACCGTTCAAGAAATTGGATCTTTGGTTTTCAGGCAGGACACATGCAGAAATGGTATTTTGACGGCTGGCTGACTAATATTAATAACGGCAAGGATCAGCTTTTTCACATCCATAGTGCCTCCATGAATGACGCCGACCAAGGCAACACTTATTACGACGGTTCTCAGGTTGGAACTGTTAACGGAACCGATGCACACAACACAACTTACATGCCACAACAATTACAATTTGGCGGTTGGGGAACCAGTGCCGAATATTCGAAATGCGAAGTCGCTGAGTTCATAGCCTTTAACCGGGTACTTAGCAAGGGAGAGCGCCAGGCTATCGAGGGCTACCTTGCCCACAAATGGGGGCTGACCGCACGGCTTCCCAGCGGTCACGGTAACCAAGCCACACCATCCGGAATTGGAGCCGGACTGGCTCCTGAATTCTCCATCGCCAGTCCCACCCAGACTTACCCTGTTCCGGTTACTGTAACCTTCAAGAAGAGTGGATCCAACCAGTCCGTAAACGGATTTTCCAATGGATTCAGCACCTCCTTTAAACCCGGAACCGTAGCCGGACTCACTCTCTGGTTGGATGCCAACGATGCCACTTCTTTGGTCCACTCCTCCAATGTTCTTAGCATGTGGAAGGATAAGAGCGGACGCGGACACAATGCCGTGCAAACCACCAGCGCCAGCCAACCGAGTGTGGTCGCGAGCGGCCTTGCCTCCAAACCGGTGATCCGTTTTGATGGCACCAACGACTGGTTGGATGTGGGCCTCATTCGCTCCACTTCCGGTGCAGTTGAGGTATATGTGGTTGCACAAAGCTCAGATTCCGCCGACGGAACCTGGCAAAGGGCACTCTCTTGCTGGAACGGTACAGGTAACGAATGGGATGCCCCAAATTGGAAAATTGACCGGCCAGGAAACGACGGTTCCGGAAACCCAGCAAACTTCAGTGCCCAAACCATCAATTTTCAAGCTGCTTCCGGAAGACATGTGGCCGATCTTAAAATTGCTCGAAATGCCTCTTACGCAGGAGGTTACACAGGTGCGGACTTTGCAGAAATTCTCATTTACGATACGGCACTCTCAGCATCC
>NHCT01000034.1 GCA_002167605.1 Verrucomicrobia bacterium TMED40 | reverse complement strand
GCTTCCAGTTCATTTTTGGATGTCCAGTCTAGCTCCTCGCAACCCGGAATACAGGCTTTCAGAATGGCGATATCGTTTAACCCCTCATAAACCTTTTCCAGTGGGGCGGCGATTGTGATTTCTTCGGCGAGTTCCATTAGTCTCTCCTGTCAGGAAACAATCATTCGTGCATCCGGCTTTTGGCCGGTGGTGTCACGAAAGGCGTCTTGTGTGTCGATATCGACATAAAACCCGTCGGCGCAACTGTCAAACGGGTAGACGAGATCGGGATGATTATTCAGTAATCCCCGGCATCCAAGGTTGGTTCCGCCTTTTATAATTTTGTGGCGCGCTGATGCGGGTATGATAATCGGATTGCCACGGCGCGCAAACATACCATCCTCGTGTTGCACCGGGACGGTAATCTGGCCAACGCCCGCTTGTTTATGCGCCGCACATAATGCTGCGCAATCTGCGACCGTCAATAATGGCAGATCGGCCAGGCAGATCATATAATCGGCAGCCTGTCCTGCGGCGATTAAACCAGCAGTAACCGAATTCATCTGCCCGGATTGGTACTGCGCGTTGGTAACCATAGTCAGCGCAATTCCATTCAGCGCTGCCGCCACCTGCGTGGCCTCATGTCCCAGCACGACAACCGGCGGTATATCGGCAAAAGCCGCCAATGTTAACGCCACCTTCCGCACCATTGGCACCCCGTTTATCGGCAGTAACAGCTTGTTCAACCCGCTCATGCGCTGTGACATTCCTGCAGCCAGCAAAATCGGTGTGGGATGCTTTATGGCTGTGGTGCCGGGCTTTATATCAGGCATCATCGGCGGCATGTTGTTGTCTGGCTGTGCGGCGCGTCTGGATAATCTCGGCCATGATCGACAGGGCAATCTCCTCAGGTGTCACCGCATTGATATGCACCCCGGCGGGCGATCGCACTGTGGCAATTTGCGCAACAGATACACCAGCCGCGGTCAGCTTGTCCTCATAGCTGGCAAATTTACGGCGGCTACCGACAAAAGCGGTAGAGCTCCCCGCCATTTTCAGCGCCGCCTGCAACGCGGCAACATCGCCCTTGCCCTGGGTGGCAATCACAATATAGCGGTCAACAGCGGGTAGAGAGGCGCTACACATCTCGCCCAGCGAGGCATATTGCCTGTCGGCGATGGCATGTTCAATCTCGCCGCACAGCACAAGGCTAAAGCCAAATGACGCCGCGATCCGCAATAGGGCCGATGCCACCGGCCCCGACCCACATATCAGCAATTCAGGCTGCGGCATCACCGGTTCGACAAAAATATCCATTGATCCCTTGCTTGGACAGCCATTGCGCGCCAACTGCACCATCTCATCTTTAGCCGCATCTTTCATATCGGCCAGCAATTCCTCGGGACGCAGGCAAACTAGCGTTGCCTCGCCAGTTTTGATTGCCATGATTGCGGCTTTTTTCACCGCTGCCGTCACACAGCCGCCGCCCAGCCAGCCATCGGCGAAATCACCATTGCCCAGCACAAGGGCTTTCATGCCTGGTTTTGCGGCGGTTGACGCCAATGTCCGTACCACCGTTGCCATAGCAAAAGGGGTGCCTTCAGCGCGTAATTTATCGGCAATGACATGCGCCGTATATGTATCGCTTTGACGTGTCATAGGCGCTGCAATTCCCCTTCGATGGCGGCCAGACTATCCAGCGTATTACAAGGAGCAAAACAGTTAATATATGGCAACGCAGCGGCCATGCTGGCGGCTACCGGCGCGTAATCCTTCCAGCCCAATAATGGATTTAACCAAATAATTTTACATCCACGGCGTTTCAATCGCGCCAGCGCATCCCCCACCTCCTGGGCATCACCTGTGTCATACCCATCGGACATAATAATGACCACGGTTTTGCGTCCAGCCATCCGACTAGCATATTGGCTGTTAAAGGTGCGCAGACTGGCGCCGATTTTTGTGCCACCGCCAAACCCTCGTGCCATCATCGACAACCGGTTCACCGCCCGCAAGGTGTCATTATCGCGAAGTGCATCACTCACGCACATCAAGCTGGTATGAAACAAAAACGCATCGGTGCGCTGGTCATTGCCAATCAATCCTTTCACAAAGGACAAAAACACCCGGGCATAAAGCTTCATTGACCCTGACACATCCAGAATACTGACCAAATGCACGGGTCGGTCGGGACGGCGACGGCGCGACAACTGCAACGGTTCGCCCCCTGTGGTCACTGATTTGCGAATAATCCGCCGCATATGCAGCCCATCGCCCCGCCGCGCGGCTTTGCGTCGGCGTGACCGCCGATAGCGGATTGCAGCAGCGATACGGCGCGCGGTTTCGGCTGCGCGTGCTTCATCCTCCGGCAGCATGAATTCGCGCATATCGGCGGCATTGCGATTGGTCGCCTGCGTTGCGATCAGTTTGCCCTCGCCAGAACTTTCGGCCTCGCCGTCATTATTATTATCGGGGGTAGTGATGCGACCAGCTGCGTCGGCCGGCGGCGCGCCGGACATGTGTGACAGATTGGTAAAGCTGTTTTTCTGGGTGCTGCGGTTTTGCGTTGGTGTGCGATCATGGCGTTGTTTGCCGGTGTTCAGCCAATAGGCGGAAAATAATTCATCAAATCGAGCAAAACTGTCAACGTCACTGGCACAAATGGCCTTTAATGCGAGCCGCACCTCGTTTGAGTCGCCCGCATCAACAAGCTGTAACGCCCCGAGGCTGGATTCGGTTTCCGGCATGCCAGCCCTTACACCATGCGCGCGCAGATGACGGGTAAAATCGGACATGCGCTCGGCGATGCTAGCGCGGGTTAAAAAACGCGTGACAGCCATTATCCTGCCTTGCCAGCCAAACGTTGGGCAACCGCACCGGGAATAGCCGCCTGATCGGCCTCGGTTTTCAATAAACACACAAGAGACGCCTGCAACGCAACCGGGTCGGCGGTGATATCATTCACCCCCAAACCACCCAGCGCCGCGGCCCAATCCAATGTTTCAGCAATGCCTGGCTTTTTTTCCAAATCTTCTTTGCGCAAATTTTGCACAAAACTGACAATCTGCGCTGCCAATGCGGGTTCAACCGACGGACAACGCGCCCTCAGGATGGCCAGTTCAGTTGTGCGGTCAGGATAGGGAACAAAATTATAAATACAGCGCCGCCGCAGCGCATCTGACAGGTCGCGTGTACCATTGGCAGTCAGCACAACAATCGGCTTGCTCGATGCGATAATCGTGCCCATTTCGGGGATAGTCACCTGAAAATCGGATAATATTTCCAGCAGATAGGCTTCAAATTCCTCGTCGGCCCGGTCAATCTCGTCAATCAGCAAAACCGGCGGCTTTTCTTGCCGGATCGCCCGCAAGAGGGG
Source organism: Verrucomicrobia bacterium TMED40 (assembly GCA_002167605.1). GTDB lineage: Bacteria > Verrucomicrobiota > Verrucomicrobiia > Opitutales > Seribacteraceae > Seribacter. Next base: position 5,259 of record NHCT01000034.1, on the reverse strand, counting down.
GCGCTCCAGCAGATAGTCGGCCGAAAATATCCGTGTTTCGATATCGTCAATCACGGTGCCCCTATTACCGTCATGTTCACCGTCACGCTCACCGTCACGCTCGGCCATCGCCCGGATCGACAGCAGCTGGCGCTGATAATTCCATTCATAGATTGCCGCCGACGCATCCAGCCCTTCATAGCATTGCAGCCGGATCAATTCGGTATCATAGATGTCTGCCAGTGTCTTTGCGATCTGGGTTTTGCCCACACCCGCATCGCCTTCAAGCAAAATAGGCCTTTCCAGCTCCAGCGCAATATGCAGCGCCATCGCCAGTTCGGGCGGCGCGATATAGCCTTCGCCCGCCAGCTTAGTTTGTAGATTTTGCCAATTCATAAATACCTGCGCAAACAAGATAACGGGCAGAGGGGAATACCCCCTCTGCCGGGTCTTTTGGTTTAGTCGTGCAGCCCAAGGCTGTTTGCTGTTTTCCAAATCCGCCAATGGTCATGCGGCATATGGCTTTGCGTCAGGCCAAAGCTCTTAAACGCATCATGCACGGCGTTTGAAAAGGCTGGTACACCGCCAACATTNGGGCTTTCCCCCACACCCTTGGCACCGATTGGATGATGCGGGCTTGGTGTTTCGGTAAAGTCCGTCTGGTAGTTTGGTGTTTCCCACGCGGTGGGGATGAAAAAGTCCATCAATGTGCCGGTGGTAACATTGCCGTGCTCGTCATAGGCAAGTTCCTGACCCATGGCGATCGCCAATGCTTCNGTCAATCCACCATGCACNTGGCCTTCGATAATCATCGGGTTGATCCGGGTGCCGCAATCGTCCAGCGCATAGAACTGGCGGATTTCGGTTGTGCCGGTATCGACGTCGATTTCCATCACACAGATATAGGCTCCAAACGGATAGGTCATGTTNGGCGGGTCATAGTAGCTCACCGCTTCTAGACCTGGTTCGACACCCGGGATCGCTTGATTATAGGACGCAAAGGCGATCTCTTTCATTGTCTTAAAGCGCTCAGGGGCACCTTTGACAACAAAGCGATCAACATCCCATTCGACATCATTATCATGCACTTCCAANAGATAGGCTGCGATCATCTGCGCCTTGGCACGGATTTTACGACCAGCCATGGCTGTTGCGGCACCGGCTACGGGCGTTGAGCGTGACCCATACGTCCCCAAACCATATGGCGCCGTATCGGTATCACCTTCTTCAAGCGTGATATCCTCTGCCGGGATGCCAATCTCCGATGCCAGAATTTGCGCAAAGGTTGTTGCATGGCCTTGTCCTTGCGAGATCGTTCCCAGTCGGGCAATCGCCGAGCCGGTTGGATGGATTCTGATTTCGCATGAATCAAACATGCCCAGGCCCAGAATATCACAATTCTTTACCGGACCCGCGCCAACAATCTCGGTAAAGTGGCTAAGCCCGATACCAATCAGCTTGCGTGTCTCGCCGCGGTTGAATGCCGCCAGACGCTCAGCCTGTTCCGCACGCAGCCCTGCGTAATCGACAGCGGCCAGCGCTTTGTCCCATGCCGTTTGATAATCGCCCGAGTCATATTCCCAGCCCAAAGCGGACTGATACGGAAACTGGTCCTTGCGGATAAAGTTTTTTGCCCGCAACTCGGCAGCATCCATCCCCAGCTTGATCGCCAAAACCTCGATCATGCGCTCGATGAAATAGGCCGCCTCGGTCACCCGGAACGAACAACGATAGGCAACGCCGCCTGGCGCCTTGTTGGTGTAAATACCGTCAACCGCCAGATAGGCAGTTGGGATATCATACGAACCGGTACAGATATTCATGAATCCTGCGGGGAATTTTGTTGGATCAGCACAGGCGTCAAAGGCACCGTGATCAGCTGTCGTATGACACCATAATCCTGTAATTTTGCCCTCTTTTGTGGCTGATATCTTGCCCTGCATCCAATAATCACGGGCGAATGCCGTGGCCATCAGATTATCCATGCGGTCCTCGACCCATTTAACCGGCACACCTGTCACAATCGATGCCACGATGGCACAGATATATCCCGGATAAACGCCGACCTTGTTGCCAAAACCACCGCCGATATCGGGCGAAATGATACGGATATTGTGCTCGGCAATGCCGGAAATCAATGACGCCACGGTTCGCACCGCATGCGGTGCCTGGAATGTACCCCAAACGGTCAGCTTGCCATTCACCTTATCCATTGACGCCACGCAGCCGCATGTCTCAAGCGGGCACGGGTGCGTGCGATGGTAATAGACCATTTCCTCGGCCACGATTTCGGCTTCTGACAGCACTGATTCGGTGGCGGCCCGGTCACCCGACTCCCATGTGAAAATATGGTTGGGATGGCGGCGTGGGCCATGCGCCCCTTCGCTTTGATCGGCGATATCCTCGCGCAATATGGGGGCGCCATCCTGTTCCGCTTTGAAGGGGTCAACCAGAACTGGCAGCTCCTCATATTCGACGACGACGGCCTGAATGGCGTCATTGGCGGCATAGCGGTCATCAGCGACGACATAGGCCACTTCTTGCCCTTGGAACAAAACCTTGCCATCGGCCAGCACCATCTGCTTGTCGCCAGCCAGCGTTGGCATCCAGTGCAGGCCAAGTGGTTCCAGATCGGCGGCGGTCAAAACCGCATGCACACCTGGCAACGCCAATGCCGCTTCGCTATTGATTGATTTAATCCGCGCATGCGCATAGGGTGAGCGCACAAAATCACCAAACAACATGCCCGGCATTTTCAAATCATCGACATAATTGCCTTTACCCTGGGTAAAACGCGCATCTTCAACGCGCTTGCGTGANGTGCCAAGACCACTAAGCGCGGCCATACGTTCTTCTTTTGGAGGTGTAGACTCATTCATTACGCTGACTCCTTCACTTCGTTCATTTTGGCCGCCGCGGCCAGAATTGCTTTGACGATATTCTGATAGCCTGTGCAGCGGCAAAGATTGCCTGACATGCCAAANCNGACTTCCTCTTCGGTTGGATTGCTGTTTTCCTTTAACAATCGGTGGGCGCGGGTGATCATTCCAGGGGTGCAGTAGCCGCACTGCAAGCCATGATGCTCTTTAAACATCTCTTGCAGCACATGCAGCCCATCGGGCGACCCCAGCCCTTCGATGGTTGTGATGTCAGCACCTTGGGCTTGCGCCGCAAAAACGGTGCATGATTTTACCGACATGCCATTCATATCGACCGTACAGGCACCGCAATGAGATGATTCACAGCCAATATGTGCGCCGGTCAGGCTGAGTTCCTCGCGCAACACATGCACCAGCAATTGACGTGGTTCGGTCAAGAGTTCCACCTCTTTGCCGTTGACGGTCATTTTCAAATGTGTTTTTTCCATGTCTGTCTCCCGAACTAGGCTCTCGCCACGGCGCTGATGATGGCTTTTTTGACGATAACGCCAGCCACATATTTTTTGAAATCGACCGGACCGCGTGTATCGGCCACGGGGTCCGACTCGTCAACGGCAGCTTTAACCGCGGCTTTGATCGCCACATCGTCAAGGCTGCTACCCACAAGCGCGTCAACCGCGCCAGCGCAATAAACCGGCGTATCCGAGAGGTTGGTCAATGCCACAGACGCTGCTGTGCATGTGCCGCCGTCAATTGTGATCAACACGCCGGCTGCGGCTGTTGCGTAATCGCCAATTTTACGCTTTTGCTTTTCATAGGCAAAGCCGCCCGAAGGTTTTGCAAACGAAATGGCGGTCAGGATTTCCTCATCTTCACGCGCGGTGAAATAGGCCGCTTCGTAAAAATCGCGCGCTTTAATCGTGCGGCTGCCCTCTGGTCCTGTCAAATGATAGGTCGCATCCAGCGTTTGCATCAAACCAGGCATGTCGTTGGCTGGGTCGCCATTTGCCACATTGCCCCCGATTGTTCCCAGATAGCGCACCTGCGGGTCGGCGATTTGCAGTGACGCCTCACGGATCAATGGCGCCGCTTTGGATAGCGCTTCATTCGTGATCAGCTCGTGCTGTGTTGTCATGGCCCCTATGGTGATCCCATCGCCATCGATCGAAATACCCTTTAATTCGGCAATGCCGCCAAGATCGATCAAATGACTGATATCGGTCATCCGCTGTTTCATCACCGGGATCAGGCTGTGGCCCCCGGCAATAACGCGCGCATCATCGCCCCATTCTGACAATAGACTGACAACGCCATCGACCGTGTCAGGTTTGTGATATTCAAAAGCACTGGCTATCATGTATTTCGCTCCCTTTATCGCCCGGTTCCTTTGTTGGACCGGGCATCTCCCCTATGAATGCCCTCTTGAGACCGGCAAAGCCGATACGGACAGCTAGGGTTTAATTTTCATTTTCTTATCGTCCACTCTTACCTAATTTAGCTTGGCTGCAAACAAAAAAAGCATAGGCCAGAGTTCTGCTGCGCACCGCGCCAATCATCGATGCGACGAACCGCGCCATGTGAGGCAGGCATTACAACTTTGTCTGTTTTTAAAGACTCTAGTTTAGACTCGGGTCTTTGGAAAGCTTTAGTTCGTAACCAGCTGTATAGCCGAAATTTAAAACACAAAAACGCCGTCTCAAAATTGAAGTGGCTAATTNACTGAAATTATGTGTATTTTTTNGTTGCGGGGGCANGATTTGAGCCTGCGACCTTCAGGTTATGAGTGAGGNGGTAAATATGTTTTACCATGTTTCATGAAGTATCANTAANANTNTATTATTATCATATAAATACAGTANNNTATATCAATNANATNGTCNCACAGAATCTCTTGNTNTAACNNCNNATTGCANCTTNAACGTAGCAATAACGCGGCAATTATGTTGACAGACAAACAAATCAGAGACGCAAAGCCAAGAACCACCGTCTATCGCTTACGGGACACTCAATCTGTCTGCCGTGGATTTGGCGTTGTTGTTGCGCCGTCCGGCTCCAAGAGTTTCTTCTTGTCATTCACAAGCCCAGAAGATGGAAAGCGCAAACAAGTCAGCCTAGGGAGATATCCATCGACTAAATTAGCAGATGCACGTCGACTGGCTCTAGAATATCGGGGTAAGGTTGATAACGGGATTGATCTTGCACACGAAAAGCAAAAAACCATTACACACCGATTGGAACAACGCAAACTGGGCACATTAAACGACCTCTTGGACCTTTACATTGCTGACCTCGAACAAGACGGAAAACGGACAGCAAAAGAAGTTAAGCGAATAAAAATTAAAGACATCCCTGACTACGTGCTTCTACGTCCAGCACATGCAGTTTCACGTGATAATATTTT
>NHCT01000033.1 GCA_002167605.1 Verrucomicrobia bacterium TMED40 | reverse complement strand
AACTTATTTATTTGATGCAACTTTCACAAATGTGCTTTTCGATAAAACTACCATTTTATCGGACGGAGCAACTGGGGCGTATCTTCATTCAGGAATGTTTCCTTTAGATCTAAGTGGGGTTGACCTAAGCGGAGTTGATTTTCGTGGAGTTAACCTAAGAAATGTAAACCTAACGGATGCCAATCTGACTAACGCTCTCTTTGGTCCCGGTACAATATTTAGTGATAATATGGGGACAGAGGTAGCGAATCTGAGCAACCAAGTCGGTACAGGTGCGGATTTGTCAGGTCTTAGCTTTACAGGTTCGGGAGGGAGCGGAGACTTCCGAGGGGTTAATCTGATTGGGGTTAATCTTGCTAACGCCGACTTGAGCAATGCACTGTTTGATAAGACAACAGTCTATTCTGATGGAACAAATGCGGTTGACTTGAACAATACCGTGGGCACGGGTGCCGTTCTGAGTGGAGATTTTGCCAATGTAAACTTTTCCAAGGTCCACCTTTGGGGCGTAGATTTGTCCGGAGCTACCCTTACGGGGTCCAATGTTCTTGAAGCCACTTATGATCCGAATACCCAATGGCCCATCGGTTTTGATGCGGATGCGGGAGGGGCAATTGGGTATGGTATGAATACGACTCCAAGCAACACCACGCCAAGCAATCTGGTTGCCTCGGCTCTCTCGATTACGGAGAACCAACCTATCGGCACGGTGGTAGGTGAGGTGAATGCCACCGATCCGGATGCGGGAGCTAACCTGACCTACAGTTTGGTCAGTGGAGTGGGAGACGGGAACAACTCACTCTTTACGCTCGAAACAAACGGAACGCTGAAGACCGTGGTGACCTTCGATTACGAATCCAATGTATCGACCTATGAGATCCGGGTGGAAGCCAGTGACGAGTACAACGCAACTGTGGAAGGAAACTTCACGGTCGCTCTCACTAATGAAAATGAGACTCCTTCGATTACTTCGAACGGTGGGGGAGTGTCGGCAAGTCTGAGCGTCGCGGAAAATCAGACCGCAGTGACCACACTTTCGGGAAGCGATCCGGATGCCATCACCGTACTTTCTTATTCAATCGTCGGGGGAGCGGATCAGGCGAGCTTCCAAGTGGATGGCTTCACCGGTGTCCTGACTTTTCTGTCCGCTCCCGATTATGAGATCCCGACTGATGCGGGAGCTGACAACGGATACGAACTTATGGTTCGGGTGAGTGATGGGTCCTTGCATGACGAGCAAACCATCACTGTCACGGTGACCGACGTGTCTGAGAACACGAGCCCGAGTAATTTGGTCGCGAGCGTATTGACGGTTGCGGAAAACGAAGCAATTGGAACGGTGGTGGGTTACTTCAACGCGACCGATCCGGATGCGGGGGCGGTTCTAACCTACAGCTTGGTCAGCGGAGTGGGGGACACCCATAATAACTTGTTTACCTTGGAATCGAACGGAACGCTGAAGACCGCGGTGACCTTCGATTATGAATCCAATGCATCGACCTATGCGATCCGGGTGGAAGTCATGGATGAATATAATGCTTCGGCGGAAGGCAACTTCACGGTAGTCGTTACTAATGTCAATGACGCCCCGTTGATCGTGCAGGGTGATGGACCGTTACCATACTATCCCTTTGAGGATACGAACTTCACGGTCGATTTAAATGCGACGGATGTGGATGGGGATGTCCTGAGTTGGAGCATCGTTTCGGATCCCTCCCATGGGGTTGCCAGCGTGGTGTCGGGAACTGGAGAAGTTTTGTACACTCCGAACTCTAATTACGAGGGTAACGACAGTATAATTGTGAGCGTGAGCGATGGGTATTTGACGGACTCGGTGGCGTTGAGTTTGGACCTGATTGGGGTCAATGACCCGCCTGATTCAATTACAAGTGTTAATCAGCTTTTTATCAGTGAAGGTTTAGCTGTTGGCTCTTTCGTTGGTCAGTTCCTTGCAACGGACCCCGACGATGTCACGAATTTTAGCTATGCATTGACAAGTGGATTTGGTGATACCGATAACGACCTATTCATCATCGAGAGTAATGGAACGCTAAAAAGTGCTGTCATTTTTGATTATGAATTCAATGCGTCAAGCTATGGAATTCGTGTTCAGGTCAAGGACCAAGAGAACGCTTCGTTTGAAGGAAATTTCACGGTGTTGCTTGGCAACCTCAACGAATCTCCGAGTATTGAACAAAATCTTTCTTTCTCTCTTTTGGAAAATGATAACACCACGATTTTTCAAATTTCAGCCAATGATCCCGATTTTGGAAGCACCCTTCTGTATTCGTTGAGTGGTCCAGATGCTGATCAATTTCTAATGAATGCCTCCACGGGTGAATTATCCTTTGTTCAGACCCCGGATTTTGAGGCAATGGGATCATCTACCGGAGACAATCTTTACCACTTATCGGTTATGGTTTCCGATGGTATCATCGAAACTCAGTCCGAGGTTATGGTGGAAGTCATTGATGTAGACGAAGTGCCCCCGAATTCTTTCCCTTACAACTTAAATGCCCCTGCTCCTCTTGTGATTTCCGAAAATCTTTCTGCGGGTGTTCTAGTTGGAATCGTTGAAGCCCTGGATCCGGATTCCGATAGGTTGACTTACCACCTCGAAGCAGGTGAAGGGGATACTGACAATACCAAGTTCCTGATGGAGCAAAATGGATCTCTATACACTGCGGAGAGCTTGGATTTTGAAATGGGTGCGATCTTATCCATTCGCGTTCAGGCAAAAGATCCTATGGATTACGCGGTCGAGGCAATTATGCTTGTCGAAGTGATGGATCTCGATGAAGTTGGCCCGGTTCTTGAATTGAATGGCGATTCAAGTTTAGTTCATACTTTAGGAATGCCTTTTACGGATCCCGGTGCGAGGTGGGCAGATAATACGGATGGAGAGGGAACGATCGTTTCCGAAATCGAGCTAAATGTAGATAAAATAGGGATGGTTCAGCTAACTTATGAATACATTGACCAAGCAGGTAACTCTTCTCCAAAGCTTGTACGTACGGTAACGGTCGCTGACCTGACCTTGCCCACAATCGAACTGGTTGGGTTAGAAAAAATTCAACATCCCTTGGGTTTTGAATTTGTGGAACCGGGAGCCCAGGCAATGGACGATTTGGATGGGAACCTGACAGATCGGATTATTATCACTGGAGATATCGACACGAGTAATCCCGGAACTTACACCTTATTTTATGAAGTGGAGGACGCTGCAGGCAACCTGAGTCCATCGGTCATCAGGGAAGTCATAGTCTACAACTCGGATCCAATTGATTTGCTCATTTCTGAAAACCAAATTTCTGAAAACCAACCCCCTGGTACCGTTGCCGGTTCTTTAAGTGCGGTCGATCCTAATGATCCCCAAGCAGTGGGGCTCTATGATTATGAGTTGCTCACCGATTTGGCGGATTTTCCGTTTGATTTAAGCGAGTCTGGTGAATTGACTACAAATCGAGTTTTGGATTTTGAGTCCCAGTCTGCTTATGAATTGCATCTACGGGTTAAGGATGCCTTTGGTGGTTTCCTTGAAAAGAGCTTATCCATTGAAGTAATTGATGAGTTTCTTCCGATCGTGGATACTCTTGAAGTAAATGAAGTTGGTGCAACCTCTGCTTGGGCTACTGGTATGGTTTTAGACACAGGTGGGATAAGTGAAGTGCTTGAACGAGGAATTTTGGTTGCTGAATTTCCTGAACCCAAGATTGATGATTTGGGGACGACAGTCTTTCTGAATCTGGAAGAAAGTAGTGAATCCTTTTCGTTGGCTCTTGTAGGTTTGCAACCAAGAACAAAATACTATGCTCGTTCCTTTGCTTCGAATTATGAAGGGGTCGGATACGGATATAGTCTATCTTTTGAAACCTTTGACGATGGTTACTGGCCACGTTGGTCCGATGCTGAACCTGTCCTTTCGGGAGAGGGTTGGTGGAGCAGCCCATGGTTTGGAAGCTTTTACGATTTGAATGCAAACGGTTGGATTATGCATGACACTTTAGGCTGGATTTTCGTTCTGCCCGCCGATTCCTCCGGAATTTGGTTTTGGTCCGAAGAATTTGGATGGTGTTGGTCAGCAAACGGGACTTTCCCCTACTTTTACTTACATTCAACACAATCTTGGATGTATCTGCACAAGGGTACGAAAGGGCAACACTTGGTTTATGATTATGCCGAGGATCGTTGGATCGTATTGAATTCCACAAATCAGTTTTGAAGGTGAGCTCTCGAATTCCATTTTTCCATTCCTTCACGCTGGCACTTTTCTGCTTGTGCCCTCATCTAGTTGGCCAAACAGCAGATAAGCCAACTGAAAACACGGGTGCGGTGATTGTCGTTAATCTCGTGGAACCTGTTCGCCTTTTGGATAAGGAGAAAAACCCACTGCAAAAGAATGTAAAAGTAGGTTCACTGGTACCGATCGGGTACTACGTCCAGGCGGGTGCGGGAGGTAATCTGACACTTTTGCTTTCGAACGGCACCGTTCTGACTCTCAAGGAAAGAACTAAAATGCGGATTGGGCAATTTGAACAGGAACCTTTTGATCCGGAGGGCCGAAAGGTCGCGGATTTAGAGACCGAGCCGAGTGTCTCCCAAGTGGAACTGGAATTGGAATGGGGCGACTTGGTGGTTAAGACCAAGAAGTTGAAAAAGAATTCCACTCTGAATATCAGCTCGGAAACCGGTACCGCAGGAGTGCGTGGCACGGAGTTTCAAATCTCTGAAAACCCCGGCGAAGGTATGCAATTGGATGTCACCGAATCAACGGTTGCCTTTACCCCACCCGGCGGACAAACCATTCCGGTTTCCCAGGGGCAGGGAATTGATGTGTCAAGTTCCGGAGTGGTAGCCCCCCGACCGGTTAATCCGGTCGTGGCCGAAAGTATTACCGTGACCAATGAGTCGGCTAGTCAGGTATCCGGAGAGGTATCCCTGGGAGCGGTTTCCGATGCGATGGACGGTCAAGCTGTAGACTCTATGGAAACCACTTTGGATGTGATGGAAGCCGGGCAGTTGGAGGACGAGATCAAAGATAGCCTGCCGTCTGAGGAAGAGGATGCGGAGCTCGATTCCGGCGATTCGGGCAGTGAGGATGGGTCAAGCATGCAGGAGGCTATGGAGCAGGGATCTGTCCCGGAAGTGAAAATTGATGAGGTTCTGGAGCAAAGTTTTGAGCTTAAACAGACCCGCGAATCGGGAGAGGAGTTAGGGGTTTCTGCTCAAGAATTGTCCGCTTTAAATTTGAATGAAATGCAACTGATCAAGTTCCTGGAATTCCCACAAGAGCTACAAGAGCAATTGATTGCCGTTTCTCCCCAGCAACTTGTGTTGTTGCTTGATCTTGCAGGTTTTGGTGCGGGGCAGGCCGAAAGTTTCCTTGCTTACAACCAGGCAACGAGGGAAATCATCGTTCTCTTAGAAGAAGAGCCAATGTTGGCACTGCTCAACCAAGCGATTGAACAAGAATTGGTGCTTGATGCGTTAAGTCTCCAAAGTATTTCCGAGAGTGAAAAGCAGAATTTGCCTGCGAATTCCTCAAGTGCTGCCATGGAACAAAAGGTTTTGGAAGTTGCTGACCTTTTGAGGAATTCGGGTAACTCCGAGCTTTATCAAAAAATTCTCGATGAGATGGATGATGAACCTTGGTCGGATGAATGGATAAAAATGGCGAAGGTGGCCAACCAGTTGAGCCAAGACTACGCCTTGCCCAACCAGATGGAAGACTTGATGATTCTCTCAAGTGAAGAGGCACTGAGTAATCCGTTCTTCATGGAGGTTGCTAGTCTCTATGGAGTTCTCAGCGATAATTCGATGGATGTAGGTGACGACCCGGGAGTTATTGGTGCTCAAGTCCTTTCCCTGGATTCAGGTACTTATGATTGGAGCACGCTGGGATCGCAAAAATCTCTTTTGATCGGAGCAAGTGAAAAGCTTGAGCTGAAAGGCGAATTGATGATGACCTCAGCCGACGGTTCAGATACCCGGTTGGTGCTGATGAGTGGTAACATCTTGGAAACTGAGCAAGGGACCTCACTGACTACCGCTCTTAGCGATTTGGTTTTGGCTGCCCGATCCGACATTCTTCTCAATGATGTTGCCTTGGAAAGCACGCGGGAGGTTGCCATTCGGAGTTTGCGAAACATCGAATTAGCGCAGGTTAAGGTCCGAACGGAGTCGATGGTGCGTATGAAAGCGAGCAGAGACTTGAATGTAAATGGGTTGGAGTTGAGCCAAAAACTGCCAAGCCTGATTTTGGAAGCAACCACCATTCGGTTGCGTAATGTTGATTTCCCAAGCTCCGCTGCCGTTCAGTTGAATAGCTTGAAAGGACCGATTGACGGGAAGTACCCGAACTTTGGAACCCAGGTGCCCCTATCCTCTCAAATGGGCCGGGTCAATTTTCTCGAAAATGTGCGTTCCGGAGGAAACTTGCTTGAAGATCGCATGACTTTTGATCAGTTCGGAGGTAACATTTCGATTGGCAAAGTACCTGTCCCCTGATCTTATTCACTCCTTCGATGAAGTTTTATTTCCCCAACTTCCGCTTGGTTTCATCCCTTGTCATGTCAATGGGGGCGCTATGCTATTTAGGAGCGAAGAAAATGAACGCATCGGATTTACCTGATTATTCAACCTTCCATTCGAACTTGGGAGTTCAGGAAATCGTTGAATTGGGAGTACCACTTGAAGATCTAAAAGACCAAAACTTGTTTCCATCCTCCTCACCTCCTTCACCCCAACCGGAGCGAATGGATAAAAGGTTTCAACCAAAAAGAGTGCCTGTGACTGAAAAGTCTTCTCGAACCATTGAAGCGCAAAAAGATGAACCGGGAATTTGGGAAAGAGGCGAAGTAAAAGTGCCCTCCACCCAACCACCCACAGAACCTAGTTCATCACTGTCCGGATTTAAAATATCAGTGCAGTCAGGCTTGAGGGCTTATCATACATCTAATGTACTCAGGCAATCCAAAGAAAATGAGGGAAGGTCCGGAGTTTTCGAAGCCAATGTCATGGCCAGCGTCCTGGCTCCGGACATTGAAGTTGGTGACTATTATATTCTTCTCCCTCGACTCGACATGATGCTGCAGTGGGCCCAGTATCAAGAGAAAAGTTCTTTGCTTGATTACCGTTTCGGTTTGATCAAAGGTGGGTTAGGCTTGGCCATGCCCAATGATTGGAATTTAGGTTTTGGTTTGGATTACAACATTTTGCATAACATGAGTAGCGGAGATAAGACCTTTGATGCATGGTCTCCCTCTTTCTCTATGCAAAAAGGGTATGCGGTGTTTAAGAATTCCTACCTTATGTTCGATGCCACGGCCCGAATCTCGAATGTTGCCCAGACCCAAGTTTTTGAGGCAGCTGGAATTTTCGCGGATAGCGGGGATAATGTGCAAAATTCGATTTCCCTGACCTTGGTTCACCCTTTTGATGAGAAGGGGAAATTAGTGATTATGCCGAGAATCGGGCTTTCCCGTACCAACTATTACAAATTTCCAAACAATCACCGTTTGGATTACCTTTTTAGCGGAGGAGCCAACTTAACCTATCGTTGGATGGAATATCTTGATCTTCAAGGTTTTATGAGTTTTTCATCGATGTCTTCAAATGATATTGAGGACTTTGAAGCTTTTGATGTCGGGTTGGCCCTAAGCGGAAATTATCGGTTTTGAAGGTTTGACCTGTCGGGAATCAATCCTTTTTATCATTAAAATATGAAAGGAGTGTTATTTACGATCATTTTGTTTTTCTCGTATTCCGTTCATTTGTGGGGACAAGCTTCGCACCTCCTTTTGAGTAGTCAGGGAGATGGGGCTCAGGCTAGTTTGAAGGACGGGCCTAAGGAACTGTTGAAAAGAGCAAGCTATTTACCCAGGAATCAACTCATTTCCGTTCGCCCTCGAAGTGGGTTAGAAACCTTAGCGGCCGGATTTCAATTTCGTTTTGGATCCGAAACCCGGTTTGAATTGGAAGAGAATGCGATGAGGTTACATGCTGGTTCGATTATGATTCAGTCTCGGAATATTCAGAACATTACCAACCTGATAGGCCCGGAAGCTTCGGTCAGGTTGAGCGGTTCGGGATGTTGTATGTTGGAGGTTGAGACGAATGGAGGATTTAAGGTCATTGGCATTTTGGGCCGTTTTCGGATGGAGATTCCCAGTGCAGGGAAATCTCAGGATTTGATGCCTGGAGAACTGCTGTTCGTTATGCCCGGTGATCGGGGTTTCGGGGACAAGGTGTATGTAAATGTAGGAAAAATAATCGAGACATCTTATTTGATATCAGGGTTTTCGAATGCCGCCTCCTTCCGGCAATCCTTAGCGACCATTTCTGCTGCCCAAGAAAATTCGATTGGCAAAACTTTTGCCGCGGAAGTAGGAGATGCAAAGGCTCCGGATCGCTTCGAAGTCTTGCCTAAGGTTGTATCAAATGCCGAAGCTGTTGAAACCGGTTCTGAGAAGCTTAGTGCTTCGGAATCTTATGCAATGCCGGGGGTAGATCCTTTGCTCGAGTTGTTGGGCCGTTCCCCAAAAAGAATGGAAGACTCTGCTGGATTGGCTCCGACTCCAGAAGACTCTCCGAATGTTCAAGGGCAATCTTCCGCTAAGGAGGATACCCAAAATGCAGAAATTCAGAGCCCCCGTCCTTTTCCTAGTCGTTTACTTCGAACCGAATAATAACTTCAATCGTCCGTTACTATGAATTCTACAATCGCTCCAATGGTCCTCGCCTCAGGTGGTGGACACGAATACCTCTATGGTTTGTTTTTTCTTATCTTGGCTTTGGTCATTGGGGCCGCTACCCGCCACTTTCTTCAGAAGATTCCTTTGCCTTTTACGGTCCTGCTTCTTTTGATTGGTCTGGGTATGGGAGCCTTGAATCGTGCCTACATTGAGGGTGATGGTCATGGCCATGGTGCTGATCACGCCGAGCAAGCTTCCGGTTTATGGGCGAAGTTCATCGATACTTTAAGCGGGGCGATTTCCTGGGGAGGAAATTTGGACGGACACTTGATTCTCTATGTCTTTTTGCCGATTTTGATTTTTGAGGCTGGGTTCGCTCTGGATGTGCACACCTTTAAAAAATCCGTACTCAATGCTTTTTATCTGGCGGGACCGGGTATTATCACCGCAACCGTTCTGACCGGTTTAATTTTTTACGGAATGATAGGAATATTCGGAGGTCCGGGAGGTGTGCTCGAGGATTGGAATGTCGATTCCGGTGCTTTTATCTTTCTTGCATCTTTTCTATTTGGGGCGGTGGTCAGTGCCACCGACCCGGTCGCCGTGGTTGCTTTGTTGAAGGAATTGGGAGCCAGTAAAAAACTTGGTACCCTGATTGAAGGGGAATCTCTTCTCAACGACGGTACAGCCATTGTTGGCTTCGTTCTATTGATTGGGGTCGTGACTGGAGCGGAAGCCTTCACCAGTCCGGGGAGTTTCATCGGAAGTGCTGCGGTCGGTTTCCTTAAGATAGGTGCGGCCGGTGGATTAGTCGGAGTTCTGCTTGGTCTGATCGCGGTCTTATGGGTTCGTAAAGTTTTCAATGACCCCATGATTGAAATTACCGTGGTCCTTGTAACCTCCTATGCTGTATTTTTCATTTGCGAGCATTTCTTTCATGTTTCGGGAGTTCTCGGATTGGTTGCCTTGGGCATAGTGATGGCAGGAGTTGGAAGGACTCGAATCAGTCCTGAAGTGGAGCACTTTATGCACGAGTTCTGGGAATTCACTGCCTTTGCCGCCAATGTGATCATCTTTATCGTAGTTGGAGTTGTGATCGCACAAAAAGCCCAGCCAACCGGCATGGACTTTGCCATTCTTGGTTTGGTCTACCTGGCCATTCATTTGGTGCGTGGATTCAATATGGGAATTTTCTATCCTTTCATGCGCAAATCAGGATATGGTTTGCCTGGCAAGGATGCGGTCGTTGTTTGGTGGGGTGCGTTGAGAGGAGCCATCGGCTTGGCTTTGGCCTTGGTGGTCTACACCGAACAGTATCGCTTCCAATTTGACATCGAAGACGGTGGGTCTGGATATAAGCAAAAGACAACCGCAGCCTTTGTTTTCGAAAAAGAAATGGTTGATAAGCTTGATTCTAAAAATGCATTGGCGAACGCAGATCAGAAAATGGGTAGGCTTTATCAAGGCATGTCTATCACTCATGCGGATGTTGAGATCAGTGGCGGGAAAGTAGTGGGCATCTCCCAATCCTCCGAACGAGCAGCGGAACATTTCGACGGTTTCAAAACCAAAGATGCCGCTCAATTACGAGACGACTTAAAGAGTAGGGAGAAGGTGGTGCTCATTTTGGGAGAGGGGCAGGGGGCTATTGCTCAAGCTTCTTTAGTAGGGATTTCAGCCCGCGTGAGAGACCAATTTCTCTTTCTTATTTCTGGAATCGTTTTGCTTACTCTTTTGGTGAATGCGACGACGATCAAGGGTCTAGTTAACGCCCTTGGCTTGACGGATTTGCCCGCGGTCAAGAAATTAATGTTTTCTAATGCCTCGGGCAATGTGGCGAATGGCTGTGAGCAGGAAATGGATTTGTTAAAAGACGATCGTTTTCTAAGCGGAGCGAATTGGTCTGAGGTTCGAAAGTATTTACCCGATCCCGTTACCTATCCGCTTACCTCGGAGGAAGTGGCGGACATGGATACGCTTTCAGAGACCCGGAGACGATTGCTTGAGCGCGAACGCAGCAGCTATTGGGGCCAATTCAGATCTGGTTTGCTTAGTGCTCGGGCTGTGGCGACCCTCGACAACAACCTGAGTGAATTCCTTGATTTGCAAGGAAAGGTTCCCATGACTGAACGGGGTTATTTGGATAAAGTGTGCGGAGTCAGCAAATTGACTGAGGCTATCCGGGAAATTCCGTTCCTAAAAAGTCACTTTACCGATAAGATTACTGTAAGTTATGATTCGGCAAAAGCCTTTGTCGTGGCTCAACAGGATATGGCCAAAATGGTTGATACCCTAGTGAAAGAGTTAGATGACTCCGGCGATCCGGAAAAGCTGGCTAAGGCATCCCGTGTCCTTAAGGACGAAATTCGCCAAAACCGCTTGGCCGGTCTGCAATTCATTCGTAACATGCATGAGAATTATCCGGAGGCGACTGTAGGAATTGAGACCAAGGATGCGATTCGATCCGTGCTCAATCATGAACGTAATACAATCAAGAAACTAAAATCAGATGGGATGTTGGAAGCGGATGAGGCCTCTCGCATGATCATTGCCGTCGAAGAGCGAATGAAGTCGGTCATGGATCGCTCGCTCAACTTGACACTACCCGAACCGGAAGAGGTCTTACGGGAAGTGAATTGGTTAAAGGGAATGTCGGAGGCATTGATTTCCAAGATTGTCGCAGCCTCCGAGCCTAAGTCTTACAATTCCGGAGACATGGTTATGAAACAAGGTGATTCCGGTGATGGTATGATTGTCATTACTCGAGGAAGCGTAAAGGTTTCAATCGGAGATATAGTGGTCGATATCATGGGTCGTGGAGCAGTGATCGGAGAAATGGCAGTTTTGGCCGGAATCCCGAGGACGGCAAATGTGGTTGCCGATTCAGCGGTCTCCGCACTCTGGTTGACCACCGAGTCAATGCGTGGAATTATGACCGATTCACCAGAGCTTACAGGAAGCTTGTGGAAAACTGCCGGAATGAGGTTTGCAGAAAATGTGCTCGGTGCCAAATCCCCCTACAACGGATGGAGCCAAATGCAACTGCGCAGATGGCTCAATGAAGGCGAAGTTTCGGCTCCAGTAGACGGAACCTCGGTAAACCTGTACGGGAAGGTTGCGATTCTTCTGGCTGGCGAAGCGACTTCTTCCACTGGTGGAAGCGAAAGCATTTCGGCACCCGCTCATTTGGACTTAGCAGAGGCAACCTTTAGCTCAAGTGCCAAAATTTACATGAGAGACGCGTAACGCTTTTCTGAGTAAATGGCGGAGAGGGCGGGATTCGAACCCGCGGTACCTTGCGGTACACAGCATTTCCAATGCTGCACAATCGGCCACTCTGTCACCTCTCCGTTGACTTGAAGGTTAATTTAAATGCCTCGGTTGCTTGGTTTCGTCAACTTTCAAAAATCAAGCTCACCTTTTTGAGGTGATTAGATTTACAGGGATTTAAAGATTCCTAGTTTTGATGTTTGCTTGTCATGATAGATTGATTAGAAAGATTAATATGATTTCTAACGAGGTCTCCTATAACAGTAAGATAGAGGGCGAATTGGTCGTTACCAAGGCGGATGCGGTTATTAATTGGATCAGAAAACACTCTGTTTGGCCCATGCCCATGGGCTTGGCCTGTTGTGCGATTGAACTGATGGCATCGGCTGCCTCCCGTTATGACATTTCTCGGTTTGGTATGGAAGTGATGCGGTTTTCCCCTCGTCAATCAGACTGCATGATTGTAGCAGGCACTGTTACCTACAAAATGGCAGAAGTGGTAAGGCGCATTTACGATCAGATGGGAGACCCTAAGTGGGTGGTGGCAATGGGTGCCTGTGCTTCTACAGGTGGAATGTATCGATCCTATGCGGTGATGCAAGGAGTGGACAACATCGTACCCGTAGATGTCTATGTGAGTGGTTGCCCGCCGAGGCCCGAAGCTTTGCTTGATGCTATGATGAAATTGCAAGACAAGATAGGCCAGGAATCATCGGCCAAAAACCTCTTACAAGCACAAGAGCACAAGCTCGGATAGTTCCTATGATTGACGAAGATTTCATCAAGGTGCTTCTTGGAAAGCATACCTTCCTTGAATTCAATCACCAAACCGACTACCTGACCCTTGATTGTCCTGCCGAGAACATCATTGATTTTACGAAATCTCTGCGGGATCAGGAAACCTTTGATCTTCTGGTTGACCTGACTGCGATTGACCATGGAACCGATGCCGAAGAACGATTCTCTGTAGTTTTACACCTTTATTCACGCATTCACCGCAACTACCTTCGAGTGCACTCATCTTGCGGAGTTGAATGTGAATCCCCACAATTCCCCAGTCTTTCCCACATCTTTCCCGCAGCAAATTGGCATGAAAGGGAAACCTACGATATGTTTGGTATTGTTTTCACCGATCATCCGAATATGAAAAGAATTCTCATGTGGGACGAATATCCATATTTTCCCTTACGCAAAGAATTTCCTCTCGCCGGAATCGAAACTGATTTACCTGCTGCCGATGTTGTGGAAGTTACTCAGGCCGAGGTGGAACCAGCTCCTATGATGGGTGGCCCTTTCGTTGCCTCAGACGAAGGTTTTATGAGTGAATCAGAACCCAGAGCCAAAGACCAAAGTTGGACTGAGAAGAAAGAGAAACCAGTATGAGCACGACCACAACCAAAGAGATGGCCATCGGAGATGTAGGTGCCCGTGTAGCCCTGGCCGAGGAAGGTTCGGAAAGAATGGCCCTGAATGTCGGGCCATCTCACCCCACCACTCACGGGGTTTTGCGTCTAATGATGGAGTTGAACGGTGACTTGATTGAAAAATGTGAGCCCGTGTTGGGTTACTTACACCGAGGCGACGAAAAGATCGCCGAAAACATGACTTACAATCAATTTATTCCCTACACAGACCGCCTTGATTACCTCGCTCCTTTGGCAAACAATGTGGCTTACGCCCTAACGGTCGAAAACCTTGCCGGGGTTAAAGTTCCTGAGCGTTGTGAGGCAATTCGAGTAATTATTTGTGAAATGGCCCGTATTTCCAGTCACCTTCTGGGTATGGGTGTTTTTGGTATGGACGCCGGAGCATGGACTCCCTTCATGTACACTTTTACGGAGCGAGAGAAGCTTTATACTCTCTTTGAGGAACTTACGGGTGCCCGCTTCACTACCTCTTACACTCGAATAGGGGGAGTGGCGAGGGATGTACCCGAAGGTTGGTTGGACCGGGTTTTGAAATTTTGTGATGAATTACCCAAAGCCACCGATGAGGTTGAGAAACTTCTGACTCGTAATCGAATTTTCATTGATCGGACTGAAGGGATCGGAGAAATTTCTTCGAGCGATGCCATCGCTTACGGATTGACCGGGCCCAATTTGCGTGCCACCGGTGTGGATTTGGATTTGCGTAAGGATAAGCCTTACTCCGGGTATGAAAAATATGACTTTGATGTTCCCATTGGTACGAGGGGTGATTGTTATGATCGCTACCTTGTACGTATTGAGGAAGTCAGGCAAAGCTTGCGTATTATCAAGCAGGCAATTGCTGCCTTTCCCGGCGGAGCTTGGTACGCTGAGGATGCTAAGAAAATTTTCGCTCCACCCAAGGAAAAGATTCTCTCCAGTATGGAAGAGCTTATCCAGAATTTTATGATTGTTACGGAGGGCCCTCAAATACCTGCCGGAGAGACTTACTTCGAAGCGGAAAATCCAAAGGGAGCACTCGGGTTTTATCTGGTTTCGAAAGGTGGTGGTGTTCCTTATCGTTTGAAAATAAGAGCTCCTAGTTTCTGTAATCTTAGCATTCTTGAAAAGATGGCTCCCGGTCATATGCTTGCCGACATTACCGTGATTCTTGGAAGCTTGGATTTCGTTATGGGAGAATGCGACCGATAGTTTGTTTTCGCAGATGAAACTTTCTCAAGAAACGCACGATAAAATCGACGAGGTTATTGCTCGCTACCCCGAAAAAAGGAGTGCCTCTCTTATGGTTATTCATCTCGTTCAAGATGAATTGGGAGCGATTGATTTGGAGGCAAGTGAATGGATTGCAGAAAAATTGGAACTTCAACCGATCAACATTCGAGAACTTATTACCTTTTACCCTATGTTGCGTGAAAAGCCCTGGGGTAAAAAGCATGTCCGAGTCTGCAGAACTCTACCTTGTGCTCTCAGAGGTTCCTATGCCACTTGCAAAACCTTGGAGGAAAAATTGGGCGTGAAGGAGGGCCATGTTTCAGAAGATGGGCAGTATTCCTTGGAATTTATGGAATGCCTTGCGGATTGTGGGGAAGGTCCAGTTGTCATGGTCGACGAAGAGACTTATGAAAATGTCAACTCGGAAGATGCCGTAAAGCTGGCTGATCTTTTGGTCGCAGGCAAATTAGATCAATCGAAGAAATTCGTCAGTTATGAGCAAAACTTGGTAAAGGATCCTCCTAAATCCAGCTGAATCCAGACAAAAATTCGATGATCAAAAAGAAAGTAGCAGAGGAACGAAGAATNATTCTTAAGNATGCTGATGACCCGAACTATTCCAACGGGATCGGNTGCTATCTCCGCGAAGGTGGCTACGAAATGCTNAAAAAATCATTTAAACTNAAACCTGAGGAGATCGGCGAGGAAGTNCTAAAGTCAGGTGTTCGCGGNCGCGGTGGAGCGGGTTTCCCTGCGGGCATGAAGTGGAAGTTTCTGGANCGAAAGTCTGGCAANCCGATCTACTTGATTTGCAATGCNGACGAGTCCGANCCAGGTACTTTNAAGGANCGCCAGATNATGCACAAGGATCCTCATCAATTGATNGAAGGCATGATGATTGCGGCTTACGCTATCCAAGCCAAACAAGCNTTCATCTACATTCGNGCTGAATTTTTTGAAGGAGCAAAAATTCTCGATCGTGCNATTCTGGAGGCTAAAGAAAAAGGGTTCTGTGGAGAAAAAATNCTTGGAACCGATTATTCCTGTGATCTAGTCGTCCATCGTGGTGCAGGTGCATACATTTGTGGCGAGGAAACCGGACTGATTGAATCCNTGGAAGGAAAACGACCCAATCCANGGATTAAACCCCCTTACTTCCCGGCTGTGCTAGGACTTTATCAATGTCCGACGATTGTCAATAATGTCGAAACCCTATGCAACATTAAGCATATCATGGAAATGGGCGGCGATGCCTTTTCTAAAATTGGAAAGCCAAACAACACCGGTACCCGAATTTGGTGCGTTTCCGGTCAGGTAAGAAACCCTGGTTATTTCGAATTCGAATGTGGTGCCCTTACAATGGGGGAAATCATTTATGATGTTTGCGGAGGTTTGGAAAAAGGGCGTTCTCTTCAGGCAGTTATTCCTGGTGGTTCTTCTGCCAAAGTACTTCGAGCGGATGAACGGTTCAAGGGGAAGCTCAAGGACGGGACGGAGTTTGATTGGGGCATTAATGACATACCTCTTGATTTTGACGGGCCAATGGCTGCAGGTAGTATGTCCGGTTCCGGCGGCATCATCGTAATGGATGATACCGTTGATATGGTCGAGGCGATGGCGAATGTAAATGCTTTCTACGCTCACGAGTCATGCGGCCAGTGTACGCCTTGTCGAGAAGGTGTTTTGTGGATGCGGAAAATAACCCAACGAATGTGTTCAGGGCAGGCACGGGAGGAAGATGCGGACTTACTCCTTTCGGTGGCCAATCAAATCGAGGGCCGAACCATTTGTGCTTTTGGAGAAGCCGCNGCATGGCCTACNCAAAGTTTCGTTTCTAAGTTCCGCGATGATTTNATCAAAAAAGCCAAGCAACCTGAGAAGCCTTCCCTTCAATTGATTTAAATCTCATGATATCGCCCGGAAAAGACGAACTNGTCACCATCAATTTGAACGGTAAGGATGTGGAGGTTCCCGCTGGAATGAACTTGGTGGATGCTGCGGCTTTGCACGGCAATGAAATTCCTCATTATTGCTATCATCCTCAGTTAAGTGTCGCGGGAAATTGTCGAATGTGCCTGATTGAGATGGGCACTCCCATGCGAGATCGGGCATCGGGTGAAGCGGTTTTGAATGAAGACGGGAGCCCCAAGATTGGATGGGTTCCTAAACCAGTGATTGGATGTGCCACGAATGTTTCACCAGGAATGCATGTTAATACGGAATCTGATAATGTGAAGGGATGCCGAGAGGGCATTATGGAGTTCCTGTTAGTGAACCATCCTTTGGATTGTCCGATTTGTGACCAAGCAGGCGAATGCAGATTACAGGAATTTGCGACTGATTATGGTCGTGGATACAGCCGATATGTGGAGCGCAAGAATGTGAAGCCTAAGCGTACGCGTCTCGGGCCAAGGGTAACTCTAGATGACGAACGATGCATCCTGTGTTCTCGTTGTATTCGTTTTTCTCAGGAAGTGGCGAAAGATGATGTGCTTGGTTTTATTGATCGGGGCAGTTTTTCAACTCTTACCTGCTTCCCTGGTCGTGAACTGGCTAATAATTATTCGTTGAATACGGTTGATATTTGCCCGGTTGGAGCTCTGACCAGCACGGATTTTCGCTTTAAGATGAGAGTTTGGTTTCTCAAGGAATCCAAAAGTATTTGCCCTGAAAGCAGTGCTGGGTGCAACACTTTGGTTTCCAGCCGAGAAGGCGAAATCTACCGAATCACTCCCAGGCGAAATGATTTGGTTAACGACAGTTGGATGACTGATAGCGGCCGGGCTCTTTTTAAAAGCGTGAAATCAAAAGATCGTTTGTTGGAACCGAGTGTGAAGGGGCAACCCATGAAGTTGGATCAAGCTCTCTCGGAAGCCGCAAGTTTTTTAAAGGACGGAAAGTTGGCCGTGGTCGGTTCAGCCCGTTCGACCATTGAGGAACTTCACCTTCTCAATCAAATTTCCCTGAAGACCAAAGCGAAAAAGTACTTGAGAGGGCACTTCGGGGAAGATGATGGGATTTTACTCTCCGCTGACCGCACTCCCAATTTGCGAGGAGCCTTAGCCACTGGTTTCTCCAAAACATATCCGAAAGACGATCTCTCCGCCTTGAACCAAGCTCTCCGCAAGAAGCAATTCGATTGTCTACTCGTGATCAATGAAGATTTAGAAGATGGGGCGGTGGAAGCGGATTCTCTTAAGGGAGTGAAAGTGATTTACTTGGGTACTCATACAAATTCCACAAGCGAACTCTCTGATGTGGTTTTGCCCGCACTCACCTCGTTTGAAAAATCAGGGTCTTTCATCAATCGTGGTTTCTTTGCCCAGTCCTTTGAGCAATCAGTCCCCGGTCCCGCAGGCTTGCTTCCGGATTTGCAGATTTTTTGTAAATTATTAGAAGCTTTGGATCCTGAAAACCAATATTCCTCTGACCTGAATCAGATATGGAAGGAATTGGCCAAAAAATCCAATTCAGTCTTTAAGGGAATACGATTCTCTGATCTGCTCAAGGTTGCAGTTTTGTTAGACGGTTCAAAGTGGGAAAACCTTCCATTTGCTGAGAAAATAGCAATGCACTATACTCCTTTAGCCTCGCCAGTCGAATCCGCGGGATGATGATGGATTTGGATTTCATCTTGGTTTTGCTTCTGAAGTGCATTTTTGCCTTCTTGATGGTCAGTGTGGTCATGTCCATGGCCGGTTACTCGGTTTTGGCCGAACGCAAAGTCAGTGCATGGATGCAGGGTAGGGTAGGGCCCAATCGGACCGTTCTTCCTTTCGTCAGTCATATTCCCATCATTGGACCGTTGCTCCGGGGCTTGGGCATGTTTCAGCCTTTGGCGGACGGTTTGAAGTTTTTGTTTAAGGAAGAAATTGTGCCCGGTCATGTCAATAAGGTCTACTATTACATGGCTCCGCTGGTCGCTCTTGTTCCCGCCCTTACGACCATGACGGTTTTGCCCTTCGGAGAGTTCGTTGACTCAAATGGCAACAAAACTCCACTGATTCTTGCTAATTTGGATGTGGGAATCCTGTTCATCTTAGCAGTTTCTTCCTTGGGAGTCTACGGAATCGTTTTAGCGGGTTGGTCCTCCAACAGTAAATATCCCTTCCTCGGAGGGATTCGGTCTTCCGCCCAAATGATTTCCTATGAATTGGCCATGGGGCTTTCCCTTCTTCCCGTTTTTTTGTGGACCAGCGAGCCCGGTTCTTTGGTTTCTTCCTTAAGCCTAGTACAAATCGCAAATTCGCAAAGTGCTTCCGCTTGGCTTCTCTTGGTTCAACCGCTTTCCGCCCTTATTTTTCTTATTGCTCTATTCGCTGAAACGAACCGCCTGCCCTTTGATATGCCGGAATCTGAAACTGATCTTGTCGGTGGTTTTCATACGGAATACGGAAGTTTTAAGTTCGGAATCTTTTTTGTCGCGGAATATGCACACATCGTTGTCGGTTCGGCTATCTTTACCCTAATCTTTCTAGGCGGGTGGCATTTTCTACCATGGATGAGTGACCCCTGGCCTGCCAATTGGATCGGAACCTTACTTGGTATCGGGTGGTTTCTTGCCAAGACCGCNTTTCTNATCTTTTTCTTTATATGGATCCGTTGGACACTTCCTCGCTTTCGNTACGATCAAGTCATGAACTTGGGTTGGACGAAGTTATTGCCGCTCTCATTGGCCAACTTGATTTTTTATGTTATTCTCATTACTTGGATCGACCAATCGGCCCTCAACTCCTGATAGATATGGCCAAAACTGTTGTACTTGAAAGAAAACCCCTGTCTTTGTCGGAACGCACTTACTTGCCGCAGATTACGACTGGGCTGAAAACGACTTTCTCCAACCTCTTCAAAAAGAAGGTCACTCTCCAATACCCGGAAGAAAAGCCCGTAATNCCTCAGGGTTATCGTGGAGTTCCCACTTTGGTTAAAGANCCCAATGGTCGAGAGAAATGTGTTTCCTGTCAACTTTGCGAATTCGTATGCCCACCCAAAGCCATACGGATTACTCCGGGAGAGATTCCTGATGAAGAAGAATCTCGCGAGCACGTCGAAAAGGCTCCTGAGGATTTTGAAATCAATATGCTTCGCTGTATTTATTGCGGTTACTGCCAAGAGGTTTGCCCNGAGGAGGCCATTTTTCTTCAAAACGATTATTCCCTTTCCGGTTACAACCGAGAGGAGTTGATCAACCATAAGGATAAGCTTTATGAACTGGGTGGNACACTGCCTGATCAGCATTATAANTGGGACAAGAAAAGAAAGGCTGAGCTTGAGGGCAACGCTCACTAGGCTCGTTTNCTTTTTNGGATTGTCCGATTGGTCGGTTTTCGATTTTAAAGAGTCTGATCATTCCCTGTTTTCTTTTACCTGATCGCCTGTCTTGTGAATATTGTGGATTTACTTTTTTATTTTTTCGCCACCTTGTCTGTGGGTGGAGCTGTTTTGATGATTTTCTCAAAACATCCGGTNCCTGCGGCGTTGTTTATGATTACTTCACTGGTTGGAGTGGCGGCACTTTTCGTTTTGTTGGAAGCATTCTTTTTGGCNATTTTACAGGTGCTTGTTTATGCGGGTGCGGTGATGGTTTTGTTTCTCTTTATCATCATGCTTTTGGATGTTGGGCCCGAGGGAGGGAAGGCCTCTAAGATAAAAGTCGTGTCAGGTTTTGCCGGCTCGATTGCCGCTGGATTACTCCTAGTGCTGGTGTTAAATTTTGTCATGCAGTCAGGCGTTGTATCCAATCACGAAGTTTGGCCTGCAATTNAAGACTCTTCTCTTGTGAATGGGCAAAGNTTGGTCTTTTCGACTTATGTGAAAAATTTCGGCTTTGGTCTTTTCACCAANTACATGCTCCCTCTGCAGGTTTCGGGATTCCTTTTGTTAGCGGCTATGGTCGGGGTGATCATCCTGAGTAAAAAGTCCACCCCTGAGCAAGGCTAAGGAGATGGAAACGATCACACCTCATCATTTTGTTGCCTTGGGTGGTGCCTTGTTTGCCATCGGTTTNTTGGGGGTTGTGATTCGAAGAAACCTACTCCTGGTTTTGATGTCCTTGGAATTGATGCTGAATGGTATTAATGTTGCATTGGTTGCCTTTTCTCGGACGAGCTTGAATCTGGATGGCAGTTTGTTCGTCTTTTTCATTATGACAGTGGCTGCTTCCGAGGTCGCGGTCGGTTTGGCTTTGTTAGTCGCCCTTTACAAAANAAGAGGCAGCGTATTTTCGGAGGATATGAGTCTTTTGCGTAATTAATCGATGGAGACTTTTGCCTTTAGTATTCTTCTTTTGCCCTTGCTTTCGGCTTTGNTTACTCTGCTCTTTCTTAGGAAGCAGGGGAATATTGCATCTCTGCTTTCGGTCGCATCGGCAGGTGGCATACTAGTTTTTGCCTGTTACCTAATTTTCGCTAACGGAGGAGAAGATTTTACCTGGGACACCACTTGGCTGACCTTGGCCAATTGGGAGTTANGTTTTGGGTTTCTCGTTGATGGTCCTGCTCGTCTGCTTCTCTTTGTCGTCGCGTTCGTAGGTTTGCTCATTCATATCTTCAGCTTGGGATACATGGCGGATGATGCAGCCAGACCCAGGTATTTCGGAGGCCTTTCCATTTTTATGTTTTCGATGTTGGGCATTACCTTGGCTGACAACCTGATCATGATCTTTGTGTTTTGGGAGTTAGTGGGTTTCAGTTCTTACCTGCTCATTTCCCATTACTTCACCACGGAAGAGGCTGCCAATGCATCGAAGAAAGCCTTCATTGTGAACCGAATCGGTGATTTCGGCTTTCTTATCGGAATTGTNCTGACCTATTGGNTTTTTGGNACCGTTAACTTGATGGAACTAAGCGATTTGGCCTCGTTTGACCCCAGTCTTACTTCCACCGCTTTGGGCTTGGCTTTGGCCTGTGGCTTCNTTGGNAAGTCCGCACANTTCCCNTTGCATGTNTGGTTGCCTGATGCAATGGCAGGTCCCACTCCAGTGTCCGCNCTCATNCATGCNGCNACCATGGTGGCCGCAGGGATTTTCTTGTTGGTGCGGATTGATTTCCTGTTCACGGATCAAGCATTAAGCCTGTTTGCACTCTTAGGTTCTGGTATGGGNTTGTACGCGGGTTTTTGTGCTTTGGTCCAGCGTGATATCAAAAAAATTCTCGCATACTCGACTCTCTCCCAATTGGGATACATGACGGCGGCTTTTGGTTTGGGTATGCCCGGTATTGCCCTATTCCACTTGATGACTCATGCCTTTTTCAAGGCGTTGATGTTTTTAGGTTCAGGTTCTGTAATTCATGCCTGCCACCACGAACAGGACATCTTTAACTATGGGGGTTTGAGAAAAAAGATGCCGATTACGGCACTGACTTTCCTTGTTGGTGTTTTGGCAATTTCCGGAGTTAATTTTCTTTCCGGTTATTTCAGTAAGGATGCGATTCTATTGGGGGCCTACAACTCGAATATGCCGGTTTTTGTCATTCTGTATTCAGGAGCGATTCTTACGGCTCTGTATATGTTCAGGCTTTACTTCATTACCTTTGAGGGCGAGCCTAGATCTAAATACGCAAAGCAAGCCCACGAGAGTTCCTCCCTAATGACCGCTCCCTTGGTGATTCTCGCACTTTTATCCATTTTCGGAGGCTATCATGGTCTTTATCCTTTCAGTCTCATTGGGGCGTCTCTCGGCGACTTGGAATTAGTGGCGAATATGCCCAACCATCTTTGGATGATTGTGCTGGGAACTTTTGCCTGGGTCTCGGGGTGTATCGCTGCCAAAATTCTGTTTTCAAAGGTTGAAAACTCGGATCCTCTTGAGAGCAGAGTGCCTGGCTTTTTCCGCTTATGCTCAAGCAAGCTTTACTTTGATGAGGTCTACAATGTTTATGTTAAGCGGGTGCAGGAAGCTTGTGCACGTTTTGTTGAGGTCTTGGAGCTTTTATTTATCTCGGGTCTGATGGTTCGGGGATCGGCCGGGTTGGCCGCTCTCTTCGCTCTTTTGGGCAAAGCCTTTTATGTTGGTCGGATTCACGCCTACACCTTTTGGTTCATTCTNGGGACACTGGGATTTTTGGCTTACGCGTCGGGCTTATTTGGAAACTAAGGAAACAGATTGATGAACCTTGACCAAATTCTTCTTCTCGGAGCCATTCTTATTCCCGCTTTGGCGGCAGGTTGTTTATTGATTGGTTTGGGTCGGACTGATGAATTTGCCAAAAAGCTTTCTTATTTCGCATTTGGTTTTCCCTGCTTAGCAGGACTCCTCCTTTTTCTTCGTTTTGACGAAAGCGTAAACGGATACAACTTTGTGGTGCTGTATTCCAGAATGGGATTACAGGAACTAAAGATCAATTTTCATTTGGGATTAAACGGCGTATCCTCTCCACTTTTTGCTATGGCTGGAATTGTCGGTTTTGGGGCAGGGTTGGCCGCCATCGGTTCTGGGGTCGAAAGGCTTCGTTTATATCTAGCTTTGTTGCTTTTCATGCAATCCGGTTTGATGGGACTCTTCGCGAGCGTCGATTTGTTCTTCTATTATCTTTTCCATGAATTTGCATTGATCCCAACTTTTATAATGATTGGAATTTGGGGAGGACGCGATCGTCGCAGTATTGCTTTGGAACTCACCGTTTACCTTACATTGGGAGCTTTGGTTTCTTTGGGTGGATTGGTCGCCCTCAATGTAATGGTGGATTCCAAAAGCTTTGATTTCCCCTCGTTGTCTTTAGCGATCTCAGAGATGGGAATGGGGGAATCCACTCAGTTTAAAATTTTTGGAATGTTACTTTTTGGCTTCGGCATCCTTGTGGCTCTTTTCCCCTTTCATACCTGGGCAGCCCGTGGGTATGAGGCTGCACCGACTTCGGTATCTATGCTGCATGCCGGGGTTCTGAAGAAATTTGGATTGTATGGATTGATCCAAATCGCTGCCCCACTTCTTCCCGAGGGGGCACTTTCATGGAGTCCCTATTTACTCTGGTTGGCTTTGGGGAATGTATTGTTCGTGGGATTCATAACCATTGCACAAACAAATCTTAAGAGTATGGTAGGAAACGGTTCCGTCATGCACATGGGTTATTGTTTTTTGGGGGTTGCCGTTTGTTCATCCCTGGGTGCGGGATCTGCCGTCATGCTTATGGCGGCTCATGGGTTATCGGTTTCATTAATGTTTTTGGTTGCCCAGTATGTGTACCGAAGAAGCGGGACTTTTGAAATGAACGAGATAGGAGGCTTGGCCTCGCACGCTCCTCTTCTTGCCTGCTTTTTCATCGCAGGATCCCTTGCCACCATCGGCTTGCCTGGGNTTGGAAACTTTTGGGGGGAATTTGGAGTCTTTCTTTCTCTAGGCGAAAATAAGGAGCACCAGTTCTTCCTCGTTCTGGCTGCCCTGGGAATCATCATATCCGCAATTTTTGGACTGAGAGCAGTGGCTAAGGTTTTTTATGGAAAGCAAAGCGATGAACTTTCTGAACATGCAAAGTCTTCCCCCATTTCTGATTTAAGTGTTTCTGAGATGATCCCGGCTGGCGTTTTGGTTGCGGCCTTGCTTTTTCTTGGGCTTTGGCCAAGGGGCATATCTGACCGGGTGAACCGTGAAGTTCTTTTGCGTTATGANTCCTTAAACCACCTCTCCGAACCGGGTTCTCAACTGGCTCCTTGTTGTTTGCCCCAGAACGGGGAGGCCAATCTGAAGGAACCTGAATCCTCTGCGGAAAAGGTNAAACTACAACCCAAGGATCTTTGACATGGAATCCTACCTGACTTTTTCACAAGAGAATCTCTGGTTTGAGATATGGCCGGAATTGGTTCTCGCATTAGGGGCTGTGCTCGTTCTGGGGATTGATTTGTTCAGCAAGCGAGATACTTNGANTCCCTCCTTGGCAGGNAAGGTAGCCATTCTCTTTCAAGGCGTGCTCTGTGTGACTCACCTANTGGATTACTTGTTGTGGCATCANACCTTCGATCGAACCACCTTTTCCGGGATGCTGAATCAGGGTTTCCGTGGTGATGTAATTCGTACCTTTTTCCTTTTNTCCTCCTTTCTGGTTTCTTTGCTTGGTCATCGCTACCTTAAGGTCAANCGTCTGAGAGTTGGAGAGTTTCATCATTTGACGATGCTGGCCACGGCTGGNCTTATGCTTCTGTGTCAAAGCAACCATTTCCTGATGCTGTTNGTGGCATTGGAGACGGTGGCACTTTGTTTCTATGCATTGGTTGCGTACAACAGAGATTCTTCCAAGTCTTTGGAAGCGGGAATCAAGTATTTGATTTTTGGTGCTTTGAGTTCCTCCCTTTTGTTATTTGGCATCGTTTTGATTTATGGGGTGGCTTCGAATCCTGAAGCTTGGGGGGCATCTTACTTAGGTTACGCTTCCTCGGATCCTTTGTCTTTTGATTATTTGAACGGCTTCCTTTTTGAGAATTCAGAGAATTTGATTGTGCGAGCCGGGGTGGTCCTGGTTTTTGCNGGTATTGCATTCAAGGTTGGAGCCGCCCCCTTTCAAATTTGGGTGCCTGATGTTTATCATGGTTCTCCGATGCCCATNACCGCNTTTCTCGCGGTCAGTTCCAAAGCCGCAGGATTTTTCGTTTTGCTTAATTTGGTCAACGGACCCTTTGANGGCATGTCCGACTTNTTGCTTCCCTTGTTCGGTTTTGTGGCAACCTTTACTATTTTCTTTGGCAACTTGGCTGCCTGTGCTCAGCGAAATTTAAAAAGAATGCTTGGGCTTTCCGGAGTTGCTCATGCAGGCTATTTGTTGGTTGCNGTTATGGCATCGATGCACTTTGCCGGGGATAGTGATCGTGCGGTTTGGGTTCTAATCTTTTATTTGTTCGTTTATTTGTTNGCTTCCTTCTCTGTCTTTGGAGTGATGGGCTTGGCTCAATTGAAAGATGAAACTGAGCACGAGTTCGCTCACTACCAAGACTTGGCGAAGAAAAGCCCTTGGATGGCATTTGTTTTGGTATGTGGAGTTGCCTCTCTTGCCGGAATTCCTCCCTTTGCCGGTTTTATTGCCAAGGTTCTCCTCATTTCAGTGGCCTACGAGGCGAAGTTGTACCTTTCTCTTGTGGCATTGGTCATCGGAGTAGTTATTTCTATTTATTATTATTTTGGTTGGATTCGCGAGATTTGCTTCCAGCCCCGACCCACTTTTAGTGAAGATAAAGACGAANATGATTCGTGGAGCGATTTGAGAGACTTAGGGATACTGAAAGTTACCTTGCTTAGTCTGACNCTTGCATCCATTGTTTTTGGTTTATGGCAAGGTCCGTTTGGGGACGCATTCTAAGGTTTTAGGTTAGATTTGTTAGATCCTTAGAAGTTGTTCTCGACCTTCGCTNCTTTAGCTTTAAGNTNATNNNTTTATGCCCGGGTGGCGGAATTGGTAGACGCATCAGACTTAGGATCTGGTGTCCGAAAGGGCGTGGGGGTTCGAGTCCCCCCTCGGGCAATCCTTNGTTAAAACCCNTCTACGCTTTGAGGGGCNAGGGCTTTTAAGTCAGCCAGCATCGCCTCGGCAAATCCTTTNTCTAATTCCGTGGAGTAGACCATGAAACTATTTCCCCCTAGCTTTTTGGCCTTCACTTTTTCGTCATCACGGATGAAGTCAAAGCCAAAGGCAGATGGTTCTTCCGTAGGCGATTCGCTTTCTNGCGATTTTTTCCAATAGGAAGNGCTGCTTTGGAAGTTTAAAAGATAAATCATTTCAAATTCGNTGATCTTTTGGCTTTTTTTGTAAATCTCCAACTCCGAGACGCCATTTACATAGAGCACATGAAGTTCCCAACCCGATCCCGATAATTTTGAATGACTGCCATCAGTCGTTTTGTGGTAAACTCTGATTTCCGTGGATTTTGGAAAAAACTCTTCGTATTTTGCATAGGGCATTCCCCTNNTTTTGNTGTTTANACTGGATTCTTCNCGGAATTCGGCTCCGCCTGAACTGAACAATCTTTTTTGAATGGTAGTCCGACTCTCGCCTATTCGTGCAGAAGTTTTGGTAACAAGAAAAGAGAAACAGGAAAACCCGACCAAGGTTGTAAGAGTAAAAGTCTTTGTTATATTCATATTCCANTGGGCAATACCTTGATATGGTCTTTCAAACAAGGTTAAAAAGGACTTGCACCGTGAGCTTTAGACTCCCAACTGAATCCTTCCCGTCAAAATCAGGACTTGCTTTAAGAGTGTACATTAACATTCTCGAANGNATGAGAATAACCTGCCTTGCCGTACTTAAACAGGGATGGTTAGGGGTGCCCTTGTTTTTCCTAGGAATTGCAACCCTTGCCTTCAGTCAACTTGCCGATAATTCGGATGGAGAACCGCTCTCCCCNCAAGAGATGAATTCCAAGATTGCCCGAATGTTGGATGAACAGAAAAAGTCTCTTGCCGGTTTAAGCCAGCAATCGGCTCAAGACAGNTTGTCTCAAAAACAGNAAAGCATCCGCGAGAATCTTAGCCAAGTTTCCCAAAACTTAGGAGAGGGAAGCCCGGGGATCGCCCGAATCAATGCAAACCTTTTGGCCGTTGAGGATGCTTGGCGGGCTAGGCTTTCNGAGATTACCAAAGGACTTTCCATAACGGAGGGACGGCTCCTTGAATCCGAAAAAATATTTATTGATCTTAAGGAAAATTTTGCAGGTCGTATCGATGAGGCTCAACCTGCTTTGGAAGTTCTCCTCGAAAATTTAGGCCGTTCCGCAAATGAATCCAACGCCTTGGCTCAACTTCTTGAGTCGGCTTCGCAGGACTTACGCTCCGGACTTAATACTTTGTCTGCAGATAGCGATGACTTGCTTGCATCTGCTGTGCCCACCGCACCTGTTCAAGCTAAGCCCGCTCCAGTTCCTTCAACGCAGACTGCAAGGGGAGTGGTCGCGGCGATTCAATCTAATGAAGCCGTTCCCCTATCCACTGCGGACCGCTTCGGACCCACCATAGAAAGTTCTGTCGCCGAGGTAGGGCAGGAGGCGGGTTCGGATGAAATGATTCAGCGTTTGCAAATAGAATTAGCTGCATCCAAAAGCGTGCAGACCGAACTTTCTGCGGATACCTCCGATTTACAGGGTGATCTTCGCAAGGCGTATCGTGAAATCGTTTCCTTGCAAGCCAACTTGAAGGAGTCTCAAATGATGGTTGAAGAGCTGGAGCGTACCAGGAAATCTCTTTGGCGGACGGAAGACGGGAGTGCTGCGACCGCACAAACAGTCAGCAAGCAAATTAATCGCTTGGAGTATGAAGTTCAACAAGCCAAGGATGATCTGCGTCAGTCCAGGCAATCGCTTCTTATGGAACAGGAAAGATCAAATTCGATGATACGTTCCATTTCAACGGAGTTGGAGAGGACCAGGAGAGAGCTTGATTTTGCCCGCACTGCAGCCATGAATTCTGGAGCTGATTCAACCCGTTTATTGGCTCTTGAGAGGGAATTGGCTCAATCCAAAAGAGCGTTGCAAATGGCTCAGACTGCTCCTCAGGATGCCTCTTCTGAGTCCTACCTTAACCTTCAAAACGAACTGCGTAAGGCTTTGGGGGAAATGGCCCGTATGCAAGTTGAGTTGGGCGAGAAAGATGAATTGGAGGAACAATTACTCAAACTTCGCAGTTCCCTCGAGGAAGTGGGTGACTCGCCAAGTCGTTCTGCAAGTCCGGCTTATGTGAATAAACTGCTGATTGATTTGAATGCGGCGAAAAAGGAAGTTGCAAAAGCCCGTGCCCAAAACAGTGTGCGTAGGGGGGAGCTTTCCGAAACCGTGATCGCTTTGGAGGAAGAACTGGAAGCGACCAAGTTCGAGTTGGACAAGACCCAACAAGAGTTTGAGGAAACCAAAAAAAGCATTGCCACACGTGAACTCGAGTTTGCCACGACTATTCAAGCTTTAGAGGAGGAGGCTCAACTTGCTCAGGATGCATTGAGGGAAGCCTCTTTGGGTAAATTACCAGCTATTCCTTTTGTGGAGGAAATGGAAGAGAATCTTGCAAATTCCGAGGCTAGGATGAAATCGCTGTCCAATCGTTTCGACACTGAGCAGGACCGTGCATCGGAGATCATACAAGGCTTACAGACGGAGTTGGAAAGTGCTCTTATCCGGCAGAAACGCTCGATGGATCAACTTGCCCGCAAACAGCTTGAGCTCGAGGAGAAGGATACTGAGGTTCAAACCTTGGCCGCAGAGAAGAAAAGGCTTAACGAAGAACTCGAAGTTGTGAAGGTGATTGCAGGACAATTGCAGGACTTGAACTCTATTTTGGAAGATACGAAGCAAACCCAAAGTGCTCAAACCGGAAACATGGACGAGGTGTTGACTTCATTGAAGGACGAACTCAACCAAGCCAAGGTCGAATTGGTCTTTGCCCTGGAGGAAAAAGATGTTGTTCAAGAAAAGTCCTCCGAAAAAATTCGTTCTTTGGAAATGCAACTCGAAGATACTCGAACCAAACTCTTGGAAGAGCAGGAAAACCTTGTAATTAGTACGAGTGAATCCAAGGACCTGCTTTTGGACCTGAAGTCTGAGCTAGACGCCGCGAGGGATGAGATTGCACGAATGAAGACTGCCGGGCTTGGTGAATCGGTTGAAACTCGGCAGGCGGTTTCCCAATTACAGGAAGCACTTGGCAACATCAGGATTCTCCAACAAAATCTGGAAGAAGCCGAGCAGTCCAATCAAGATGTCGACGAGTTGCGCGTTGATCTAGCCGAGGCTATGTCCACCCAATTGAATGAATTACAAAAAGCCGAAGACGAAAAGAAAGCCTTGGGTCAAACTATAGATGATTTGGAGACAGAAATCGCAATGCTTAGGGAAGAAGGTAAGGGTAACTCCCTGACCACGAATCAAGCACTGGTGGAATTGCAGGAAGAATTGAAAGTGTCACAGTCTGAAGTTTCTGCGTTGGAAGAACGGTTGGCCCAAGCTGAGGATTCCGGACTTTCCACGCTCGTGGTCCTAGAAGACGAATTGGCCGAGGCAAAAATGAAAAACCAGGAACTCGAAAAAGAACTTCAGAACCAAGCCAAAGGGAAATCTAAAACAGTTGAGCTTTTGGAGAAAGAACTAACCAACGTAATGCTCAAGCTCGACCAAATTGAATCCAGCCAGTCCGACGATGACCTGGCGGCTTTGATGCAAGAGAACGAAAAATTGGTTGGTCAGCTAAAAAATAAGGAACAATCCGAACTGGAAACCATTTCAGCTTTGGAGTCCGAATTGAACAATGCCTTGGAGGAGTTGCGAGAAATTGAAACGAGGAATGCTGCAATCACTGAGGATTACACTTCACTCCAATCCCAAATAAGGATTTTGGAGGCTTCCCAAGTATCACCCAGTTTAAGTACCCGTGACATTGAAATGACTGATCTTAGGGAACGGATGCACCAACTCGAAAAAGATAAAGAAGACGGTGAGAAATTAATTATGAACCTTGAACAAAAATTGGTGCAATCGAAATTAGAATTGGAGAGTGCTTTAAACCTTAAATCAGTTGAAGATTCTCAACCTGAATTGGTAATGGACCTTCAAGCGAAACTAGAAAGAGCACTTAATCAGTTAACCATTCTTGAGAAAGAGAGCTTCAAAGAACAAGAAGATCCTATTGTTTCCAGCGAAGCTATTTCTCAATTGGAGGAAGAGTTGGCGAATGCTGAATTAAACATTTCAAATCTTCAACAGACCATCGAGGAGGAGAGTGCCAAAAGACAAGAGGTTCTTGGCAAATTGGAGAAGACCAATGAAAAATTACTAGAATTCGAAAGATCTCAAAAGCAACCCGAAAGCATTGAGCTCAGTTTGTCGGAGTCTGGTGGTTTTGAGCAAATTGAAGCTTTGGAAAACGAATTAACTGTGGCTCGTGATCTGATCGCGGAACTAACCGAAAAGAACCTCAGCGAAGAAAACGCAAGAAATGATCTGGAAAAAAAGCTTGAGGGGTTGATGAGCAAACTCGAAGGCGTTGAGTCTAATATCAACCAAAGCCCTGAATCCTCCTCCTCTAAGGATTTGTTAGCCTTGAGCCAAGCTTTGGATGAGAAGGAAAAGGTGGTTGGACAATTGAAGGAACAACTTGGTCAGGCAATTGAAGAACTTTCTCAGAAAGAAGCTGAACTCGAACTTGCGAAGGAAGTAGAACAGCCTGTTTCATCAGGGGATAATTCGAGTGATCATGAAATCCTAGCTCTTCAAAATCAAATTGGAGATTTGAGAATTCTTCTTGAGGAAGCTAAACAAGAAGCAAGTAAAGGAACCGATGGCCAGGCTGGCATGGACGCTTTACAAATACAATTGCAAGATGCGGTGGCCGAAAGTATGGAGATGCAGGCGGAATTAGAGGAAACAAAACAACGGCTTGCACAAATGGAAACCGTCTTTGCACAGGAAAGCTCAATTGAGAATTATGAAGAGGTACTAAAGGAAGCGAAGATTGCGGAGTCAAATGCATTGGGTCGCATTGAGCAGCTCACTACTGCGTTGAGGAATTCAGAAAAGTTGAGGAAGGAAATGGAAAATTTACTTGGAAACATAGGAGATGAACCTATCCCCCAACCACAAGACATCGCGAATAATCCGATCTTCCGAGATCTGCAGAATGAATTGGCCATGCTTCAGCAAGATCTTATGGTTGCAAGGGATTTCGTTGACCCTGAGGTTGCCAAATTACAGCAAGCATTAAACGCAAGCCGAGAGGATAGCCAAAGATTGAACGAAGAGTTTAAAATGGCCATGGATGATTTTGGGAATATCAAAGAAAAATTGACTAATTTGGAGAAGGAAAACAACCGCTTGAGAGATGTTTCCCTTGCTCAGGCTCGTAATAATGCGGATCAAAACATCGCTAATATGGCGAACCGAGTGAGTGGTCTTGAGGGTAAGATTTCTTCCTTGTCCCTCGAGTTGACAGAGAAGAACCAAAGAATTGAAGCCTTGCGTGATCAACTTGCTCGGGCCCAATCTGGCTCTCCTGGTCTCTCTCCAGACGTTGCGGCACTCAAGGCACAAGTCATTCGTATGGGGGGGGACGTGCAAGACGCCAGAGATGGCGAGGTTCGTTCGAAAGCCGAAACCCAGCGTTTGCAGCAGGACCTTGCATTTGCCGGTGAACAAATTCGAGAATTACAAGAAAGCTTGAGGCAGGCAGAGTCTGCCGCTCGTGGGCTTCCATCGCGTATGCCTTCGCTGAAGGTTCCTTTACCAGGTTCCACCTCATCCGGATTGGCTGCTTCGCAATTGGCAGAGTTGGATAGCCTGCGTCAACAAAATGTGAGTTTGCAAAATCAACTGAAGACAATGTCTGATATTCCTGGCAGGAACGCTCTTGATCGCCGGATTCGGGACTTAAACCAAAAGAACTTGACCGCTCAAATTCAGTTGGATCAAGAACGGGCCCGGGTTGAGGACCTGAGGAAGCAACTAGATGATGCAAGTGACATCAAACGTGGGGTTCTGGAACGTGGACAGTCGGCTAG
This sequence comes from Verrucomicrobia bacterium TMED40, assembly GCA_002167605.1. GTDB lineage: Bacteria > Verrucomicrobiota > Verrucomicrobiia > Opitutales > Seribacteraceae > Seribacter. The sequence continues at coordinate 38,030 of NHCT01000033.1, read as the reverse complement.
TCTTAAAGTCGATCTTCTTAGTGATGAACTTACTCAGGCTAGGGGTAAAATTCAGTCTCTCGAAAATGCTTTAATAAATGCCCGGGAAGCAATTCGTGTATTGCAATCAGGAGGCAGTGGTTCCAATTCTATTCCAGTTTCGTTATCGAACCCCTCTAGAGTTTCGAGGAACTCTACTTTCCTTTCTTCACAACAGTCTCGTGCCCTTCCACCCCCAGTTCCTGTTCCTTCTGTCACTCGTTTCCCCCCTACTAGTCAATCCCGTGGTTTTAGCTCACTAAGAGGAGGAAGGCAAGGTGCCACTAGCGTTCAAAATATTCCTTCAGGAGATTCTTCCGTCCAATTAAAAGCTGAGGTCCAATTCCTCAATAACAAAAGAAGACCGGCTGGTTTTACTGAATTCTTTCTTGTTGAGCAAAGCTTGGACTCAATCATGCAGAATTCTATGATTCGTATTCCTCGAAATGAAGGAATCGAAACATATGCGGAGTTGTGGGCAAGGTCTATTCAGCGGGGTTATCGCTTTCCTGGGGTTGCAGCTTCAATTCGAAATTCGTTGGCTCGGTCTAGTCTCACTCGTTTGAAAACTAATTCAGTTGGAGAAGCGAATTTGGATAATTTGAAGTCAGGTAGCTATTTCGTCGTGGGAGCTTCGACTCTCGGTCAAGTTGGTGTTGTTTGGTCAAAGCCAATCATTCTGCAAAATGGTGAAAATAATGTAAAACTTGATCTCAGGGATGCGGTTTGGGCAGAGTAATAGTTCCTGTTATACAACATTTCTTTAGTTTGCCTCTCAAATGCGGTAGAAGAAATTTTTTATTTTCTTGCGACTGATTTTTGGGCTCCCCTAAATATGTACAAAATTTGAATGTATCTGGGACAGAAGCACACACCATTACATATGTAAAAATTCCCTTAGGCTCACAATCTTTGTCTTTTACGAAAAAAGAATTAAGTTTATTTGAATTGACCTAGAATACGGAGGTATCTTGAAGCTTCGAGATCACCCGTTCTGACTGCTTGCTCAAACCATTTGCGTGCTTGCTTGTAGTCATTATTAACGCCCTGTCCAAGAAAGTATAAGATACCAAGGTATCGGAGCGCTTCGGGGTGGTTACTTTCGGCGGCTTTTTCGAACCATTTCCTTGCATCCTTAAAGCGATCCTTTTTGTAACTAATTTTTCCTAATTCTGCGAGAGCTTCAATTTCCCCATTGTCGGCAGCTTTTTGAAGAACTGCCAGGGATCCTTGCGTGTTTCTGCCCAAAGCGATGTTTTGCTTGGCCATGTTAACTGCAGACTCAGCCTCATCAGTTTCATTTGGTTCGAAATAGTTGAGTTCAAATTCGTCAAGTTCGGAAGAAGAGGAAAGGGAAGGTCTAATTGATTGATTTGAATCCTTCTCGGAGGCAAGAATCGATTTGCCAGCCGCAGAGGTGATCGAACGGTTCTCCTTTGTTGCTTTGTAGGAAGCGGGTTGAGTTGGGACTCGGGTTAGCAGGTTTTCATATCTTCTAAGTTGAAGAGCCGCTTCCGCAGAACCGTGAATGGAAGCTCTTCTGAGCCATTGAACCGCTAAGTCCAAGTTTTTATCTGTGCCGTCTCCTAACGCATATTTCATACCTAAGGTAAGTTGGGCCATGGTAAGTTCTCGAACCGCGGCGGCTTGAATCCAGCACATTGAGAAATCATTATTCTGCTTAACTCCATCCCCGACTGAATAAGCCATTCCCAAATAAAACATGCCCAGTGGCACTTTATTTCTGGCAGATAGGGAGCACCATTTAAGGGCCAGTTTTGAGTTTTTTGCGACTCCAATGCCAGTAAAGTAAATCATACCTAAAGTAGCTTGGGCGGTGGGAAAGCCCATCTCAGCGGATTCTTCAATGTGACGCAGAGCCTTGGGCACATTTATGGGGGGATTATCGATTTCCATCATTCCCAAGCAGTATAAGGCGATGGGATCCTTGCTTTTGACCAAAATACGAAGATTCGAATGAAGGTAAGCTTCGTCGTAGAGAAACCTTCCTTTTTCGACTTTCCCTTTTTCCAACTCGATAGCTGCGAGTGCGGCCAATCCTAATGCACCTTCTTTTTCGGCGGCTATACTGGCCCATCTTTTTGCTTCTTCCATATCTACGGTCAGTCCCCGTTCGCCGTGTTTGTGGAAGAGAGCAAGTGCACCCTGATAATGAGCATCACCGTTGAGGGCCTTTGTTTGAATGGATGATAAAGATTCCTCGAGGATGGAAGATGCCGCATGGACAGAATCGCACAAGCCCTGGAGAACAACTAGCCACCCAAGAAATAGAAGCTTGGTGAATGGACGAGTGAGTGAATAACTCATGGACTTTTGATAATCTCTCATTATTGAGTATTATCGTGAAAGAATCCCACGAATGGAATGGCAAGGGCAAGACTAATTTGGATGAATCCTAACCCTTGTATGCGATGAGTTTCAAGGTTTGTGCAAGGTGCGATTTCGAATGGCATTGTGAGGATGGAGAATCTTGTCCGGTTTGTAACAAATCTGAAGTCTTGGACGGTAATAATGAGAAAAACGAAGATTATAAAACCGGTGGGTTCTTTATTTCTGCGGAGAAATCGACAAAGACAAAAAGATATCTACAAGCTTTGGGTCTAGTTACCCTCGTTTATCTGTTGATCCACTATGTTTTGTGATGAAACGCAGAGGACAACTTAGTTGAGTTGATTATCACCCTTATCAATCGGGTGGGGCATGAAAGGTTGTTCAAAGGCTTCCTCAAAATTGTAGCCTCCTTCGAAATCTTCAAGTGTATCGTTTTCAGTGCGACCCAGAATACCGTGTTCAACCAGATTGAAAACGATATCCCCAAAATCCCTACATTTCCTGATGTTCCAATGATTCATAAGAGTTAGGGTCATCGGACCAAATCGATCAAGGGCATAGTCTCTTATCCCCTCGAGCAATTCCACTCCTGAAACATGGCCTTTGTTCTTGGGTTTCTTCTGTTCCAAGGATTTGAGGGTATGATCCAAGGCTTCTCGAATGAAAAAATAGGCACCTTTGCCGTATCGTTGGTCCTTTAAATGGATCTCTTTAATCACATCTGGAAAGTTCTTGTCGCTCATTAGTCCTTGATTAGTGTAATAGGTTCTTCTAGTGGCTCTCAATTCTGCCTTCAATCATCAAATTATATGAAAGTTTCCTATTCCATGGCTAAAGGGCGAGCATCTCCCCATTGCATTACTTGGATTTACCGTAAGAAGAGGCACCGAAAATATTTTCGAAGCCGGATCGATGCCTTGCGGTTTCGTAACGAAAAAGAGCAGGAGCTTGGAGTCCGAGACCGTCATGAAATCGAAAATGAAATTATTTTCTGGGCTCTGAGTGAAATCAAGGAACGACTGGACGGGATTGAGGAAAGGATTGGTAATTTGGAAGCGAATTTTCTCGAACAAGGGGAACACCTCAAGGCGATGCGCAAGTCACCCGCTCCCAAGGTTCTGAGAGTGGCCGAAGCTGCCAAAGTCCTTCGGGTTTCTTCAAGGAAATTGTACTACCTTTTGGATAAAGGGGTGTTCAAACGCTATAAATTGCCTCACACTCGAACGACCTTCATTAAATTGGAAGAAGTTGAAAAGGCTTTAGGTGCGGAGGACATAAGTGAGCTGCTTATTTAAAAGTAAAATTTTAGTCTTCTTAAAAATTAGTTTTGCCCCTGTTATGCGAAATATGTGATAAGAAATGTTAAATTTAACATCTTTAAACAATGAGTAAAAAATTTCCTAGTGGAGTAATAACCGGAGATGGCGTTCAAGCCATCTTCGATGATGCGCAAGAAAACGAGTATGCCTTACCGGCGGTTAATGTCGTTGGGACGAATTCTGTGAATGCGGTTTTGGAAACTGCGGCTGAAGTTAATTCGCCTGTAATGATTCAGTTTTCAAACGGAGGAGGTGTCTTTTTTGCTGGTAAAAGTATTTCCAATGACGGACAGAAGGCTGCCATTGCCGGATCCGTTTCCGGGGCCATGCATGTTCATGCTTTGGCCGAGCACTATGGCGTGCCCGTCATCTTGCATACCGATCACGCGGCAAGAAAGCTTCTGCCATGGATCGACGGCTTATTGGATGCAGGTGAAAAGTTTCATGAAAGGGAAGGGAAAGCCCTTTACAGTTCTCATATGCTGGATCTTTCCGAGGAACCCATTGATGATAATCTCTCCACTTGCAAAGACTACTTCAAGCGTATGAATGCGTTGGGTATGACCGTTGAGATCGAGCTTGGTGTTACCGGAGGAGAAGAGGATGGTGTGGATAATACCGATATTGATACTGCACGCCTGTACACGCAACCCGAAGAAGTAAACCAAGCCTACGAAACTTTGACCGAAGTCAGTAATCGTTTCACGGTTGCCGCAGCTTTTGGCAATGTGCATGGAGTTTACAAACCGGGCAATGTTGAATTGACCCCCAAAATTCTCCTCAATTCGCAAGATTTCATCAAGGAGAAACATGGTTTGTCGGGAAAACCGATTCATTTTGTTTTTCATGGTGGTTCGGGTTCCTCCCGTGAGCAAATTCGAGAAGCAATTGGCTATGGTGTTGTTAAAATGAACTTGGATACGGATATGCAATGGGCTTATTGGGATGGCGTTCATGATTACTACAAAGCCAATAAGGATTATCTCCAGGCACAACTTGGCAACCCAGATGGTGATGATAAACCCAACAAGAAATATTACGACCCAAGAGCATGGTTGCGCTCGGGTGAACAGGCTTTTGTCAGTCGCTTAAGACGTTCGTTCGAAGACTTGAACTGCATTGGCAGAAACGCCGGCTAAATACTTTTTCGAGCTCACCATTGGTGCAGGCTTGACAGGGAGTCCCTCTATTTATTGTCCTTGTTCATTAAAAATGCGGTTAGAGTATTTAGGCATTTACAAGGAACCTGTTTCTAGGTAAGAGTTAAAAGATGGATGGTGAAAATCAGGAAAACCTGCCGAAAAGAGTGGTCAGGACAATTACATTAACCCAGGAGGATTTATCGCTCTTGGATGGCATTGAAAGAATGATGTCCAAAACTGGGCAGCGCATCAAAACTGATTCTAAGTTGATACGTGCTGCCATTCAGATAGCCCACAAATCAATCAATGGAGAAGAGTGCGACCTGATGGAGGTTGCGGAGAAAGTCGTTCGGGAGGATGGTCGGACGATGGGTAAGTTTCTTGATAAATCTAAAAATCAAGCGGAGTAANTTACTTGAACAATTNAACTAGGAGCTCCGATGGATCGCTCATCGGTTCGAGGCAAACATTGTTTACGCATGCNGTNAATTGATCAATGTCATCCGCACCTTTAATGAAAATTGGGCGATAAGGAAATTCGGCCAAGAGCTTGGTAAGTGTTTCGATCTTACTCGAAGGGCAAGTGATGTGAATCAATCCAATGGTGTCTTCGGTCATNCTGCATAACGCGTAGCAAATTCCATCCGGTGCTTTTTCCACGAGTTTTGCATACGCTCTCTTTGCCTCAGCGAATTCGGTCAACCATTTTTGTTTTCCGGTAAGAAGATGAAGCGTTGAAAAGATTCGCAGAAGAGAAGAATTGCCAGAGGGAGTGGCGTTGTCGAACCAAAGCTTTTTTCTGCAGGGTGGATGGCTTTCCATTTTAAGAGGAGAAACAAAGAAACCTGGTAATCTTTCATCACTAAATTTGAGCATCATCGCCTCGACAAGATTCTCTGCCTGCTCCAAATAAGAGCTCGCACTCTCGGGTTGAATGGATTCGGATACTGAAGAGAGTTGAAGAAGGGCTTCCGCCCAATAGGCGTAATCTTCGAGGAAAAGAAGGGGCATATCTTCCTTTATCTCTTCTCCAAGTGCTTGATCTTGGTAGGTATAAGAAATCCAACTTTCCAANACTTTGGCCTGCTTAAGCCAATCACGGTTATCAAAGGCAATCGATGCATCGACTAAGGCACGAACCAACAGTGCATTGGCTCCAACGATTCTTTTNGGGTCGATTTCCCCTTTGGGNTTGGAATCAGCCAAAGNCCTCAATTTACTTAGGATTTTAATTTGTTGGCCAATTGGAACGGTACTTGATTCGATCAAGNGGGGCACAAAGGTGTTTTTATCCGAGCCCTCAATCGGTTCCCAACGGGAAAGGAGTGATTGGTCATCGGCTTCGGTGAGGATTTCCGCAAGCTCTTCTTTAGACCAGAGGTACTGTGCTCCCTCAGCCTGCTGAACTTCGGATGAGACGGATGAGCCAAAGCCTTCNTTCGGACAGCCTANATNATCCAANGCCCACTGGATTGTTTTCTCGACCACATGTTTGAAAAGAGGATTCTTATATTTTCTGTAACCCTTGGAATAGGATGATATNAGCAAGCAATTGTCGGCCAGGATTTTCTCGAAATGAGGACTCTGCCACGAATCATCAACGCAATACCTAAAAAATCCACCGTTCACATGATCAAAGAGTGCTCCCGAAGCCATCTTCACGAGGGTGGTTTGTACGCAGTGATCGATCTTTTTTTCCAAAACCGGATCTTNTCTAACGGATTGAGACTCTTGAATGGCCAGGAGGAATTCGACCTTCATAGAGGACGGAAACTTAGGTGCCGGGGTAAACCCTCCGTTTTTGTCATCGTGCTTNGNNCAAAGCNTTTGTGCTCCTTTTATAAGGAGGCTCGCATGCCACGATTCTGCGTTCGAAATATCCGCATCATTNGCGTGGCTGAGATTTTGAATCACATGATCGGCATTCTCGATGAATTCATCTCTGGATTTTTTGAAATGCGTTGCGATTCGCATTAGAACCTGAGGCCAAGGTGCGAGTCCCAGTCCGTTATCTTCCTTGGGGAAGTAAGTTCCTCCCCAAAAAGGTTTTCCGTTTGGAAGGCAAAATNCATTGAGCGGCCATCCCGCTGATTGGTTGAACATACGAATCGCCTCCATGTAAGTCAGGTCGAGATCCGGGCGTTCTTCCCGGTCGACAAGGATACACACGAAATGCCGATTCATCATGGATGCGACATAATCGTCCTCNAAGCATTCACGGGACATGACTTGACACCAATGGCAAGAGGAATAACCGATGGAAACTAAAACGGGAAGATCCCTTTGCTTCGCAAGATCAAAGGCAGCTTGGGAGTAGGGCAACCAGTCAACCCTTTGGTTGGCGTGTTGTTTGAGGTAAAGACTCTTTTCTCCTGACAGTTGGTTGGGCATCGNAGAGCATTTTTCACATTTTGAGGACATTCCCAAGCTCGAATAACCTTATATTGATTTTCCCATTGTCGGATTCGGGCTCGAAGGTTACGGAATAGGGATGCCCGATATTCGAATATTGGCCGATCGAGTTGCCAACCAAATTGCTGCTGGTGAAGTGGTGGAACGACCCGCTTCAGTGGCAAAGGAATTGATCGAGAACAGCATAGACTCTGGTGCAAAGAAAATCGAAGTGGAGTTTAGAAACGGAGGNAAGTCCTATCTGCGGGTAGAAGACGATGGNTGTGGNATGAATGCTGATGAAGCTCTTTTAAGCCTGGAACGTCACGCCACCAGTAAAATCAGAAAAGCTTCCGATCTNAATGAAGTNCAGACTTTNGGGTTTCGNGGAGAAGCCTTACCATCCATTGCCAGCGTCAGTCGATTCACGATGCGAACTCGAAAGGAAAAGGATGGAGNAGGAAATGAAGTACTGATCAACGGGGGCAAGATGATCCATGTGAAGGAATGCGGAATGCCGGTTGGCACCAGGATTGAGGTGTCGCATTTGTTTAATTCAGTACCGGTTCGGAGGAAATTCCTTAAGACGGAAGTCACCGAGTCGACTCACTTGACGCACCTTACAAAACTTTATGCATTGGCCCACCCGAGTATTACTTTTTCTTTGGTTGAAGGTGGCCGAACTTTATTCAGGTCTCCGGCTTGTAGTGAGATGAGCGAAAGAGTTCGAGAGATTTTCGGTAAGAGCTTGGCGGAAATTCTAGCTCCTATCGAGGCTAATGATAAAGGCATCGGTTTGACTGGTTTAATCGGAAAGCCTGGGCATAGTCGTTCGACTCGCAAAGAAATGATCTTTTTCGTTAACCGAAGACCCGTTGATAGCAAAGCCATTTCTTATGCCGTTCTCGAAGCCTATCACACCTTCGCTCCTAAGGGCCGCTTTCCCCCTGCAATCTTGTTTATCTCGATCGATCCCAGCTTGGTTGATGTTAATGTGCACCCTGCAAAAAGAGAAATCCGTTTTCGGGAAGAACCCCGCATTCGAAGCTTTGTCGTTGAAAGCCTCCTCAAGTGTAACCGGGAATTGTCCGGGCGAAAGAAAATGGAACAGCCCCCGATTGAATTTGAGAAGGATCCATCCGGTGAAAGGATGGTTCCCAGTATAGATCCTCGGGCCTTGGAGATGTATGGCTTGGATCAAACGGCTCAATCCGGTCGAGCTGAAAACCCCAAAGATATCGCGTCCTCCAAACAGAACGAACCAATTGAGATTCGACATACGGTGGTTGGGCCAGACCTTACGACTCGGAAAATAGTGGGCTCGAGAGGAGACGGTGAAGCCCAATGGAGATTTATTGATCGTCCCTATGGGGATCTGGCCATTTTTTCGACCACACAGGGAATGGTCGGAATGCAAACTCGTGCTGCCTACGAAAGGATTAGGTTTGAGCAGCTTGAAGATGCTTTGGCAAAGAAAGATGCATCGGACTCCCAAGCTTTGCTTTTACCGGAATCGTTGGAATTGGATGGGATTGATCGGGAGAACCTGGAATCCGGATTGGTTGATCTTAGGGCTTTGGGATTCGTATTGGAGGAATTTGGTCGCAATTTTTTTCGCTTGGAAGGGTGCCCGGTATGGATGGAAAAGGAGCATGCTGGTACATTCATTAGGGATTTTCTCGAAATTGCCCGTGAGGAGGGAGGAGGCATACGAATGGAGGCTTTTGCCAAGGAAGCTTTAGTCAGGATTTCGTCCGCTTCGAATGCAAAATCAGGAGGATTTTCGGATGATGAGGTGATTAGGCTTGCGGAGCAGCTCCTGTCATGCCGGAATCCCTATACCTGTCCAAAGGGAAAGCCTACCTATTTCGAAATCCCTTTCCGTGATTTTGAGACTCGATTAAAAAGAAAACTTTGAATTAAATAAAGAAAACCGGAACCCACTACCATTAATTATGAAAAAGACTAATCCCAACAGTTTTGTTTTGATCCTTGCCACTGCTTTTCTTCTTAGTAATTGCAGCCTCAGTGAAGTTGCCCAAAAGACTAAAAAAGGTTTTTCGGATGGCTCTTCTTATGTTGTCGACAAAAGCAAGTCAGCATTGGTGAAGAGCAAGAAAGTACTTGGTCTGGAAAAAACAAAAAAATCCTCTGTAAAGCCGATGACTGTAGAAAAAAAAGTTTTTGGGAAAATGCCCAATGGAGACCAGGTAAGTATGTACACGCTCACGAATGCAAACAAGATGCAGGTGTCCTTGTTAAACTATGGCGGTACGGTTAAGGAAATCCTTGTGCCGGACCGTGACGGTAAGTTTGCTAATGTATCCCTTGGCTTTAACAGCGTAGAGGAGTACATGGAGAAGAGTCCTTACTTCGGATGCATTACCGGGCGTTACGCCAATCGCATCAAGGATGGTAAGTTCAGCTTGGATGGCCAAAGCTATCAACTAGCAAAGAACAATGGTCCCAACCATCTGCATGGTGGCGAGGTTGGCTTCGACAAAAGAATCTGGAATGCCACGATTACCGAGGTCGGTACCGGAGTGATCTTTACTCGAACCAGTCCTGATGGAGAGGAAGGATACCCTGGTAATCTTCGTTGCAAGGTCACTTACACCCTCACCGATGACAATGAACTCAAGGTCGAATACGAAGCAACTTGTGATCAGGCAACCGTATTGAATTTGACCAACCACACTTATTTCAACTTGAGCGGTGAAGGCTCCCCGAGCATCCTGAACCATGAACTAACGCTACCAGGCGCTCATTTTGTAGCTACTGACGAAACCAACATACCCACGGCAATCGAAAAAGTAGCGGGGACTCCCATGGATTTCAGAAAACCCACTGCCATTGGTAAGCGAATCGAAAACAAGCACCAGCAACTTAAGGTAGGCAAAGGTTATGACCATACTTGGCTCGTTCCATCGTCCGAAGAAAAGCTAAACCTGGCCGCAACCTTACGCGATCCTGCTTCTGGTCGTGTTCTCGAAATCCGTACGGATCAGCCCGGTATTCAGCTCTACACTGGTAACTATTTGGATGGAACCTTGGTTGGGCATGGAGGCAAACCTTATGCTTTCAGGTCGGGACTTTGTCTTGAAACTCAAGTATACCCAGACAGCCCCAACCGCCAAGGGGAAGAGGGATGGAAATCCTGCGTCCTGCGTCCTGGCGAGACTTATCGTCATCTGACTGTGCACAAGTTTATAGTGGATTGATTATTTTTGAGATATTCTCGCCAAAAGCATCCTATTCATTAGTTTTGGCATGATGTGTGCCTAACTTTTAAAGGCACCCGACTGAAACGAACTAATGATTACTGATACGGCGCCAGATCCAACCGAAAAAAGCGAAAATGCAGGCTCTTCCCAACTTGTGGAAGAGATGAAAGAATCCATTCGTAGGCAACTACGCCTAACTCTTGCAAGGCACCTGGACAGTGCCACACCAAGAGAACTGTGGATGGCAACTTGTCTCGCTGTGCGAGAAAAAATTATCGATCGCTTTATTGAAACGCAATCGGCTCACAACAACCAAGATGCGAGAAGAGTTTACTACCTGAGTTTGGAATACCTCATGGGAAGGCTTCTCAATACGAATCTTTGTAATTCCGGTCTGCGAGAAGCTGTTTCATCTGCTCTTACCGATCTCGGTTTTGATTTGGAGACCTTGTGCGAAGAAGAGCATGATATGGGTTTGGGTAATGGCGGTTTGGGGCGTTTGGCAGCCTGTTTTCTGGATTCCATGGCAACCATGGATCTACCTGCAATAGGGTACGGCATACACTACCAGTTTGGACTGTTTCGCCAGGAATTCGATAATGGCCGGCAGGTTGAACTTCCCGATGATTGGTTAAAATATGGAAACCCCTGGGAAATTGTGCGCCCCCAATACGCTCAACGCGTCAGTCTTTACGGTCGAGTGGAGCATCTTTATGATGATTTGGGAGATTACCAACCCAAATGGGTCGAGACAAAATATGTCGAAGGCATTCCTTACGATGTCGCGATTGTAGGTTACGGAGCGGCGACGGTTAATTTTCTTCGACTGTGGGAGGCCAAGGCATCGGAAGAGCTGGACCTAAAAACTTTTAACCAAGGTGGATATGTTGAAGCGGTTCGGGAGAAAGCCATGGGAGAAAGCATTTCCAAAGTGCTTTACCCGAATGACGAAACTGAAAACGGAAAGGAACTGCGTCTTGTTCAGCAGTATTTTTTCGTAGCTTGTTCGATTCAGGATATGATGGCTCGCTTTCTCCGGTTGCATGACGATTGGGAAGAATTTCCTAAAAAGGTTGTGGTTCAGTTGAACGACACACATCCAGCGGTTGCGGTTCTTGAATTAATGCGCATTTTTCTGGATGAGAAAAAACTGGGCTGGGATAAGTCATGGAACTTGGTCCAAAGAACCTTTGCCTACACGAATCATACCTTACTGCCCGAAGCTCTGGAAACTTGGGGCGAAGCTTTATTTGAGTATGTTCTTCCTCGGCACATGCAAATTGTTCGAGAAATCAATCGCCGTTTTGTGGAAGAGGTCATCTCTTCGAAATGGCCAGGAGATCAGGAGAAGGTAAGAACCATGTCCATCGTTTCGGATGGGCAGGTGCGGATGGCTTATCTTTCAGTTGTGGGTAGTCAGTCCGTAAACGGGGTTGCCGCTCTACACACCAAGTTGTTGAAGGGCAAGCTGATGAGGGATTTTGCGGACCTTTATCCAGAGAAGTTCAACAACAAAACCAATGGAATTACACCAAGGAGGTGGCTCCTGGGCTGCAATCCCGAACTGGCCAAGTTAATCGGTTCGGTCGTGGGTCCGGAATGGGTTACCAATCTTAATTTGCTCAGAGGCTTGGAGAAAGTCGCTGATGATGCGTCCTTTCAGGAAGAATTCATGGCGATCAAACAAGACAATAAGCAGATTCTTGCTCAAATGCTTGAAAATCAAATTGGCTTAAAGGTGGATCCTTCTGCAATTTTCGACTCTCAGATCAAACGTTTGCACGAGTACAAGAGGCAGCATTTGAACCTCTTGCACATCCTTACTTTATATCGAAGGCTCTTGCATGACCCGAATCTTAGCATTTGCCCGAGGGTCTTTATCTTTGGGGCAAAGGCCGCACCTGGTTATCATCTGGCAAAAGTCATTATACATGCGATTAACTTGGTTGCCCGGAAAATAAATAATGACGAGCGAATCAAAGGAAAGCTCAAGATTGCATATTGGCCGAATTATGGAGTTTCCTCCGCAGAGCGCATCATTCCAGCAAGCGATTTGTCCGAACAGATTTCCACTGCCGGCAAAGAGGCCTCAGGGACTGGCAATATGAAATTTGCGTTGAATGGTGCACTAACCATAGGGACATTGGACGGGGCCAATGTTGAGATCAAAGAGGAAGTGGGAGACGATAATATTTTCATTTTCGGGCAGACGGTCGAAGGGATCGAAAAATTGCGCGATTCCGGATATGAACCTAGGGACTACTACAAGCAAGATGAGGAATTGAAAGCGGTTTTGGATTGGTTGGGTTCGGATTATTTTTCTCCTGGAGAGGGCAGGGTTCTACAGGATTTGCCTCGCAGTCTTCTCGAATGGGGTGATCCCTTTTTTGTATTGGCTGATTATAGGGCATATGTGGAGGCCCAGGAAAATGCCAACTTAGCTTATTCCGACCCCCCAAAATGGGCATCTATGGCTATTCGAAATGTTGCCGGTTCCGGAAAGTTCTCTTCGGATCGCACCATTACCCAATACGCCGAAGAGATTTGGAAGTTGGAACGAATACGACCCACGACTTGATTGATATGAGATCGGGCCGAAAGCTGATCCTTGGGCTCCTTTTTATTTGGACTGGAAATTTATTCGGATCAGTCTCTCCCTTTGTTGCAGGAGAAAGATTGGAGTATTCCCTGAAATGGGGCTTNATTCCTGTTGGATCTGCAGTAATGGAGGTTTTACCTATGAGGTTAAAAGAAGGAAAAAACCTGCAGGTTATCCGGTTTTCCGTTCGTACCAACGATTTTGCGGATGCTTTCTACAAGGTAAGAACGGAGGTCGAAAGCGAAGTTTGGGAGGACTTTTCCAAATCCTATTCCTACAGCAAGANCCAGCGAGAAGGTAAAACAAAAAGGGATGTAAANGTACGATTTAACTATCAAAGNCTAGTTGCCGAATACATNGAGAACAAGGGGAGTCNGAGAACCTTGACAATTCCCAATCGGGTATTTGATCCTTTGGCGATCGCTTATTTCTTCAGGCTCTTTCCCATTGCTGAAAACTCAGCTAAAACTTTACCGACCTGTGACGGAAAGAGATTCATGNATATNGTGGTGAGGACCGGNGAATCNGATTATATCTCCGTACCGGCGGGAAAATACAAAGCTGTGGGTACGANNCCTGAAATGAAAAATTTGAGTGGGGTTTTTAAAAAGAGCCCGGATGGGATTCTCCGAGTATGGTANACNGTTGATAATCGAAGAATCCCAGTGAAGATAAGTAGTAAGGTGATTGTAGGGAGTTTTACCGCAAGTTTGGTTAAGGCAAGCGGTNTGGTGCCAAGAAGTTGATAGGAATCATTTATTTTCNCCATCCTGCATCAGTTCAACGAATGACCTCAGGGCTGGAGTGAGAATACGGTTTTTCTTGTGAATAACCGCAAGCGGTCGATTGTGAATGCCGCCTTCTAACTTATAAATGACCAATTGATTCCTTTCCGATTCAGTAACCACCGTGCTGGCAGGGAGTATGGCAACGCCGGCGTTGATTTCAATGGCTCTTTTGACTGTTTCAACATTGTCGAATTCCATGACCACAGANACTTCAACGCCCGCTTTCGCCAGAATTTCGTCAGTTGCTTTTCGGGTTGGAATATCTCTTTCGAATGCGATGAATTCAATGCCTTTCAAGTCATCCATGGCAATGGACNGCTTTTTCGTTAGGTGATGTTCGGGGCTCATCGCAATAATAAGTTCGTCATTTGCAAAAGGAATGATGGTCAATTCTTTGTGTGGGGGAGGGAAGGCAACCAAACCCAAATCCGCGTTTCCATGAAGCACATCATCATAGACCAAGTTGGCCCTTCGGTATTCGACCCGGGCATTCACCGAAGGAAATTCCTTAATGAAAGATTTAAGATAAGGAGGNAGTTCGTGCAGTCCAATGCTGTTAACGGTGGAAATTTGGATGGTTCCGCTGACAATGTTGCGCATCTCTTGAATTTCGCAGTTAAGCTTTTCATAGAGATCCAAGATTTCCTTGAAGGTCGAATAGAGTGCAGTCCCTTGGGGCGTAAGGCGAAATTTCTTTTGGTTTCTATCAATGATAAGCATATCATAATGGGCTTCCATAGCTTTCAATTGTTGACTTACTGCAGACTGAGTCACTTCGTTTAAACGGGCTGCCTTGGAAAAGCTTTTTGTCTCGACCAAATCACAGAAGGTTTTGAAATTCTGAATATGCATGTACATTCTTCTATAACCTGTGCTTATTGCAGGCAAATTTATTATTCACTTCACTTATGATCGAAGAAAAAAGTTTCTTATTTAATTTAGAAAAAGTTACGCAACGCATTAAGGATGCTTGTGATAAATCGGGGAGGGACATGGATGGGGTAACACTTTTGCCGGTTACGAAAAATTGGCCGGTGGACGCTGTTCGGTACTGCAAGAATTCGAAGATTACGCTGGTCGGCGAAAACAGGGTGCAGGAAGCAACTTCGAAGATGGATTTGATCGATGGTGTGGAGTGGGAGTTAATCGGGCATCTGCAAAGTAACAAGGCGAAGCAAGTGGTGGGTCGTTTTAGTCGAATCCAAACGGTGGACTCTTCAAAATTGCTCAAGCGGTTGGATGTTGCCTCTCTTGCTTCTGAGGTTAAGACCGCAATCTTGCTTCAGGTGAATGCCGGGGAAGATCCGGCAAAATTCGGAGTGAGTCTGGCAGATGCTCCCGCTTTATTTATGCAAGCCTTGAAATGCGAGGGTTTGCAAGTGGACGGGCTCATGACGATTGCTCCCTTCGCTCCTGATGATCCGTCGGTTTCGGCAAAAACATTTTTCAGGCTCCGAACTTTGCGCGATCAGTTAGCTTCCGAGAGTGGTCTGCCGCTGAAAGTTCTTTCCATGGGCATGTCCGGAGATTTGGAACAGGCGGTTGCGGAGGGAAGCACGATGATCCGTGTTGGTTCGTCTTTATTTGGCGACCGAATGGTCTGAGAAAGTTTTCATCTAAGAATTCTTGCTCCAAACCGAGGAAGGCGCGAAGATAGGCGGATGGAAAAGATTGGGCACAATACAAAGAGCCAAGCAAAGTGGAAAGCTTTGCTCGGTTTGCTCGATGACGAGTCTCCGGTTGTTCGCAAAGGCATTCTTGATGAATGTGATGCTCATCCCGTTGAAGCCAAAGAGTTTTTGCATAACATATCTCAGGGAGAAGACCCACTGTTGGCAAGGCATGCTCAGGACTTAGTGAGGGATCTTGGTTGGATTGATGGGGTGGGAGACTTTGTTCGATTTATTCGCTCGCAAAGATATGAGTTGGAAACCGGTTGGTTTCTTTTGGACCGAACGGTGTATCCAAGTTTCCAATCGTCATCTTCGACCTTATTTATGGACAAATTGGCTCGACGAACCAGGGAACTTCTGACTCCGCCAATGAGCGCCAGGCAAATTTGTTCGACCCTGAATCGAGTGCTTTTTCATGAATATGGATTTCGGGGAGCGGGCAAGGACTTTGAAAATCCGGAAAACAGTTTTTTGCATCGGGTTATTGAAAGGCGGCAAGGTTTACCCATAACCTTAAGTGTTCTGTTCATCTTGCTCGCTCGAAGGATCGGGTTGGAGTTGGAACCCATTGGGTTGCCAGGGCGCTTTGTGGTTGGTTGCTTCGAGGACGAAAGACCTTTTTACCTGGATGCTTGGGCCGGTGGTAAAATTTTGGAAGTTGAGCAGATGGAGAATTATTTGGAGCACTCATCGGTCGAGGGTTCAGGCTCGGCGCTTTTACCTGTTACGGTCGCGGAAACGTTGGCAAGAGGATGCCGAAACTTATCCTATCACTATCTGCGAGCGGAGGATATGAAGAAATCCAAAATGTTCGGATCTTTTGTGGACGAGTTCGAGCGTGTTCGTCGTATTGCCACCAATGCCTGAAGTCAGGTAAAACCTTGCAAGTTTGAAGAGTTTTTCCGCAGAGGAGGTAGGTCTGGCCGTTCTTGGTTGGCCGATCAAGCATTCGATAAGCCCTTACCTTCACAATGAAGCATTGGATGAATTGCGCAGAAGCGATTCTCGCTTTAACGGGTGGTCTTACGAAAGGCTTGAAGTGCCAGCTGAAGAACTTCCATTTTTGCTGCCACAGCTAGCCCAACGCGGATACCGAGGCATTAACCTGACTATCCCTCATAAGGTCGAGGTACTGCCACACTTATTGGAGATTGATCCCGAGGCTGAGGTTATGGGAGCAGTTAATACCTTGCAATGGGTCGAGGGAGGTTGGAAAGGCTACAACACCGATGGCTATGGGTTACAGCGGGCTTTGGAAACTGTTTTCGACATCGAGTTGCAGACCTGTTCAGTTCTTATCTTAGGAGCTGGGGGGGCGGCCAGGGCTGCGGCCGCCAGATGCTTGGCTAAGGGGTGTACTCAGGTTTGTATAACCAACCGATCCACGGATCGTTTGGCTGCATTAATCGCCGATCTCAGGGCTCACTTCCCGGACTCGCATTTACAAGGTTTTCCCTTGGACGATTTACCAACCCAAGATTTAAATTTTTCTAATTTGATCGTCATCAACGCAACTTCCCTGGGACTCCAACCGAAGGATCCGCCCCCCATCGACCTCTCATTTCACAAATTGGGTTCGGAAACCCGGGTATTCGATATGATTTATAATCCCCCGCAAACCGCTTTGCTCAAAGATGCTGAAGCCGGTGGAATGAACGGCTCAAACGGGCTTTCGATGCTTGTGTTTCAAGCGCTTCGCTCCCTTGAGATATGGTCGGGTCGAGAAGTTTCTGCAGAAGCGATGTTTGAGGGTGCGAAAAAAGGCATGAGGGAAATTGCNTTGTNATGGANTTAATNGTTCAGAGCCAATTGGGCATGACAGCAGCTGGTCTCTTACTGGGGTCCATTCTGGGAAGCTTCCTGAATGTATGNGCTCACCGAATACCCATTGGCCTNTCCATNATCAGTCCGCCTTCGTTCTGCCCCCAGTGCAAAGCGAGAATTCCATGGAAGAACAATCTGCCCATCTTAAGCTGGCTTATCCAGAAAGGTCAGGCGAAGTGTTGCGGAGAGCCCATTTCGTCCAGGTATCTTTTTGTCGAAGTTGTNACAGCCCTCTTATTTGGCTATTTTTTCCACAGGTATTTTCAGANCCATGATCTGGCAGAATTATGCGTTGGTTGCTTTCTNGGTTGGGTTTTGCTTGCGGTCATCGTGATTGATGCCGAAACCATGATGATCCCTGACCGGTTCAGCATGGGAGGCGCATTGGCGGGTTTGGTCTTCTCGGTGATTTTCCCTTCCCTTCATGGTTATGGCTATTTCCCACTGCCCGAGGAAAGAATTCTTTCCGTGATTGATGCCCTGATCGGTCTGCTAGTCGGATCTTCGGTTATGTATTGGATTGGTGCCGCTGCCGAAAAAGCCCTAGGCAAAGAAGCTCTGGGCCAGGGCGATGTCAAATTGATGGGCTGCATCGGTGCTTTCTGTGGTTGGGAGGCAGCCGTTTTCATAATTTTTGCCGGCTCATCGATTGGGACGGCACTGGTTATTCCTTTCATGGTTTTTCAAAATCTTAAAAAGAAGTCAGCGAAGCAGAATCCACCGGAAAATCAAATTCCTTGGGGGAGGGAAATCCCTTTTGGACCTTACCTCGCCATTGCCACCCTTCTTTATCTAGGTGGTTTGAACCTCTGGGTTGATCCGTGGATTAAAGGAGTTCTTGCCATCATAGGCAAAAGCTACTGAGCTTAAACTCCTTTTTAGCGTTGAAGAAAACGCTTCTTGTAGGCAAGTTTTGCNCTTTGTCTTTTTTACATTAATCCTCAGCTCCCAAATGAAAAAACTGCTCGTTGCCAATCGAAGTGAAATTGCGGTTCGAATCTTTCGTTCCGCCAGCGAACTTAATTTAAGAACTGTTGCAATCTATGCCGAAGAGGACCGCTTCGGAGTTCATCGATTCAAAGCCGATGAAGCCTACNTAGTTGGAAAGGGAAANGGACCGGTTGCCGCTTACCTGGACATTGAATCGATTATTTCAATAGCCAAGGAAAAGAGGGTGGATATGATCCATCCGGGTTATGGATTCCTGTCCGAAAACGCCGATTTTGCCAGAGCGTGCGAGGANGCAGGCATTGTTTTTATCGGTCCACGCCCGGAGNTGCTTGAGAGTATGGGTGATAAGGTNGCGGCNAAAAAAGCCGCGGATAAAGCNGGTGTNCCGACCCTACCGGCAACTCCCAAGCCAGTTTCCAAACCTGCCGAAGCCTTGCGATGGGGTAGGAAGATCGGTTTTCCCCTGATTATNAAAGCTGCCTTTGGCGGTGGTGGTCGGGGNATGAGGGTGGTTCAAAAGGAAGAGGATCTCAAGGATATGCTCGAAGAAGCACAGGGTGAAGCGGAAAGAGCTTTTGGAAACTCCGCTGTTTTCCTCGAGAGGTATGTTGGGCGGGCCAAGCACCTGGAGGTCCAAGTTTTAGGTGACCGGAAAGGGAATGTGGTTCATTTGCACGAAAGAGANTGTTCGGTGCAACGCCGGTATCAGAAAGTCGTAGAGGTCGCACCTTCGATTGGACTGCCCGATGAAGTGGTGGACAGTTTATGCGGAGCAGGGGTCGAATTGGCGAACAAGATTGGCTATGATAATGCGGGCACCGTCGAGTTTCTTCTCGATCAGGATACCAACGAATGGTTCTTCATTGAAATGAATCCAAGAATTCAGGTGGAGCATACGGTAACTGAGCAAATCACGGGCATTGACATNGTGCGTTCGCAAATTCTTGTGGCGATGAACCATGGTTTGCATGGAAGCAAAATCGGAATACCCCCTCAAAATGAAATTCCCCGAAACGGGTGTGCCGTGCAATGTCGTGTGACCACCGAAGACCCGGAAAAGGGCTTCACCCCGGACTATGGAAAGATTCTCAGTTATCGTTCCGCTGCAGGCTTTGGCGTAAGGTTGGATGGGGCGATGGGGGATACGGGTGCGATTATTACTCCCTTTTATGACTCTCTTCTCGTAAAGATAACGGCTTCTGGACCAAATTTGCCCCAGGCATTGGATCGCATGCATCGAGCTTTGCGAGAAATGAGAATCAGGGGGGTGAAGACCAATATTCCTTTTTTGGAAAATGTCATCAATCACAAGGATTTTGTCGATGGCAAGGCGACCACCCGAATGATCGACATTACCCCGAGCCTCTTCAAGTTCAAAGCCCGGAAGGATCGAGCGTCCAAGTTGTTGAGCTACCTCGGAGAGGTAATCGTCAATGGGAATCCCCAGGTAAAGGGGCGTTCCAGGGTAAGCAATCCATTGCCTTTGATTGAGCCGGAGTACGATCGCAGCACCGAGCCTCCGAGAGGAACTCGGGATATGTTGTTGGCCCAGGGGCCTGTCAAGTTTGCCCAATGGTTGAGAGATCAAAAGTCACTCATGGTAACGGATACGACCTTGCGGGATGCCCATCAATCCCTCTTTGCGGCCCGCATGAGGAGTTTTGATATGCTTACGGTTGCTGATTACATCGCTCGTAGGACTTCAGGGTTATTTAGCTTGGAAATGTGGGGAGGGGCGACCTTTGATACCTGCATGCGCTTCCTGGGAGAATCCCCTTACGAGAGATTGCGTATGCTCCGTGAAAAAATACCCAATGTGCTTTTTCAAATGCTGCTTCGTGGATCAAATGCAGTTGGGTATGCGAATTATCCTGACAATGTGGTGCGCGAATTCGTGGTGCATGCTTCGGAGGCGGGGATGGATGTCTTTAGGATCTTTGATTCTCTCAATTATCTTCCAAACCTAAAAGTNGCCATGGAAGCTGTGAATGAGCGAACACCCTCCTTGTGCGAAGCTGCGGTCTGCTTCACGGGTGATTTCACCGACTCGAGTGAAGAAAAGTATGTACTCGATTATTATGTTCAGCTCGCCAAAGAACTGGAGAAGATGGGAGCACACATTCTTGCCATTAAGGATATGGCAGGCCTTTGCCACCCGGTGGCTGCAAGTCGTCTCGTTAAAGCTTTGAGGAATGAAGTCGGAATTCCCATTCATTTTCATACCCATGATTCCAGTGGAATTGCTTCCGCCTCTGTGCTTAAGGCCGCGGAGGCAGGAGTTGATGTCGTGGACTTGGCGATATCCTCGCTTTCCGGTTGCACGAGCCAACCCAATCTCAACTCAGTGGTTCATGCACTTAGGCATGCACCTAGATCCACGGGTTTGGATGTTGAAGCTCTTAATGAACTTTCGATTTATTGGGAAGCGGTGAGGCAGTACTATTCCCCTTTTGACACCTCTCCCCCTTTTGGTAGTGCGGAGGTGTTCTCTCATCAGATGCCNGGTGGCCAATATACCAATTTAAGAGAGCAAGCGGCTTCCCTTGGCCTAGGAAAAAGATGGCCCGATGTGGTGAAAACTTATCAAGAGGTGAATGCATTGTTAGGAGATGTCGTAAAAGTAACTCCGAGCAGTAAGAGTATTGGAGATCTCGCCATCTTTTTAATCACCAAGGGAGTCAAACCGGAAGATTTGGTGAATCTGCCTCCCGAGACCGGATTTCCTCAATCCGTGATCGATTTGGTTTCTGGAAACCTCGGACAACCGAAGGGCGGGTGGCCCAAATCCGTTCAAAAAGTCATTTTGGGCAAACAGAAACCCATGCGAGGCCGACCGGGTGCGTCCGCCCCAAAAATTGATTTGAAAAAGGAATCCCAATCTTTGAAAAAGAAGCTCGGACCCAGGTACACGGATGATGATTTGTTTTCTTCGCTCATGTATCCTCAGGTTTTTAACGATTTTCAGGATTTTAAGAAGAAATACGGAGATGTCTCCGTTTTGCCGACCACGGCTTATTTTCATGGTTTGGAACCGGGCGAAGAGATCTCCATTCGGATCGAAGAGGGCAAGACTCTGTTCATCAAGCTTTTGCATGTGGGTGAGCCAGATGAAAAAGGGATTCGATCCCTGACTTTCGAGCTGAACGGTAAGGCCCGTACCACTATGGTGCAGGACAACTCCGTGAAGGGAGATACCAAAGCTCGTGAAAAAGCAGATCCATCCAACGCCAAGCATGTTGCGGCACCAATACCTGCGATGATCAGTAGCATTGCAACGAGCGTCGGCAAAACGGTTGCCAAGGGGGACAAGATTGCAGTTCTTGAAGCCATGAAGATGCAAACTACGCTTTACGCTTCTTCCGACGGAACCGTTGATGAGATTTTGGTTGAGNTTGGTGACTCGGTCGAGTCCAAGGATCTGATTGCTCGCCTACGATAAGTTTCTAAAGTTTGTCNGCACATGTCCGACTNTAAAGAGTGCAATGCTTNCGCGCGTTAAAGATACTTTTCATGCTCGGTTACCCANTTGGGCTCTGATAATTGGCTTATCCACATTTGGTTCCATCTGCGAAGCCAAACAACTGTATGTTCCGGAACCCGCTTTGGAGAGGGCTTTATGCCAAGCATTGTCCGTCGATCGAGAGAATCTTACTGAATCGTTGGTTGCGGAAAAACTTAGGTTTCTTGAAGTCAACGATTCTGAAATCAGAAACCTTCAGGGCTTGGAGGGTGCGGTCAATTTGGAGACTTTGGTTCTCAAGGACAACCTCATCCAAGATCTCAGTCCTCTTGCTGAATTAGCCAATCTGAGAAAGTTGGATCTTGCGGGAAACAAGATTTCTAGTCTTCGGAGTTTAATCCCCTTGTCGCGATCCAAAATGGAACGCAGGGCCTCCGAACTTCAGGCTTCCCTCAATAACTATAAAACGCCCAAAGATCAAATTCCAGGGATGGTTCTGGAACTTACGGAACTTGTTCAACGATTAAAGCAAGGAGCTTGGTCGCTCAGCGTTCTGGATCTCTCGCGGAATCGCTTGTTAGGAATGACAGGGATCGAGCATCTTACCCTTTTGCAACACTTGAATGTCTCTGAAAATGCTCTGATTGATTTGGAGGGGATAAGTCAATTGAAGCGTTTGGTCACTTTGTACGCTCAAGTCAACCAACTCGGACGGGTTGAAGGCTATGTAGATGAAAACAGGAATCGGCAATATGATCCGGGGGAAACAATTAATGATGAGAGTGGTAACGGTAAAAGAGATGTGGATCCTTTGGTCGAGTTGCGCTCACTTCCCAGTCTGGTGAACCTTCATCTTTATGGGAATTTGATTCAGACCACAAAATCAATGGCGGATCTGCCCAATCTCCGGGTTTTACTTCTTGGAGGAAATAAGATTCAGCAGTTGGAGGGAATCGCCCAGTTAAGCAATTTGATTCGCCTGTCTCTTTCAGACAACCGGTTAAATGATTTGACGGGTATTGAAAACCTCTCCTCCCTGGAGCATTTGTATTTGATCGAGAACCGAATTTGCGATCTTCGCCCACTTGCTAAACTTAGGACGGTCCGGGAGTTGAGGTTGCAGAGAAATCAATTCTTCGAGGTCGACCCTTTGGCTCAAATCGAAGATTTGGAGATACTTTTGCTATCCAATAACCTAGTTTTCGATCCGACTCCACTCTTGGAACTAAAGAAACTACGAAGGTTATCACTCTCAGGGAACTGTATGATTTTGGAACAGGAGAGAACAGAAGATTTCCTGACCCAAATGCAGTTGCAAGGGATAAAAGCAAATGTAGGGGAGCAAAAGGAAAGGTCGCTTTCCGTAGAGAACTTGGTCTCATCGCTGATTGGACATCCGTTTTCAAACCAAAGGCTTGGCGATTATTTGGAAGCAAACGGCTACTTTAGATTGATGGATTTTGTTGAGGATGCTGGGATTGCAGGGGAAGATAAGTCTCTGGCCTACTCGACTTGGGAGACTTACCTCAAAACTGGCAAATCTTTGGAAGAGGTCCCTTTCCCTTCCAAATAAGCTTTTGAATTTAGCTTTGCAAATAAAGCAAAGTTGCCAAGATCACCGTAAGAACAAAGCAAAGTATGTAGAAAAAGCCTTTGAAGAATCTTTGTAGGGCATAGGAGCGTACAATTCCGTCAATCATCCGATAATATTCCTTCTTCCATTTTCGGCTGATTAATTTCTTCTTGTTTTTTACGTAATTCGAATCCGGCTTTATCATTAATTTGAGGAAGTATTTCTAGGTTCCTCCTTTACAGTTTACAGACAATTCAATATTNACCGAGTACCGTATATGTCAATCAAGCAAAGGACCATTCGCCAAGAGCGATCGATTAAGGGTAAGTCCCTTCATACAGGAGAAGAAGTCACCCTCACCTTAAAACCTGCTGATGCGAATGCGGGNTATGTCTTTCGACGAGTGGATTTNTACGGGAAACCGGAAATTCGNCCGTTNGCCTCCAATGTGACCGAGTTNGTGNGGAGNACNACGATCTCCAANGGAAATGAAAAAGTNCATACTGTCGAACATGTATTAAGTGCCTTGGCCGGTTGTGGAATTGATAATGCAATCATCGAGCTTGATGCTAGCGAGCCTCCGATTTTGGATGGATCAGCGAGGCCTTTCGTTAATCTCATCTTTGAGGCTGAGCCAGTTGAGCAAGTGGCGGATCGATCTTTTTTCGAATTGAAAGAAGCGGTTTCTGTCACTTCTGGAAACCGTTCGATGATCGCTTTGCCTCACGATGGTTTTCGTGTTACCTGTACCTCCGCTGATGACCGAGGCAGTCATGTACAGCACCTTTCCGTTGACCTTGATCCTGAGACTTTTGTTGCCCAAGTGGCTCCGGCTCGCACTTTTACCCTCTATGAGGATATCGAGGAGTTGTTGAAACTTGGAAAGATCAGGGGCGGTAGCCTCGACAGTGCCATTGTCATCAAGGGTGATAAGATTCTTTCCAAGGAACCTCTTCGTTTTGAGGATGAATTCGTTCGTCACAAAATCCTTGATATCGTCGGTGACTTGAGTCTGCTTGGGAAACCGCTTCGTGCTCACATTATTGCGGTTCGCCCCGGTCACTCTCTCAATTCGGACCTGACTTCCAAACTGCACGAAGTGATGTTGAAGAAAGATTCGAAAAAATCCGTATCACCCGATTCCGATTCGTCAAAGTCATTTGTTTTGCCTGATGAAACCGAGCTGGATGTGAGAAGGATTTTGGATGTTCTGCCTCATCGTTTTCCTTTTGTCATGATTGATCGGGTGATTTCCATTGAAGGCAACGAATCCCTGACTGGTATCAAGAATGTTAGCATCAACGAACCTTTCTTTCCTGGACATTTTCCCGGTCACCCTGTGATGCCGGGGGTTTTGCAACTGGAAGCCATGGCCCAAGCAGCCGGAATCCTGCTTCTACGCAGAGGGTCGGCGGAAGGGAAGGTTGCTTTCTTTATGAGTGCCGACAAAGTTAAGTTTCGCAAGCCGGTTGTGCCCGGAGACCAGCTTTTGATCACAGCTAAGCTTGTGAAAGTTCGTGGGAACAAGCTAGCCACCGCAAGCGTGGAATGTAAGGTGGGTCANCAGGTGGTGTCNTCGGCAAGCCTNATGTTTTCTATTCTGGATGCCAAGGACGNCGGTTAGTGAGCGTGCAAATCCATAGCTCTGCCATCGTCGATCCCAAGGCACAACTGGGGGAGAATGTGGTGGTGGAAGCATTCTGCATGATTGGACCGAATGTATCCATTGGTGATCATTCGAAAATCCTTCACCATGCTACCGTGGAGGGTCGGGTTTTTATGGGCTCCGGTAATCAGGTTCATTCCTACGCAACCATTGGTGGCTTGACTCATGATTTGAAATATCAGGGCGGAGACCCCGGTTTAAGAATTGGAGACGATAATATCTTTCGGGAATATGTNACGGCTCATGTGGCAACGGACTCGGAGGACGACACCATCATTGGTTCTCNAAANGTATTTCTTGCCTACAGTCATGTTGCCCATGATTGCGTCGTGGGAGATGGCNTGGTCATGAGTAGTCATTCNGCTTTGGGNGGGCATGTTCAGGTTGGNGATCATGTNAATGTGGGATGGGGAGCCGGAGTGCATCAGTTTTGTAGGTTGGGCNGACATTGTATGGTTTCGGCCTGCTCGAAACTGGTCCAGGATGTCCCTCCTTTTATGCTGGCAGACGGCTCGCCGGCAGAAGNTCGTTCTATTAATAAGGTGGGGATGGAAAGATCTGGTTTTACCAATGACGAAATCGATGTCGCACGGGGGGTATTTAAGAAGCTTTACAAAGGGGAGATGAATCGCAGTCAGGCACTTGAATACCTCGAGAAAGAGTTTTCCTGGAAAGACAATGACATCACCAAGGAAATCATCGCTTTCGCTCAATCGAGTGATCGTGGGCTCGCCTAATTGCTGTTGTTGCGGTTTTCCTGCTCATAGGAATCCGCCAAGGACCTGAGGATTTCCCAGGAATAGATTCCTGTGCTGTGCCCGTCGCTGAAGCGTAAGCGCACTGCATAATTTCCAATCCGATCAAAGTCGACCACCCGGACCTTGGAAAAATTCGTTTCGGAGCTTCCGCCTGATTTTCTTCCAAAAATATCTTTTTCTCCAGCCTGTTCGGCACTTGGAGAATGCAGTCGTAAATAGGAACCTTCGATACAGCATTCCTCTCCACTTTCCCAAGCTAAGGCCAAATAGATGCCAACAATGGCAATTTTTTTGGGCGGTTGCAAAAGCCCTTAAGGGTAGGGGTTAAACGAAAGAATCAAGGCTGTTTCCAGCCGACGGAGGATTCGAAGGTTGCGAACCACTTTGATAATAAGGATCTAACACATCGTTGTTGTAGGGCCTGCTAAAATCTTCCGCTATTTCAGCAGCTTGTTCGAAGTCCTCGGTTTCCTCACGAATTAATTCTTCCTGGAGATCCTTATCTTGCAGTTCACGGTCCAAACTTCTTTCGTCCCAATATTTGTCATTGTGCAATTGGTTGGGTGCGGGTTGGTTGGGAAGGGCAGTCGGTTCGACCACTTCCCAATCCGGGTCTCTCGTTGGATCAATGCCTGCATCATCCACATTGTCTACACTGTCTGATGGAAGACCGGGTTTTTGGCGTTGAGCATCGGAAGATTGCTCCCGATCATTTTCAGAGAGCGAACCGGACAATTCGTACGCTTCGGCGGATTGCGTGACTCGGTTTTGATTGTCTTCGCCAACCACCGGAACATCAAGGTCGGATTGATCCTCTCGACTGAGTTGCATTTCACGAGCTGCACGGTCGTTGATTTGAGAAATACTGTCGCTGTTGGTTACATCCATATATAAAACCTGAATCAAAACCTAAAATTTAGCAAATTCAAATCAAAGCGTTCGCATGGAGGAAATCTTTTGCATCGGGGAGATTTTCGTTGATCGAGGAGGATATTTAGGGCATTATCNACCCCACTATGGCGAGAGAATCAGTAATTATTGAATGCACCGAAGCGCGAAAGGAAGGCAAGCCACCTTCCCGCTACATGGCGTCCCGAAATAAAAAGCTTCAGACCGAACCGGTCGAAAAGAAAAAATACAATCGTTTCCTTCGTAGGCATACCCTGCACAAGGAAATAAAGAACTGATCAAACGATTCGGACGAGGTCCGAAAGGCTTTCGGCAATAGAGTCGAATGCCTTGGTCGCACTGCCTTCCGGGTTAGAAACAACTACCGGAATCCCATGATCACCCCCTTGGCGGATTTCCTCATCAATCGGCACTTCTCCGAGAAAACCGGTTTTTAATGCCTGTGCCGTGAGTGGTCCACCTCCCTGTCCGAAAAGAAAAGATTTTTCCTGAGTTTCTTGGTTGAGTAAATAGCTCATGTTTTCCACTACGCCTAATATCGGAACATTTACTTTCTCGAACATGCGGGCTCCTCTTCTCGCAACATCCATAGCTGCTTTTTGGGGAGTGGTGATGATGATCACTCCGTCTAAGGGAAGAATTTGAGCCAGAGATAGTTGGGCATCTCCGGTCCCCGGGGGCAAGTCAATCAGCAGGATATCAAGTTCTCCCCATTCCACATTTTCGGCAAATTGTTGGATGGTTTTCATGACCATCGGACCTCTCCATACGACTGGAGTTTCCTCATCCACCAGCAAACCCATCGACATGACTTTCACGCCATAGCTTTCGACGGGTGCAAGGAAGTTTTCTCTGAGGATTTGCGGTTTCTCACTGGCTCCGATGAGCAGAGGGACGGAGGGTCCGTAAACATCGCAATCCATCAGGCCCACTTTGAGATGTTCCCCCGTTTCGGTTTTGTGGTTGGATAGAGCACAGGCAAGATTGACTGCCAGAGTCGACTTGCCGACACCACCTTTACCGCTCGCCACCGCGACGATTTTTTTAATGCCCTCAAAAGCTTTGGGGCTGTCTTCCTCCGATGACTGGGATCCGCCCCCATCGGTGGATTTCTTGACCACGATTCCCACCTCCACTTCGTCAATCAAATCCGAAGTAAGCAGGCATTCCTCCACGGATTTCTTGAGGCTTTGAGGCAGAGTCGGGTCGGGACTGGACAGTTCGAGTTTCACCGACGCCTTTCGATTCTCGAGTTCTGCCCGGTTGACTAAGCCGAAAGAAACGATGTCTCTGCTGAATCCGGGATACTTTACCTGCTTGAGAAGGGAAATAATTTGTTCNTCCATGAAAAGAGGAATCTTTGAAAAGGTATGAGTAAGGAATTGTGAATGAAAGAAACGAGCATAGGCATCGCGAGTCCTATGGCAAATAAATGAGCAAAATCATTCGTTTGCGCTTGCGGGAACTCTAGAGATTTGGATGGTGGATGGTATGGATGTGGTGAGGATTGGATCGCTCGGGTATTGGAATATCCGAATTTATGGAACTATGCTAAGGATGNGTCTNNGGNTCCTTTTCTCAGGGTTTTTATCTGCGGGTGTATTCGGGCAAGGCTCCTCCACCATCATTTTAGGGGCGATCGAAGGNGATTTGGAGAAGAAACAGGTCGCATTGGATCTTGGCACCACCTCCAAATCAATCGCACCTCTGATCTCAAAAGCGATCGCCGTGCATGGAGGGTTGCGACTCACCTCACCTAAGCAAAGCCAAGTCTCATGTTCCTTTTCTCTGATCGAAGGGAACCGAATCTCTGTTTCCTTGGCAAAGGGTAATCCCAAACAAATCGTTCAGGAGTTGTCTGCTGATGGTTCTTCGTTAGAGGCTTCGGTTTTAGAGGCATGCGATCGGATGGTCGGGTCTCTTCTTGGCAGTCCGGGCTTCTTTTCGGGNAAACTCTGTTTTCTTTCAAATGTGTCTGGAAAAAAGGAAATCTTTACCTCCAATGCCCTCATGACCTCGGCAAGACCCCAGACCTCCTACGGAAAAATAACTTTTAATCCAAGCTGGGACAACGCCGGCAACGGGATTTTCTTCACCAGCAACCGAAAGGTTTTCAACAATGTCTACCACTTGGANTTGGCCACCAGGAAAGTTTCGACCATTGCCAACTATCGGGGAAGCAACCTCCGTGCCGTACAAAATCCGCGATCCTCTCAAGTCGCTCTTATTCTTTCGACCACAGGAAATCCAGAAGTTTGGTTGGCTACCAATCCGCAGGCCAAACCTCAGCGACTGACTCGTAATAACAGCAACGAGTCCGGGCCATCCTGGTCTGCGGACGGCAGACGCTTGATCATTACTTCGGACAACCGTGGGAAGCCTCAAATTTACGAGGTTTCACTCTCTACCGGAAGATTGAGTCGCATCGCCACTAATATCAGTTCGCACTGCACCGAAGCCGCATGGAACCCCGTCGACGGCAACCGAATTGCCTTTACGGCCGCGGTGAGTGGTGGGTTTCAAGTATGCGAATACAGTTTTGCTACCCGAAAGAGTAAAATTCTGACCAAGGGGCAAAGAGATGGGATGCAACCTTGCTGGGCAAATGATGGNAGACATCTTTATTACACGGAAAGATCCACCTCCGGGCACACCCGGATTATGATCNTGGACACCAAATTCGATGAAGCAAGACCGGTTGCCTTGCACGATTCCAATTTTGGGGGGTGTTCCCAGGTGAGCTTTCGATTTCCCGGTTGAGTTTGGTTTTTCCTCGCTCAAACCGTAANGTTTCATCTAGGAAAGACATTCATTCGTATGCGTTTTGTTTTCCTTTTANTTTTTTGCGGGGTGTCTCTGCACTCCGTTTTGCATTCTGCCGAGAAGGTCAGGCTTCTGCTCAAATCCGGTGGAAGTGTAACCGGCCTTGAAATCAAAAGAAACGCCCAACATCACTTCATTGATCTAGGTTTTGATGTGCTAAGGGTTCCGGTTGCTGATTGCTCCAAAGTCGAGAGACTTAACCAAGTGCCCTCTGCCACTCCTGAAACCAGTCCACACCTTTATCGCGAACAAAGCAACGGCTTGGCCCGTGGTTTGAAGGAATTAGTCGATGAGTTGGGTGAGGCCGTGGTGATGATTCGAACACCCATTGGGTTGGGTTCAGGTTTCTTGATCCATCCGGACGGGTATGTTGTCACGAATGATCATGTGGTCGCCGGAGAACGTAAGGTTTCCATCACCCAATTCAGTCAATCGGGTGAGGGCTTGCTAAAAAAGAATTTTGATAATGTTCGGATCGTGGCCACGGGAGGCAATCTTGACTTGGCTTTGTTAAAAATCGAAGGGCAGGGGGCGTCCGGTTTCCCTGTAGTTCCTTTGGGCCATTCAACTGAGTTGAATCAGGGGGAGCGAGTCTTTGCCATAGGTAGTCCCTTGGGCTTGGAAAGAAGCGTGTCGGAAGGGATCGTAAGTTTGAGAAACCGGATTATNTCCAATCGTATTCATATTCAAACGACCGCGGAAATAAGTCCGGGGAATTCCGGTGGTCCGTTATTCAACTATCGGGGAGAAGTCGTTGGAGTGAATAACATGAAAGTCATTTCGCAAGGAGCCGAGGGTCTTGGTTTCTCGATTCCCGTTCAAACGCTTAAGACTTTTCTACAGAACCGTGATGCCTATGCCTTTGATCCGAGAAACCCCAATGCTGGGTTTCGTTATCTTTCTCCTCCCTCCACCGAAATTCCTCCCAAAACCCAATGAATACAGTCAAAATCCTCGCTTCCTTCCTTCCTGCACTCTTACTTGTATCCCCTACAACTTCGGCTTCGGAGGGTAGGACTATGTCCGAATATCTGCCTGAAAACAGCTTGTTTGCCTGGGAGGTGGACGACTGGCCTTCTTTCAAGGAAGACTTCTCTGCGAGTCCCTGGGGGGAAGTCGCTGATTTTCCCGCTTGGTCTAAGATCCGCGAATTAATCGAAGAGAAATGGGAGGAGAAATTATCTCCCAAAGGAGAGCGTAATGCGGAGGACTATTACCGGGAAGTTCATTCACCGATTGTCGAATCCATGAATGGTGGATTGACCATGGCTGTTGGACAAATCGAAAAAAGCTTCACCCTTGAAGTCCTTAAGTGGGAAAACGAAAACGGTGGGAAATCGAGATGGAAGGCAGGAAGGTTGCCGAATATTACCTTTCTTGCAGAAAGCAGTCTTTCGGACCGGGAATTTGAGGAAATAATCGATTGGATCAGTGCTCGGATAAAGAGTAGCAAAATGGACCATGCGATGATGGAGAAATCCCTGATTGCCGGTGTGGATATCCATTGGCTTGGACATGCCAAGAGTGAAGAACTTACTAAGATGCAGGCCAGGGATACCATGGTCGCCTTTGCCTTTCACAGGGGCGTGTTCCTCGCAATGACAGGGGGAGAGGAGCATGTCGAGGAAACCATCCTACGCGTTCAAGGAAAATCAAAGGGTTCTTCTTTGGCGAACTCCGTTCCTTATCAGGATTCCTTCGATGAGATCGAACAAGGACAAGCCCGGGCATTTCTAAACTTTAAAATGATCTCATCCTTGGCTGAACGAATGGAGAAAGTACCGGGCGTTAAAATCCCTGAAAATCCATTTGGAGTCACCTTGAAAGGATTAATCGATGGTCTGGGGCTCAAGGGACTTGATCATTTTGCCATGCAGATTGATCTGGCAGATGATGGGTTTTTCGCATCTCAGGGCCTGTTCATGAATGAAAGAGAAGGCATGCTCGCCCTCTTGAATCCAGTGGATACGGAGGTCGAGTTGTATGATTTTAGCCCAAAAGATGCATTCGGAATTTCTACCATGCGTTATGATCTTTCTGAGGTTTGGCCTACGGTCGAGCAGACTCTCACCAGGATCAGTCCGGGCTTGGGGTTGTTGGTGAACTCTCAAATTCAGGCTTTCGAAGAGCAGGCCAAACTCTCTCTTCGTGAGGATCTGTTCGGCTCCATGGGAGATGAAATCCTAAGCCTAAGCTACTTGAACCAGTCGACATCCGGAGAGATCGATATGGAGAGTCCAAGTTCTACGATTTACGCGATCTCCTTGAAAGACCCCGATCTTTTTGACCGAACCCTTCGTTCTTTGTTCGATGCTGTGACACAAGGGAGTGATTTATTTAAGGAACGTGAGCATCGGGGGGTTGTGGTGCGGTCCATGCGTGGCTTGGAAGGGTTAGGGGCATCCTTTGGATATGCGGTGTTTGATCAATGGTTACTGCTTTCAATGGGAGAAGAACGCTACCTGAATCAATTGATCAATCGGATGAAGGGGGCAAAGTCCGCCCTGTGGGATCAACCGCACATCCGAGAGGTTTTGGATGACCTGCCTTCAGCTACCCGCCAGGTCGACTATGTCAATTTGAGTCAAATCTTTCCCTTCTTCTCCTCCATGCTCGAGTCTTTGGAGTCGGACATGAAAATTGATTTAAATCAGCAAGATTTCGGTGAGTTTCCCTATTTTATGTTGGGGTGGACCATGGATCATGCGGACGGTATAATTTCCAAAGCCGGCCTTTTTCGTATTCCTGAATGAGCATGGTTGAAAAAATATTTT
Organism: Verrucomicrobia bacterium TMED40; assembly: GCA_002167605.1. Classification (GTDB taxonomy): domain Bacteria; phylum Verrucomicrobiota; class Verrucomicrobiia; order Opitutales; family Seribacteraceae; genus Seribacter. The sequence continues at coordinate 5,786 of NHCT01000033.1, read as the reverse complement.
CGTCTGTCTTCAGTGGCCTTACCTGCTTCCTCCTTGCCAGCCAGTTTATCCATGCAAAGAAAGCCCCGTCGGTGTGGTTGTCTTCGCCCGAAGTTCATTTGGCCGGTTGGAACGCCCGATGCCTGGATCATGCCGACTTAAATGGCGATGGTCTGCAGGATTTGGTGTACTTTAATCTGGATCGTTCACGCATTGAAATTCTTTATCGTTGCAAGAAGGGAGAAACCCCTCCTCGGATCCGGCCAGTTGAAAAAGATCGCTGGGAACCAGTTCTTGAAGACGCGCTCTACTTAAAAGAGAGAATCTTTGTTACCGCGAACCTCACTTCCCTGGCCATTGGCGATTTAAATCAGGACGGACTTCCGGACTTGGTTCGAGGGAGTCCCGAAGATGGGGTTTTCGTTCACTTTCGTGAAAGTAATTCGACTTGGAGCGAAGCGGTTGCCATAGAAACAGGAAAAATCCGACCCTTTTCCAGAAGCTTGCATGTGCACGCGGGTAGCTCCGAAAATAGGTCTCTGCTTTTCCTTTTTACTGTGGATGGTCTCGAAACATTGAGCTTTGAGAAGGGAATTCCCTCTTATCCATCCACTCTGGCAAGGGAGGATGGAAAACGGGCCTATGGCACCGAGCTTTCCGACCTGGATGGAGATGGGATGCTGGACTGGCTATATTTGGTACCCGAAGATAAGGATTCGCTAAAACTGAGGTTGGGTGATGGAAACAGTTTTGGTGCGGAATCATCCTTTGATCTTAAGTTGTCTTCCTTTCCGACTCGCCTGACCTCGAAACCGCCCAAAGGCAGTCAGCGGTTTTGTTCCATTGATGCGGTTTCCAACGAGGCTCTGATTTTTTCCTTCGAAAAGCGTTCCAAGAATAACTCAGACGAGACATGGAAGGTGCAAAGCTATGATTTGTTCTCCGAATCAAACAAGCAAGCCGCTTGGGCGATGGATGACTTTGACGGNAATGGGTGGTCTGATCTCGTGGTCAGCGATTCTTCGCTGGGCGAACTNCTTTTCCTGCCTGGTAAGCCNCACGGCCAATTCGGTTCAGCTCNGGAANTCCCTTCNNTGAGAGGGNTTTCCGNACTTCATCCCATTCGTNTGGGGAAGAAGCNTNGCCCAAGCCTCTTGATTCTGAGCCGGGACGAGGAAGCACTGGGTTTAGCGAATTTTGACAAAAAGGGACTTTTTTCCTTTCCAGAAATGATCCCGACTAAAGGTTCCCCCTTGCTTGCTGTTTCGACTGACTGCGATTCCGATGGAGTGGAAGAGATTCTTGTGGTTACAGAGAATGACTCCGACTTTTTTCTGGAAACTTGGAAGTTCGATCAAAACGGAAAGCCAAAAAAGCTCCACGAGCATGAGTTGAAAGATTGGCGCCGTGAACCAGTTGGCCTCTTTCCCTGTCACCTCGATCAGGATGAGGTGATTGATTTGTTTGTACTTTCCGGTCGTGAAGCACCCATCTTGCTCCTAGGAGATTCATCCGGTTCTTGGAAGGAAGTGGCCAAGGATTCCGTGGTACGCAAAAGTTTTCTCAAAGGAACGGAAGCGAACCGCTTGGGCTTGGTGAAAAAAGGAAACGCAAAGGCGGATGAAATTTTAATTTGTGGAAAGGGGTTCGTTCGTGCCGTGACTTGGGAAGGTCAGGATTTCAAAGTCACTGAACAATTCAATTCCGCGGATCAAGGTGGTGAGTTGTCGGTTCCGCAATGGCTGGATGTCGATGGGGATGGAAAAAAAGAACTTTATGCCTATCATTCCGAAGGGTACTGGGAGAGGCTTTCCGGCTCCCCAAAACAGGGTGGAGTGAAAATCGGAGCGGAGCGAAGCATGGACAAACCAATGCGTTCTTTTGTTCTCCGTGCAGGAAAGACGGAAATCCTTGCCTCGATGGGTACGAGCGGATTTCAGTTGCTGTCCAAACCCAACGAAGGTGATTTGTCCGTGGAAGTCGAAGCCCGTCATCTGACTGATCTGCCTGGCGTTCGCTACAGTGGTATCGAATGGGGGGATTTCAACGGCGATGGTCAGGCTGACTTGCTTTGCCTGGATGGCCGGAAGAACCTCTTGGAATTCCTTTCCCTTGATTCGAAAACTCAGGATTTTTCAAGTATGTTGCATTTTAGGACCTTCGAGAAGAACATGCATTATCAGGGGAAAAAGGGCGGGGCGTACGAACCCCGGGAAGGCCTTGTCCTTGATCTGGATGGTGATCGATTGGATGATCTCGTCTTTTTGGTTCATGACCGCTTATTGTGCTACTACCAAGTGGGAGGTAAGAAAAAGTGAAAATTCTTGTCTTGGGGGATGTGGTTGGTCGTCCAGGTAGGATTTTCCTTACCCAACGCTTGCAAGGCGTGCGTTCGGAGTTATCCGTTGATTTGGTGATTGCCAATGGTGAAAATGCCGCGGGTGGAGCTGGAATCACTGCCAAGACCGCCGAGGAATTGAAAAGGGCAGGGGTGGATGCCATTACTCTTGGTGATCATGTTTGGGATCAAAAGAACTTCGAGAATGAAATCGATCAGCTCCCCTATGTTTGCCGTCCGGCGAATTTACCGGATTCCAACCCCGGAAGGGATTACTTAATCGTGGAATCCGAGGGTTCCCGGGTAGGTATCCTGACGGTTTTGGGTCGCACTTTCATGGGGCCGAAAGTGGCCTGTCCCTTTGCCACCGCGACCCGGATGATCGAGGAACTGAAGCACGAGACCGATAGTTTAATCGTGGAAATCCATGCCGAAGCGACCTCGGAGAAAGAAGCCATGGGTTGGCATTTGGATGGCAAGGCAACTTTGGTCTTTGGCACACACACCCATGTGCCCACTGCGGACGGGCGAATCCTTAAACAAGGAACCGCCTACCAGTCGGACTTGGGAATGACCGGGCCGAGAGAGTCGGTGCTTGGTCGTGAGATCGATGCATGCCTGGGTCGCTTTTTGGATGGNATGCCACGCAAGTGTCCGGTTGCCGAAGGGGATGTGGGCATGCAGGGTTGTTTGGTCGAAATATCGAAAGAGAACCCGCTGTTTCCTGAATCTTTCGAACGGGTTGAGATTCGATAAGCGAACAATGGATCGCCGGTGAAATTATCGGCGACCGCCCAATAGACCCAAACGGTGGGCCCAGTAAAGAAGGGTAAGCAAGGAAGTAATGAATGCGGCAACATAGGTCATAGCTGCCGCGTTTAAGACTTTTCTCGCCCCGTCGAGTTCCTTCTCTGTCACATAATTTCCCTTTTGCAGGCAAACCAATGCACGCTTGCTTGCATCAAATTCAACCGGAAGGGTAACCAGAGTGAAGACGGTGGTGCATCCGAAAAGTAAAACCCCGAGCCATGAAAGAGAAGCACCGGTTGCAGACTCCGCTCCTCCGAGGAAAAAAGCGAGGAAGATGACAACCATGGAAAGCCCACCACCCAAGTTGGCAACAGGCACCCATGCCGAACGGAAGGAAAGAAGCGAGTAAGACTTTGCATGCTGAATGGCATGACCGACTTCATGCGCGGCAACCCCGAAGGCGGCCATACTGTTGGAATCATGAACGGGCTCGCTCAACCTGAGAACTTTCGACCTCGGATCGTAGTGATCACTGAGTTCACCAGCNATTCTTTCCACCTTAACATCGCGAATATTATTGTCTTCAAGAATACTTCGGGCGATGTCTGCTCCGGTTAAACGGGAACGGGTGGTGTATTTGCTGTATTTACGAAAACGGCCCTTGGTGATGGCTGATGCGTACAAGCTCAAACCCATTCCGATGCCGATGACTAAAAGATAGAGTGGATCAAAAATCATGATGATGATGTCGTTGGTTATCTACAAAAGCGATATCTTACGATAGCATTGTTTGAATGATTGGCAAGAAACCAAGGATTCAAAGTACGAATTTCACCCAAAAGTTTTAGATTTTTGGCATCGAGCCTGCCAAGCCCGTCGTGAAATAAATGAAAGTCACTTCTTTTCGTAAGCCTTGTGAAAGGCAAGAATGCTTTCCTTCAGGTTCTTGGAATGCTCGTCGTCCAAATTTTGTTTGCATTTCATAGCCGCAACCATCACTGCATGGGCTCCCTTCAATTGCTTATCGTAGTCCTTGGCGGTCGCCTTGATCCGTTGGATCATAAAGTATTCGGCAATGATCTTTTGGATGTTGGATGCATGGGCTTCCTTGGTCGCTACCCAACGGGATAATTGTTGGTGGGAGAGTGCATCTTCTTTTTCGCTCAGTTCAGTGATAAGCTTGGATGCTTTTTCAATGGTGGTCTGATCTTCGAGCATTTGTTCGAAGCGAAGCTGGTCGGTGTAGACACCGCAAGGAACCTGGCAATGACCCAAGGCNTGCTTGGATANAAGGGCAGTTAGAAGAGTAAGNAANAAGAGGGTTTTGGATTTCATGATAATTTGAGTTGTTGAAAATAAAAAGGAACNNTGAATGNCTTANCAAACCAAAGTTCCATGATCTGCCAAGCAAAAGGATACCCCAAAGANAAATTTGCATCCCAGGCTTTTACANCAACGNGTCAATAATCATTACGCCTTCNGGTATCGAACCCNAGNTTCTTANNTAAGCCNAANNCNTATAAANCAGTTTACCGANGAGCTTAGTAAGNTAAGGAAATCCCTGCNAAATTTGACCACGAAGCCAATNGTGTTTATATTNTNANATGNTTTTGAGGTTTACCTTATNTNTTATCACCNGTCTGTTNNTTGGATGTGCTCAGGAANNGAAAGAAGAAACGACGGAGAAGGAACGGTCCGTCGANGAATCCGTAGGTGCCAATNCTACANTCCCGATCACTCTNCCTGCAAANNAGGNAAACCAACCNACCANCNCTACGCATCTTCCCGATGAGGNNAAGTCTNAGATGAAGGATTTTGCTAAGACAANACCCGATGTTTTGCCTCAAGAAGACGCCCAGNTTTCTTCGGTTGTCCCGGTCGACCCAAAGAAGGCANNACCNACGGATGATGTTGAGGCAGACGATGAGCCTGCTCCTGTTTNCGTGCANAGTNAATNGGTTCAAGATCAAGAACCGCCTCCGCCTACTTCCTCNCCCANNTCAGTGCAGCAACCGNTTTCAACAGTTGTGGGAAGTCAGCCTCCNAACCCTCCGGNAAAAGCAGCCACCTCNCCATCCCGTNTGCATAGAGGTATGCCNGTTCTTAACCTTTGGTANTNAAGGANANACTGATNAATANNNGTNNNNTTGACGATTGCGGTAGCATTGCAAATAGCATTTCACATTCAGGGGCTTGACGGTTGATTCAGTAGATAGTTTGATCATTTTGTGAATGTAACCGTACCAGCCTCTTTCGCATTCCTAATCTTTTGTTCTGTCTTCGCTCAGCCCAAGCCCAATCTGGATGATCCTCTGATTTTGAAGGACATTCTAAGCGTGGCGGTGACTTCACTTGAAGAGCGGGAGATGCCGAATGGCTCTTTGCTTTTCTTTGAGCCCCAGCAAGACCGGCCCTTCACGGGATGGAGGAAGCGGTGCCGGAAAAATGGACAGGTTCGGGTATTGAAACAATTCAAAGATGGCAAAGCCCATGGTCCATACACCTATTGGTGGGAAAACGGAAAAAAAGCGGAGCAAAAATACAACCTAGTTGGCAGAGCGCATGGCCGCTGGACAAACTGGTATGAAAACGGCCAGATGCAACTCCAACAAACCGTCCGATTTGGCAAAATTGAGGGCCCAGCTTCCCGATGGTATAAAAGCGGAGCTAAAAAGGATGATTCGGTCTATGCAGATGGCAAAATCATTTCCGTGGTGGT
>NHCT01000032.1 GCA_002167605.1 Verrucomicrobia bacterium TMED40 | reverse complement strand
CCCAACCTTTTCGCGTTTGGTGTTCTGACCACGCTCTTCTCCTTTTCGCTTTTGACGGTTTACGGCCTCTTGATGACGGCCTCTGTGCGCCGGGCCCAAACAAGAAACTCGGGTATGCAGGAAGACATAGAGTGACTCGTTTTTTGGATCATCGTGCTGTTGTTACTGGGGCTGGAGCAGGGATCAGTAAAGCCGTCGCGCTGCGGCTTGCGCGCGAAGGCGCATGGATTTTGGTTAATGATCTGAACGCTGATAGCGCCGAGGCGACGGCTGCACAGATCAACAAAGCCGGCGGGGCTGCTTTGGCCGTCTCAGGTGATGTGTCTGATCCTAGGGATGTCGATTGCGCCTTTAAAATGGGCGAGCAGGCATGGGGCCGCATCACCTTGGCTGTGAACAATGCAGGCATCGTAACCCAATCGCCTTTGGCCGAAATGAAGATCGAAGATTTTGACAGGATGATCGCCGTGCATCTGCGAGGTTGTTTCCTTTGCTGCCGTCGCGCAATCGGACCCATGTTGGATGCGGGATCGGGCGCCATCATCAACATCGCGTCCCAATTGGGACAGATTGGCGGCGTTGAGCTGGCCCATTACTCAGCCGCCAAGGCAGGGATCATTGGATTGACCAAGTCACTGGCTCGCGAAGTATCTGAAAAGGGTGTCCGGGTGAATGCTGTTGCCCCGGGCCCAATTGGAACGGATTTGGTAATGGCGCTTTCCGAGGACTGGCGTAAAGCCAAGGCGAGCGAACTCCCGCTTGGTCATTTTGGGGAACCTGATGATGTAGCCGCAACCGTCGCTTTTCTCGCCTCAGATGATGCGAAAATCTACGTTGGCCAAACTCTGGGCCCTAACTCGGGAGATGTGATGTTATGAAAACGGTTTTAATAACAGGGGGTGCCATTGGAATAGGCAGAGCCACAGCGAAAGCATTTGCTGCAGATGGCTGGCGCGTCATTGTGACTGATGTGCTGCAAAAAGAGGGTACAGATGTTGTCCAAGAAATAAAGAAAGAAGGGGGCAGCGCTGCGTTTTATTCTTTGGATGTGACTTCGACAGAGGCAGCAGAAAAGGTTTTGGATCAAGTGAACACAACGTATGGTTCGCTGGCATCATTAGTCTGCAATGCAGGTATTGCGCACAATGTTCCTTTTGAAGAAATGACAGATGAAAAATGGGATCATACATTCGATGTCGATTTGAAGGGCATGATCCGAGTTATTCGACCTGCTGTTGCTGGAATGAAAAACTCTGGAGGTGGAACGGTTGTATGTTTGTCTTCTTGCATGGGAGTAGCCTATGGATGGGCAGAGCACGTTCATTATTCATCGGCAAAATCGGGCGTTGTAGGACTTGTTCGAGGTTTAGGTGTGGAGTTGGCTAAACACAATATCCGCGTCAACGGTGTCGCTCCCGGTTACATACGAACGGCAATGGCTCTGTCACCGATACACTCCCTTGGTCCTGAAGGTCTCGAAAAAGCGTCAGAGTTTATTCCGGCGGGAAGAGTTGGTGAACCCGAAGATATCGCAGATGTTATCCATTTCCTAGCCTCGGATGCTGCCCGGTACATTACCGGGCAAGTAGTTTCCGTTGATGGGGGATTACTAGTTGGTCGCTATTAAATACGCGACTTAAATAACCACTTATATTTACATGGAGAGAATGATGAACAATTATCAACCCTCACGCCGCGATGTTCTTGCGGGCGCTGGCGCGCTCGCAGGATCCGCGGCCCTTATGGGAACTAGCGCCCTTGCCGGTGGACATCTGGGAGCACAAGAACTGCGTACGGTTGGCCTATCGGTCACCGTTCAGGAGCGCATCCTGAATGATTTTAAAGCAGTATCGGGTGTCGGTTCGGTNTCTGGCAAAGCNGANATTTTNCCNAACACACANACAGANNTGCTNTCAGGNTCAAGCGCNTATGANGTTTGGGAAACNATNGGNGANCGNCTGCCGGCNATGACTGTNACCAANACNATNAANNCAATNCCAACGNCNGATCTNNAAAATTGGGCAAATATNCGNCCNATNTTNACNGATACNGATNCNCGTATGTCNCCNGANGCNCAGATTTCNGGNCAAATNTGGGCAGATGANGCCAAAACAGAGCTNTGGATGGTNCCNACCGTGTTTAACTTNGANTCNATCGGNTATCGCCCTGACCTTGTAAGCGCNGAGGAGGCAAACACTTGGACCGCACTGTTCGATGATAAGTTCAAAGGCAAAACAGGTTTGAATGTAGATCCTTTAATTGCCTTTGGCCAAGCCGTTTTAGCGATGACGGAAATGGGTATGCTCGAGAATGACAACCCTGGAAATCCATCCATTGAAGAAATANANGAAGCNTCAAAATTCTTNATNNCNAAGAAANAAGGCTGGNCAATTCCGNGCNCTTTGGGGNGATTTTGGNGAATTNGTNAANNTGCTNGCNTCNGGNGANATGATCCTNGCGGATGCTTGGCANCCNGCNGTNATGGCGGTTAAAGCACANGGCATTNAATGNTCTTATGCNGTGCCCANGCGAAGGTTANCGNGCATGGTCNATCGGNAACTCCTTGATNGCNAATTCNCCNAACGNNNACGCGGTNAANGCCTACTNTGATTATTGGCTNTCNGGTCCNCCNGCNATNACTGTNTCTGANCANGGNTATTANTCTCCTACNACNAATGTGAANGATGTNATGGACGCGGACAAATATGCCTTCTGGTATGAAGGCAAGCCATGGGTTGGTGCGCCAGATCGCGGTATCAACGAGGGTGATTTGCGTGATGGTGGCAGCCTCGAAGAGCGCGCAAGCTTGGTGAAATACTGGCACCAATGGCCAGACGAGTACGACCACCTGATCTCCAAGTGGGATGAGTTCTTGTCTGCGTAAAACCAAATGGCGAAGGGGTCCTTAGCTCCCTTCGCGACTCTCATTGGAAGAGCTGCATGTCCCAATTCGATCTAGAACTAAAAAGTCTGCAAAAAATTTACCCAGGCGGCACGCTGGCGGTCGAAGGCTTCGATTTAAATGTCCAAAAGGGTGAGTTCATCTCCTTTGTTGGGCCATCGGGCTGCGGCAAGACCACGACTTTGCGCATGATTGCAGGGCTGGAAAGCATCACATCGGGTGATCTGCTGATCCGNGGCCGCAACTTTACAAATGTGCCTGCTGAAAAACGCCCCACGGCCACGATTTTCCAGAACTATGCGATTTTCCCGCATATGTCGGTTTATCAAAACCTGTGTTTTGGCCTCGAAGTGCGCGGCATGCCTAGCAACAAAATCAAAAAGAAGGTTGATGCCATCATCGACACACTCGAATTGGGCGACGTTACGGAAGCGCGCGAGGCCGCCCTATCTGGTGGGCAAAAGCAGCGTGTCGCTTTGGCGCGTGGACTGGTAACAGAGCCCGACATTTTGTTGTTGGATGAACCGCTTGGCGCGTTGGATGCCAACCTGCGTAAATCTATTCAGGAAGAGTTGAAAATCCTGCAACGCGATCTTGGCATCACCTTTGTTTTTGTGACCCATGCGCAATCCGAAGCGCTCGCGATGGGTGACCGTGTTGTCGTTATGAATGCCGGACGGGTTGAACAAATCTCTGATCCGTTTGAGCTTTATACACGTCCCAAGTCGGGATTTGTTGCGCGTTTCATTGGGCGTAACACAATTATTAAAGGGCAAATAAAGAACGTTTCCAAAAAGCACGCCGGCGTACAAACCAGTGTCGGACTGCTGGCTGGGGTGCCGGGATTTGACGTATCTATCGCGCAAAATGGTACCTTNGCGATGCTGGTAACTCCATCAGAATATGTAGATTTGCGTGAACCCGGCGGCCCAAAAGCGCAGGCAGACGAAAACCGGATTACGGGCACGGTCCAACACCTGAACCAGATTGGCCATGTAGTTCATGTGGATGTTCGCGTAAACGATGCGCTTTCAATTAAACTGGAAACCCACCGCGAAAAGATTGTCGGCAAAGGCGTGGTGCAAGGTGCAGAAATGGATTTGTGCTGGAAAGTCGAAAGATCCACCATCGTGATGGACGCGGCATAATGGCCTTGGCGGAGCCGCTTCAGCAGGGTCAGTTAGACTCGCTTCAGCATGCCTCTGCCGCTGAAATTGGTCGATTGCTAGCCACCTATAAGGGCGGGGCGGTTCAGGTTGCTGAGCATTTTCTGTCACACATAGAAGAGCAAACCAGTGCGGTATTTCTGAACGTTACCCAAGACCGCGCTTTGGCAGAGGCTCGCAGTGCTGATGAACGGCTTGCTGCTGGTCGTCCTTTGTCNCCCCTCGATGGTGTTCCGCTTGCATGGAAAGACCTTATCGACATGGCTGGCGAGCAGACGACGGTTGCCTCTGGCTTGTTCAAAGAGACCCCGCTTGCCGAAGAAGATGCACCTGCCGTGCGCCGCGCCGCGCAGGCGGGAATGGTCAATCTGGGCAAAGTTAACCTGGCGGAATTTGCCTATTCTGCTTTGGGTCAAAATCCACATTTTGGCACACCACTGAACCCCCATGGTGGCGAACCTCATGCACCCGGTGGATCATCCTCCGGTTCGGGCGTGGCTGTTGCGGCTGGACTTGTGCCTGTTGCGATTGGGTCTGACACGGCAGGGTCCGTACGCATTCCCGCCTCCTTTTGCGGGGTTGTCGGGTTCAAAACGTCTGAAGGCCGGGTGTCGACTGATCGCTGTTTTGCATTGTCACGTACGCAAGACACCCTAGGCCCGCTTGCGCATTCGGTAGAAGATTGTGCATTGATTTTCAACGCCCTGACTGGCCAGCCGGATCGCCCGATAGAGATTTCTGCACTGGAACAGCTGATCATCTTGGTTCCTGAGGGTTTTGTGACGGATGGATTGGCCCCTTCAGTAGCGGCNGCCTTTGAAAGTAGCCTCAAAGAGCTAGAACGCGCGGGCGCGTGCATCCAACGCCAGTCGATCCCGGCCTTGGAGACGGCAGCAGCGATGTTGCGCGACCTTGGGTCTATCGTTGCCGCGGATGCGTTTCACGAGCACCGCAAGATCATGGACAGCTGCGATGCGAACCATATGGATCAACGTGTGCGGGCCAGAATTGAAATAGGTCGTAGCATGTCTGCCGCTGATCTTGTGGCACTGCAGCGCCAACGCGCACTGGGGATGCAAGAGATACGCAAGGCACTTGACGGCGCCTTTCTTGCCATGCCAACCACACCTGATACTGCGCCTGCGTTGAAAACCTTTGAGGGCGATGATGCGGCCTTTGCGCATCACAATCTGCGGGCGAATAGAAACACCAGCGTCGGCAGTTTTTATGATCTGCCCGGTCTCGCAATCCCCAACGGGCATGACTCGGCGGGGTTGCCAACAAGCTTTCTTTTGAGCGCCCCCAGCGGTGCTGATAGCCAACTGCTCGCCNCAGGAATGGCTGCTGAAAAGACAATACGAAATGACATTTGAACAAACTGGAGAGGATAGGAGATGATACGAGTTGGCGTGGATGTNGGCGGTACATTTACCGATATTGTGCTTGAACGAACGCGGGTTGTTGGGGAAGACGAACAGCAGGTGGTGGTAACAAAAGTACCTTCCACCCCCCATGACCAGTCCGAAGGGGTGGTTGCCGGTGTCTTGCAGGTCTGCAAGCAGGCCGGTGTGGGCCCCGGTGACATTGACGTGTTGTTTCACGGCACAACNGTTGCAACCAACATGGTGATTGAACGCAACGGTGCCGACGTCGGCATGCTGACCACNNGAGGTTTCCGCGACATCATGCACATGGCGCGTCACAAACGCCCTCATAATTTCTCGCTGCAATTTGATGTACCGTGGCAAAGCAAGCCGCTGGTCAAGCGGCGCAATCGTATCCCAATAACTGAACGGCTTACCCCGCCAACAGGCGAGATTGAAACGCCAATGTCCGAGGATGAAGTGCGCGCCGCTGCTGAGCTGTTTAAAAAGCGTGGTCTGGATGCAGTGATTGTCGGTTTCTTGTTTTCCTTCCTTAACGACACCCATGAAAAGCGGGCTGTTGAGATCATCAAAGAAGTCATGCCAGACGCCTTTGTCTGTGCGTCCTCCGAGGTGGTGAATGTGATCCGTGAGTATGAGCGATTTAGCTCAACGGCGATGAATGCCTATATCGGCCCTAAGACGGCGCTTTACCTGCGCAGTCTGGAAAGCCGGCTTAAGAAAAACAACATCACCGCCGCAGTGCGGATCATGCAGTCCAACGGTGGCATTTCCACNATCGATCAATCTGCTTCCCGTCCCATTGGCCTTTTGCTTTCCGGCCCTGCGGGTGGAGTCATTGGCGGTCGCTGGACGGGCGGTCATAGTGACACCAGCAATGTGATCACGATTGATATTGGCGGCACCTCAGCTGATATTTCTGTCATTCAAGATGGCCAATTGCGCACCAAGAACCCACGCGACAGCGAAGTTGCAGGCTTGCCCGTGCTGGCCCCGATGATCGATATCGATGCGATTGGCGCAGGCGGTGGCTCAATNGCTTATGTGGATGTGGGCGGCGCATTCCGCGTCGGCCCGCGGTCTGCAGGTGCGGTGCCCGGCCCAGCTTGTTACGGGCGCGGTGGTACAGAACCTACGGTCACTGATGCGCAGGTGGCCCTTGGTCGTCTGGACCCTAAACGCTTTCTGGGCGGCGATCTGTCGATCGACAAGGATCTGGCGGAAAAGGCGATTAAGGAACATATCGCTGATCCTCTTGGCCTAAGCGTTACAGATGCAGCTTTGGGTATNCTTAAGATCATCAACAACAACATGGCGCTGGCGATCAACGCCAACTCTGTTGCCAAGGGAATCGACCCGCGTGGGTTCACGCTGATGGGCTTTGGCGGCGCGGGGCCGCTTCATTCGGTGGCTTTGGCTGAAATGATCCAAGCGCGCGATGTCATATCGCCGATCCAGCCGGGGATCACGGCGGCGATGGGTTTGTTGGTGACGGATCTACAATACGAATACACGCGTTCTGTACTGCAAACACTGGACGATGCGGATGACGATGCGATCAAGCGGATCAATACCATCGTTGATGAGTTGACCGCAGATGCAAACGCACAACTAGAGGCGGATGGTATTGAGCCTGCCGCGCGTCGTTTTAAAAAGATCATGGAGTGTCGCTATCTGGGGCAGGGGTTTGAGCTGCGGGCGGATATGCCGGATGGCGCACTAACCCAAGAGAACAAAAAAGACGTCATCGAGTCCTTCTTTGACGTGCACAAAGAAGCCTATGGCCATGCCTTCCGCGATCAAGTTACCGAAGGGGTGACCNTGCGTGTCGTGGCCTCGGCTGAGGTGGATCAACTGACCTTGCCCGAACTAGCGCAAGGGGGGCGTGCCAACCCAAGCGAAGCGCTGATGTACAGCCTTGATACCATCTTTGATGATGGCAAGCCAACGCCAACGCCNCGCTATGACCGCTCCAAGATGCTGAAGGATGACACGGTCGAAGGACCAGCGATTGTGACACAGCATAATTCAACAACCATCGTGCCGCCGGGCTACACAGCAACTGTGCTGGCATTCGGTGACATGCGCATCGCGCGCGTTTGAGGGAGGAGAAACAAATGACAAAAAAACTTGATCCAATCACCCTGCAGGTTGTCGGTGGCGCCTTGCATTCCATCGCAGAACAGATGGGCAACGTGCTGTACCGGATGAGCTATTCGTCGATTATTCGCGAAAGTCAGGACCTTGGTGCGGGGTTGTTTGATGTTGATTTCAATACGCTATGTGAAAGCGATTCAACACCTATGCACATCGGCTCTTTGCCCGGATACTTGCGCGGCATTCACGAAACACTAAAGATCGAAGACTGGAAGCCAGGCGACTGTGTGATCCANAATCACCCATACAAAGGCGCCTCTCACTCTCCGGATATTGCGATTGTGATGCCCGTGTTTGTTGGCGGGGAGCTTGTAGGTTTCTCGGCCAATACCGCCCATCATGTTGACATCGGTGCGGCGACGCCGGGCCTGATCATCGATGTCCCAGATGTCTGGGCTGAAGGCATGCTGCTGGACGCCGTGAAACTCTACCATGAGGGCGAACGCAATGAGGATATGTGGAAGTATATACGCGACAATACTCGCGTGCCCGGTTTGGTGATGGGCGACCTTGAGGCGCAAATCGCCTCTGCTGAGTTGGGTGTGCGTCGCTTCGAGGAACTGCTTGAGAAATACGGNAAAGAAACCGTGATCCAAGCGACCAAACAGTTGATGGACTATACCGAAGGCAGGATGCGNGCAGAGATCGCTAAGATACCGGATGGTGANTATTTNGCCGAAGGGTTNATGGACGATGATGGCCGCAACCGTGANTTTACATTGCCGATCAANGTCTGCGTGAGGATTAAAGGTGANTCAGTCGAGATTGACCTGACGGGGTCCTCACCCCAGGTGCCGACGGCGTTTAACGTGCCCTTTGCAGGTTCAACCATGGTTGCCGCTTTCTTTGTGTTTCGTGCGATGTTGCTGGATACCTATACCTCCACCGACGACATCCCGGCCAACGAGGGGTCGTTCCGCCCGATCAGCGTGACTGCGCCCAAAGGAAGTATCTTTAATCCGATCTGGCCCGCAGCGGCTGAGGCGCGGTTCTGCCAAATCCAACGCATGGCCGATCTGGTGATCAAAGCGCTTGCGCCGGTTCTGCCAGACCGCTGTACCGCTGGTAACGCGGCAACGCTTAGCTTTGCGGCCTATTCGGGTGTGCGCCCGAACGGTGACTATTGGGTTTTCCTTGAGGTCAATGAGGCGGCGATGGGCGGGCGCCCTGCGTCTGATGGTCCTGATACTGTCGAAGAGCTGATGCGTAATACCCGCAATAACCCACTTGAAGATCTTGGCATGCATTTGCCATTGATCTGCGATCGCTACGAGGTGCGTGACGATGTGCCACCCGGTGCGGGCAAGTTTCGTGGTGGGTCTGGCGTGGTCAAATCCCAGCGTTATCTCACACCTGGTTTCATGACTCATGAAAGCGACCGTCACCTTGATCCGCCATGGGGCATCTTTGGTGGCAAAGAGGGCGCGGGTGGCAAGATGGAAATCCATAACATCCACAGTGGTAAGACGCGCAGCGAATACTCGAAGTTCTCCGGAATGCGCGCGGAAGTGGGGGATGTGGTGTCATATTACTCACCTTCGGGTGGTGGATATGGCGAACCACTGGACCGCGATCCTGCCAAAGTGCTGGACGATGTTCTGGATGGGTTCTTCGGCCCTGCTCATGCCGAGTCTGACTACGGTGTTGTCCTCAAACCTGTTGATGACGGGTATGACTGGGCGTTGGACGAAGAAGCAACCCAAATCCTGCGCACCAAGATGCGTGCGTAAAATTTTTCTTGCATCCCAGCGACGGGGTGCAGAGCNCACATTTTTAAAACGGGAGTAAGAAAATGGATCATACCGAAGATTTGGACGCTGTTCTGCAACGCGCATTTGATGAAAGTACCAAAATCTACAAAAAGCGCGGATTTCAGCGGCGTATTGGGTTTGGCAAAAAACCCGCACTGGTTTCGGTCGATTTGGCCAATGCCTGGACCCGGCCTGGCAACCCGTTCACCTGCGAGGGTATCGATGACCGTGTCATTCCGGCGATGCAAAAATTNCTTAAAGCGTGCCGCGAAAATGGACATCCTGTTGTCCATATCACNACGGCTTATCAGAAAACCGATAGGGACGACCCGACAACCGACATGGGCCTGTGGCACGCCAAAATTCCGGTTGAAGCAGTCAATATAAAGGATGAACATCTTTGGGCGATTGACAGCCGGATCGCCCCGCTTGATGGCGAATATGTATTGATGAAAAAACGTGCTTCGGCGTTTTCTGGCACGGATCTGGCGGGATATCTGCGCTCAGCAGAGGTCGATACGATCCTTGTGACAGGCGTGACCGTCACTGCATGCGTGCGCACGACCATTTGCGATGGGTTGGCCGAAGGGTTCCGCACAATCGCTGTCAAAGAGGCGATTGGCGATCGGGTTCCTGGCGCAATGGCGTGGAATTTATTCGATATTGATGCCAAATTCGCTGACGTTGAATCCACTCAGACCTGCGTTAGCTATCTAGAGACCATCAATCGGCGCAACGAGAATTGACGTGATGGCGACTGTAATATCACATAACCCATACGTTAGTAAGCGCTTAGCATGAGCTTGTTCTGGCCCTTTTTTGCTGCTGTTTTGATAGGTGTGGCGCTATCGTTTCAGCCGATCGTCAACAGCGCCTCGGCAAGTGTTTTGAATTCAGCATTTGCAGCGGCCACTTTTTCTCTCCTACTGTCGGCAGTCTTTGTTTTTGTATTGTTCTGCTTGAACGGTGCACCGACCCAGGCCAGCCAGTTGCTCCTGCTGCCTTGGTGGGCTGTGTTTGGAGGAGTTTTTGGTGCCNTGTTCGTGTCTGGCGGCATTATGCTTGTCCCCATTATG
The DNA here is from genome assembly GCA_002167605.1 of Verrucomicrobia bacterium TMED40. Classification (GTDB taxonomy): domain Bacteria; phylum Verrucomicrobiota; class Verrucomicrobiia; order Opitutales; family Seribacteraceae; genus Seribacter. The sequence goes on along the minus strand of NHCT01000032.1, from coordinate 3,475 downwards.
GGGGCGACAGCATTTTTCTTGTGCCTGGTAGTCGGACAACTTGTCGGTTCAGTTGTTGCAGATACGATTGGTGCATTCGAATTAGAACCACAGGCTTTGACACTGCGTAAGCTTGTGGGCATCGTGCTCGCGTTTTGTGGGGTGGTTCTAGTGCGCTGGGGTTAATCCGCCGCACAGAATATGTGCAATAAAAGAAGGGTAAAGACATGTTTCCTAAAACTTTCTCTCCGGTTCAGATTGGCCCCCTAAAGCTGAAGAACGGCCTCATGATGGCACCCTTGACCCGTCAAGTTGCTGAGCCTGATGGCACACCAACTGACGAAATGGTGGCATATTACGCACGCCGTGCGCGCGGTGGTGTCGGTCTGATCATCTCAGAAGGGACTTATGAGATCGATGAGTTGGGTTGCAAAGCCTATCTGTCACAGCCCGGCATCGCGAATGCCAAACATGTTGAAGGTTGGAAGAANGTCACCAAGGCTGNGCACGCATTTGGGACACCGATCATCTGCCAGTTGATGCATGGTGGCCGCGTGTCTGACCCTAGGTGCTTGTTTGAGGGGGAAAGCGCGGTTTCAGCTTCAGATACGCAAAGCGAAGGCTGGGTGTTATACACTGACAACGATGATGAAAAACACGATCGCGGCATAAACAGCGACTGGCCGCAGGTAACTTTCCCGCCCGCCCGTGCGCTGAGTGAGGCAGAGCTGGAGCAGGTCGCGGATGGTTTTGCGCAGGGTGCAGTACGTGCTATCGAGGCGGGTTTTGACGGNGTCGAAATCCACGGCGCGAACGGCTATCTGCTTTGGCAGTTCATCACGCCAAAGACAAACTTGCGCAGTGATGCCTATGGTGGGTCGCCGGAAAATAACGTGCGGTTTGCCAAGATGGTATGCCAAAAAGTGCGTGACGCCATAGGCCNTAACAAATTGATTACATTGCGGCTAAGCCAGGATGGCGTCGATGATTTCATGGGGGCGTGGCCGGATGGTGTTGAATACGCACGTGCCATTGGCGTAGCCCTTGCGGATTGTTCAGCGGACGCGTTGCATTGGTCGAGCTTTGACTGGACCGACAACCGCGATCCGAACTCGGACACGCCAATGGCCAAGGCCCTCAAAGAGGCATCTGGCAAAAGCATGCTTGTCAACGNTGGGATTGCCGACGGTCCGGGGGCAGAGGCGGTGTTTGACACACAAGCAGGGGATGCAGCAGTCGTAGGGCGACCGCTTTTTGCTCAACCGGATTGGCCGCATATTATTCGCTCTGGCATGGAATACCCTTGGACAGAATTCGACCGCAAGTATGTCATCCAGCCGCCTGTCGATCTGGATCAATGTTATCCAATGGACCGCTATATCCCAAANTGGGATCCGGATTTGAGCAAGCGACGTTGAGAAATTTTAGCACTTTTTGGGTTTCCAAGCGCCCAATCTGTGGTTGTCAGTGATTCATTTGACTAGAAAGGTTGCTATGTGACAGAGGACTACAGAGAAATCCGTGATTCTGTGCGCGCGTTATGCGCCAGTTTCCCGCCAGAATATCATCGCCAGATTGATCAGGATCGCGCCTATCCCGAAGCGTTTGTCCAGGCGCTTACGCAGGCTGGCTGGATGGCCGCGCTAATCCCTGAGGAATTCGGCGGATCGGGCCTGGGCCTGACGGAAGCTTCTATCATCATGGAAGAAATTAATCGGGCAGGTGGCAACTCCGGTGCATGCCACGGACAGATGTACAATATGGGCACGCTGCTGCGGCACGGATCCGAAGTTCAAAAGGCGCATTACTTGCCAAAGATCGCGTCGGGTGAGTTGCGCTTGCAGTCTATGGGTGTCACCGAACCTACGACGGGAAGTGATACGACAAAGATCAAAACTACGGCGGAAAGGAAAGGTGACCGCTATGTTATAAACGGTCAAAAGGTCTGGATCAGTCGCGTCCAGCATTCGGACCTGATGATCTTGCTNGCGCGCACGACGCCTCTGACTGAGGTCAAAAAGAAATCCCTAGGCATGTCGATTTTCNCCGTTGACCTCAAACAAGCGATTGGCAACGGGCTGGAGGTCAAACCAATCCGTAACATGGTGAATCACGAAACCAACGAGCTGTTCTTTGACAACCTCGAAATACCTGTCGAAAACCTTATTGGGGAAGAGGGAATGGGGTTCAAATACATCCTCGATGGTCTCAACGCGGAGCGCGCACTGATTGCAGCAGAATGCATCGGGGACGGCTATTGGTTCATTGATAAGGTCTCGGAATATGTGAAAGCGCGCAAAGTATTTGGACGACCCATAGGACAAAACCAAGGTGTTCAGTTCCCGATTGCCGAGGCACATATCGAAATCGAGGCCGCCAACCTAATGCGCTTTGAGGCTTGCCGCTTGTTTGACGCCCAACAATCCTGCGGGGCGCAAGCCAACATGGCCAAGTATCTGGCCGCCAAGGCAAGTTGGGAAGCGGCAAATGCTTGCATTCAATTCCACGGTGGGTTCGGCTTTGCCAGCGAATATGATGTTGAACGCAAATTCCGCGAAACCCGTCTTTACCAAGTGGCACCGATCTCGACCAACCTGATCCTGTCTTATATCGCCGAACATGTCCTAGACCTGCCAAGGTCGTTTTGATGCGTCCCTTNGACGGGATAACTGTTTTNACCTTGGGGCATGCCGTTGCGGCCCACTTTGCCAGCTGGCAATTGGCGCACTTGGGCCCGCGGGTTATCGAGATCTAGCGTTCTGGCGTTTGTGATTTTGCCCGAAACTTATGAATTATTAGACCTGGAATGGAGCTAATGACGGTACTGCGACAACNACGTTTGATTTCACCCNCGAGNATCACAGATGCGACCAAGGTGCTCGGCGATCTTGGCGAAGAAGCNCAAGTTTTAGCTGGTGGAACATGGATAATGNGGGNCCCTATTCGAGGTGAGTACTCAAACAAAGTCTTTGTATCTCTTGCAAATATTGTTNGTCTTCACTCAATAGAGATAGATNCAAAGCAGCTCAACGTAGAGGCAATGGCGACACATCATCAGTTGGCAGAACCATAAGAAATTACCGGCTAAGCTGAATTATTATACATTTATGTTCCAGTCTTCTTGGAGCTTGCAGCACTCTATAAATAGCGTGATGAAGCCAGTATCAGATGGGACGACGAATTTGCTCCTTTATAGTCAACTCATAATCTATAAANGAGTAACGCGGAGGATTATATTTCAACCATGTAATCTTTACGTTTGATATATTTTAAAGTCGTAAGCTACTCATTTTTGATCAACATACAACTGAGTGTGCATAACTGTATGCATTGCGCATCTCATTTTCTTAAAACGGGGTTCTGGGTCCCTCGTAAAATTTTAGGTTTAGAAGGTTAAACTATTTTGAGATACGGCTTGCTGCTTTCTATCTCTTCAAGTTTGTCGGCCACCCTTTGCAAGACATCTTTATGCTCCAAGCTGTAGGCGCTGTGATTA
>NHCT01000031.1 GCA_002167605.1 Verrucomicrobia bacterium TMED40 | reverse complement strand
TGGATGCTCCAATCAGGCTAACTTCGAAAAATTAGCTGAATTTGGTCACGATCCTAGTGCCGGATTCCGCGGACATAAGGCAGATATTTACGAGGGTGGTCACCGGGTACCGTTGATCGTCCGTTGGCCAAACGGGATCAAGGCCGGGCAAAAGACCAATGCCCTTGCATGCCTAACCGATCTGTATGACACCATGAGGGAGATTACCGGGCAGAAGAAAATGGATCAGGCAGGCGAGGATTCCTTCAGTCTGGTCCCGGCCTTCAAGGGAAAATCAAAAACAACCCGCTCAACCCTAATCAGTCATTCGATTAGCGGTCACTTCTCTATCAGACAGGGAGACTGGAAACTTTGCCTTTCCGCGGGAAGTGGTGGATGGAGTGCTCCGAAGGAAATGGAGGCAAAAAAGCAGGGCTTACCCTCCATTCAATTGTTTAATTTGAAGCAGGACAGAGGGGAAAGAAACAACCTGCAGGCAAAAAACAAAGCGAAGGTAAAAGAGCTCATTCAGGTGCTCGACANCGAAGTAAAAAAGGGNAGAAGCTCTNCAGGNAANCCAGTACCCAACGACCGTGAAGTATCCTACCTGCCCAGAGGGTTCACCATATCAAAATAAAACTAATTTTCATTACANGATAGTCATGAAACTTTNTTTAATCATATCCNTTNCCCTTGCCTACACAGNNTCTCTTTTTTCCGAAAGCTGGAAAATTCAGAGCCAAACAGAATGGAAAAAGAATCTTCAATCGAGCAAAGGGATTATCATCCAAGACAATGTAGTCTCCCCTGTGGAAAAAGCCGGGCACTTCAAGACCAAGCTCAAGAAGTTTAAAACAAAAAAGGCTCCTCAATCCCTCACGCTCAATCAGTCGCCCGTCTGGCAAAACTGGGAGGAGATCCCGGGAATCGGGCCATCCAACCTTGNTGATGCTCCCGTCTTCCTCGCCAAAGGGCCTCAGGACTACTGGATGTTTGGCCGGTATAGGCATCCGAAACCCGTAAAAGGTCAAAAAGTTAAAAACTTCAAGGAGGAGGATGCCCAACTCGANGGNTNCGATNTNNCCCTTANGACAACGCCCGACGAAAACCAGTTTAATGNNCCGGGCGGTCTGGAGCAGGGACTGGGCGGTTACCACGCCTGGCAAAGCAGGGACATGAAGATCTGGGTGCATCACGGCCCNGTCACTCCNGGGTTTGCCAGATGGACCACGACNGCGGAACAGGTGGGAGGAAAGACCTACATTTATTATGATTNCCCCAACGATCAGGACCCACACCTNATNATTGACGAGGACCTGACCGATGGNAAGCCNGGTAAAAACATGGGNATGGCATTACATGATCCGTCCCATGGTTCCGATTGNGCGGTGATCCGCGACCTTGACGGGAANTTCCANATNATTTTCGAAGACTGGAGNCCNATTAATGCCCGCACNCACTCCTGGGACTCCCCCCTNGCNGGACATGCGGTCAGCCCCAACGGAATCGATCAATTCAAGATCGTCGANCCTGCGGTGGATCATCGTACCAAACCNACGGGNGAAACCGCGGAATACCTGCATCCTCACTGGGTTAAGGAAAANCCCAAAAGATTNACCANNAATGTGGCCNAATATCAGGTNCACGAACCNGAGCAGGACGCATACGGCGACTGGGCATCGATTGCAATCGGGGGACAGTATTACCTGTTTTGCGATTTTCATCCTGCGAATGAGAAAATCCGGATTGGTTGGTTCACCTCATCCAGTATCGGCAAACCCTTCGAGTTTTGCGGAGAAATCGGTCGTGGTCATCCGGATCCCGACATCGGATTTGCCGAAGGAAAATTCTACATGATCACCCAGACCGCTCATGACTATGTTAGTCCAGGNCCCTGGGTTGAAAAAGTGGAATCCCGGGTTGGCGTGGACACGAACAACAACGGGAAAATTGATCAATGGACCGATTGGAAGGAACTGAAAGAAAGNTACGACTATATTCAGGGATTTTCGAAACAGATCGAAAAGTCACCGGCGACCTTAGAACTTTCCAGTCTTCCACCTGGCTTTGGCTTTCANGTGGAAGTTAAAATGACCGATACAACCAGTAACCAATCAAAACCCCTGCTTCAGCAGATGGCTCTGTCTTTTGAATAGGGCTTTCGATCACCTATATTCGAAATGAAACGGATCCATTTACCTCTTTTATCAGGGGCATTCATTCTTATCTTATCCTCTTTCCTATCGACGACCCAGGCCGCAGAGCCCTTTTTCAACGAAAAGGATTTCACCGGATGGAGTGCGAACGAAATGTCCTTCTGGTCGGTACGGAATGGAGAAATCGTTGGAACCAATGGAGACCAGCGCGTTCCCGGTAACCAGTTCCTTTGGTATGATGAGAAGGTAAAGAACTTCCACCTTTCGCTTCAGGTCAAGCAAGTGCCCTTCGCAGGCAATGGAGGCATACAGTTTCGCTCTGAACGCCAGCAAAACGGATCCGCAGTGGGATACCAAGCGGATATTGGAAAAGGATGGTGGGGATCGCTCTACCATGAGCATGGCCGGAAAATTCTCGCAAAAAANAAATTAAAGGAGNGCGAATACCTCAAGCCCGAACAATGGAACAGCTATGAGATATTGGCCGTTGGACACCGCATATGGTTGGCCATCAATGGTAAGATAACCGTGGCCGTGCGAGACCCGATCGGAGAGCTTGACGGGCAAATCTCTCTCCAGATTCACGGAGGTATCCCCCAAAAAATCATTTACCGAAAGCTTAGGCTGACCCGGAATCCTAAAGTTGAAATATTAGGCATGAAGGAGTCCGAATTGAACGNACTGCTTGCCTTGGCGCCGAAAGGGTTCGTCCAGCCTTTGAACAAAAGCAATAAGTAGGAAGGACTTTGCTGAACTCGAGCCGTTTCCGCGACTGCCTGCTATGAATAAAAAACCTATGACGAATAAATGAAGAATAAGCTCCTACTGATCACTCTTTCCCTCTTGAACTTCTCCGTCGCGGCCACGCCCAACGTTGTCTTCATACTTGCCGATGACATGAGCCGCGACACCTGGGGCGCCTACGGGGGAAAGGAATGCAAAACTCCAAACCTTGACCGCTTGGCCAAGGAAGGAGCCCGTTTCGATCGGGCCTACTGCTCAGTCGCCATGTGCGCTCCCTTCAGGCAGGAACTGTACAGCGGGCGTTCCCCGTGGAGAACGGGGACTCTGCCGAACCATTCGAAGTCGGTGGAGGGTACCCAAAGCATCGTTCATTATCTCAAGCCNCTTGGGTACCGGGTCGCCCTGTTGGGAAAATCTCACGTCGGACCGAACGAGTGCTACCCCTTTGAGAAATTGGGCGAAGTAAGCAAGAAAACCNATGCCAATCCGGATATTCTTGCGAAATCCCGCTCCTTTTTCCAGGACTGCGAAAAGAAAGGGGATTCCTTTTGTCTCTTCATTGGTTCTCATGATTCGCACGCTCCTTTCACCACGGGCGATCCATCNGCCTACGACGCAAGCAAACTGACGGTTCCGCCCTATTGGGTGGACACCCCGGAACTGAGGGANGANATGGTGAAGTATTATGCGGAGATAACCAACTTCGACCGTCTTGTGGGCATGATGAGAAAGGAGCTTGAGAAAAGAAAACTATGGGACGAAACCGTTTTCATGGTTTGCAGCGAACAAGGCACTCAACTTCCCTTTGCNAAGTGGACCTGCTACGATAACGGTTTGCGCACCGGTTTGGTGATGCGTTGGCCGGGTGTGACCCGACCCGGTTCGGTGGTCAGGGAACTCGTCTCAACGGCAGGTGTAACGCCCACGTTGGTCGATGGATTGGGAGGGAGCTTGGACAAGGGAGCCTGCGATGGAAAAAGCTTTCTGGCCTTGCTTAAGGGAGAAGGTTCTGCCCTGCGCGATTACGTCTACGGGGCTTTCACCAACTGTCGAATCATTGCCAACCGGGAACGGGTTTTTCCCATTCGTACGATCCGTGACAAAGGGTATTCCCTGATCTTCAATCCGAACCATCGGAGCATTACCTCCAACCTCACGCTGAGCCAGGCTCTGAAGTTGAAAAACGGGGGCGGTGAGGCTGGGGAAGTCCTCAATACCGCGGCTTCCTGGGTTCCTCTGGCGGATGACGACGAACAGGCAAAGGCATTGGTTGAGAAACTCCACCGCCGGTCCAAGTACGAATTGTATGATTTAAGGAAGGATCCCTACGAACTCTCAAACCTGGTCAAAAAGGGTAGCCATGCGAAGGTTATGAATCGGCTCAAGTCCAAACTCCACGCAAAACTCGAGGAACTGGGAGATGCGGATCCCATTGCAACCGAAAGAAATTTTATCGCTCAAAAGAAAAAATAAGGGTTGTCCCGGGTCCCAATGCCCCAATATTATTTTGGTATGAAATTACAAATATTTGTATTGTTTTCACTTTTTACCCAAATCGGTGCAGCCAAGGTTGAGAAGCCCAACATGATTGTGATTATGTGCGATGATTTGGGCTATGCGGATGTCGGCTTCAACGGATGCCAGGACATACCTACACCTCACATTGATTCCATTGCCAGAAACGGAGTGCGTTGCACCAACGGGTATGTTGCCTACCCTGTCTGTGGTCCATCGCGTGCCGGTTTCATGACCGCCCGCTATCCCCAAAGGTTTGGCTTCGAGAGAAACCCCCAATACCAGCCTCAGGATTCCGATATGGGCCTCACCCGAGAGGAGAAAACCATTGCGGAACTCCTGAGGCCCGCCGGTTATCATTCCGGGATTATTGGAAAGTGGCATTTGGGTGCTCACATTCCCACCAGCCATCCGATGAAGCGTGGATTCGACGAGTTTTACGGACATTTGGGAGGTGGCCACGTCTATTTCCCGGAAAAACTGACCATTCGAAGAAGCCAGGATGCCAAGGGCGAGTCCGAAAGCTACCGCACCTGGTTGATGAAAAATTTCGAACCGGTTCCTCCGCGAAAATACCTGACCGATGACTTTTCCGATGAGGCGGTTTCCTTCGTCGAACGGAATAGGGATTGGCCGTTCTTTCTTTTTCTTTCCTACAACGCCCCGCACACCCCCCTGGAAGCAACGGAAAAATATTTGAATCGTTTTAGCGACATCCAAGATCCAAAGAGAAAAACCTACGCGGCTATGGTGAGTGCCGTGGATGATGGGGTTGGGCGGGTCTTGAAGGAAGTGCGCAGGCATGGTTTGGAAGAGAAAACCATCATCTGCTTTCTTTCCGACAATGGAGGTCCAACCTCCAAGAATGCCTCCCGTAACAATCCGCTTCGGGGGGATAAGGGAGATGCCTGGGAGGGCGGTTTCCGCGTTCCTTTCGCTCTTCAGTGGAAGGGCAGACTCCCGGAAGGCAGGGTCTATGATAAGCCCGTGAGTGCATTGGATTTGGGCGGGACCGTGGTGGCTCTCTCAGGCGCTGAAGTTCCCGAAGGAAAACCTCTGGATGGCGTCAACCTGATCCCTTATCTTACGGGGGAGAACAAGGGGGCGCCTCATGAAGCGATTTATCTTCGCCAATTCGATCGCAACCGGTTCGCGGTGCGTCAGGGCAATGAAAAGATTTTGATTCCCTGGAAGGGGGGAAAGGCTCAACTCTACGATCTCGGAAAGGATCTTGGCGAATCAACCGACCTGGCCGATCGCTTTCCGGATAAGGTCGAGCATTTGAACCGCTTGCGTATCCAATGGAACAGGCAATTGCGGGAACCCGCCTTTCTCGGGCTGCTTCATCTTCCGAAGAGGAAGAAAAAACCATAGTTGTGATTTTTCCAAAATGAAACTATCCCTAGTTTTCGTCGTTTGATCTAATAGTTACACTTACCATGTTCACCTGTCGCTTATTGGTTTCCTGTCTTTGCCTGATGGGCATTGGATCGCTGTGTTTGTCCGCGATCGCGGCGGACTCCAATAAAAAGCCAAAGCGCAAAACTTCTCAAAACCAAGTCAGTCCGCTTCCCAAAATCCGCAACTCTCCCCCAAAAAATCCTCAACTCAAATTCCGGATGAGCGAAGAGCAAATCAGCTCGGCGGCCTTGTGGATTGACCGTTTTGTCGGAGAAGGCTTGAAAAAGGCAGGGTTGCAACCGAATCCTCCAGCCGATGACTTTGTTTTTTTACGACGGATTTATCTCGATGCTGCAGGTAGGATTCCTACTGATGACGAGTCCGCCGACTTCCTTTCGGAGAAGGATCCCGAAAAACGCAGGAAATTGATTGATCGTTTGCTTCTTTCGGATGGATACCGCTCTCACTTCTTCAACTGGTTGGCAGATTTGCTCCGTCACAAGCAAAACGTCAGGCGAACGAGCTACAACCATTACGAAAGGTGGTTGAAGGATCAAATTGCCCTCAACCGTCCGTGGGACGAGATGGTCTTCGATATGCTTTCGGCGGAGGGGAGCGTCGCCCAATCCGGTCCTGCCGGTTATCTGCTGCGGGATCCGGGCATGCCCCTGGATAATTTGTCCAATACCCTGACCATTTTCCTGGGGGCAAACGTGGCTTGCGCTCAATGCCACGATCATCCTCTTGCGGATTGGACTCAAAGGGAATACTTCGAACTTGCCGCCTTTTTCGGAGCGACGGACGTCAGTGACCGAGACCCGCGAAAAGTCGGTAATAAGCTTCGCAATGGGCAACTTTCGAAGCAAGACGTCATTCAGGCCGTGGCCCCCAACTTGGCGAGGGTTCGCACCAAGTCCCATCAAACCCTGCGGTTTCCCGATGATTACGCCTACGATGACGTCAAACCGGGTAGCCGCGTCGAACCCCTGCTTTTCATTTGGGAGTCGGGTGATGACAAGGGGCCGGCTTATGCGGTCGATCACCAGAATCCGAAAAACCTTCGGGCCAGTTTCGCCCAATGGCTGACCCATGAGAAGAATCCACGCTTTGCCGCCACCATTGCCAATCGTCTTTGGCAGCGATCCTTTGGTCTGGGTGTGCAGGAACCGCTTGAGGACCTTGACGACCTGAGCAAGTCCGTCAATCCGGCTCTGCTGCAACTGCTTGGCCAGATTATGGTGAAGGCGGGATTCGACCTGCGCGAATTCCAACGCGTTCTGTTCAACTCCCGAACTTACCAGGCAAAGTCCAGCGTGATCCCCGAGATCGGACAATCCGATCAGTATCTTTTCCCTGGTCCCGTTTTACGCAGGATGACGGCGGAGCAGACCTGGGATTCGATTCTCGCTTTGGTCATCGGCGAGAAATTGGACGACTACAAGATCGATCGCTCCCATCGGGTCACCCGTTATCAGTTTCCCTTCGATCAGATGTCGGACTCCGAAGTGACCAAGATGGTGCTGTCGATGAAGAAGTCCGGGCACCTGACCAAGGGAAACGGCAGCCGGTTGAACGAATTGGATTACGTGAACGGGAAACGTCCCCTGAAGGTCGGCTCTCAGTTTCTTCTACGGGCGTCGGAAATGCAGCAACCCGCCAAGGACGATCATTTCCTGCGAATGTTCGGGCAGTCCTCGAGGGAACTGGTCAACGATTCGAGTTCGGAAGGAAGCATTCCGCAAACGCTCATGCTGATGAACGGTGAGGTTCAGGCAATGCTCGCCGACAAGGAATCGAGGCTCAGCGCGAAACTCAAGAAAAGCGGAGGTCTCCGACCAGCCGTGGAGTTCCTTTTTCTAAGTTTCTTTGGCAGACCGCCCACCCCGGACGAGTTCGAAGCGATCGAGGAATCCTTGCGCTCCGGCATGAAGAAAGAGGATCTGACCTGGGCTCTTTTCAATTCCACCGAATTCTTATTCGTACAATAACCGAAAAAAATCTTTTGCACTATGAATTCTTCTTTCATTGACCGTCGCCAATTCGTCGAAGGTTGCGCCTTGGGAGCCTTTGGCCTCTCGATTCTTCCCAATCTGTCCGCCGTTCCATCGGTTGCGGGCCAAAATGGCTTCGGCAAGGCCAAGAGGATCATTTTCCTGCAGGTCAGGGGGGGGATGAGTCACATCGATACCTTCGATCCGAAGGATGGGAAATCCAAGGGTCCCGGAAAGGCGATCCGTACCAAATCCGACTTTCAGGTAACCGAGTATTTGCCCAAGATCGCAGGCATTGCCGATAAGATTGCCGTTATTCGGAGTATGACCGCGAAAGTAGGTGTTCACGGACCCGCTCAATATTTCATGCGCACCGCTTTCACTGAAAAAAACACCATAAAGCATCCCAACTTGGGGGCCTGGGCTCAGCATTATCTAGGGGAAAGTCACGACACGCTTCCTTCCTCCGCTTGCATCAATGCCGGCGCCAAGCACGGCAACGGTTTTTTCTCCACCGCCTACAGTCCCATTCCCATCCTAAATCCCAACACGGGACTGCGTAACATACGGACCCGAGGCGGGAGCGAAGCCCTGAGCCAACGATTGGCTCTGTCCGAAAAGCTCAGTTCATTTTTTTCCGCCCGGTTCCCGGATCCTCAAGTAAAATCCTATCGGGAGTTTTACGACAATACGCTCCGGCTTTTACGGAGCAAAGATCTCGATTCCTTTGATTTGAACAAGGAATCCTCCGGGATGCGTGAAAAATACGGCATGGGAAAGTTCGGACAGGGTTGCCTCTTGGCTCGACGCCTGGTTGAGACAGGCGTTCGGTATGTGGAGGTGTCCACCGATGGTTGGGATATGCACAATAACCTGGAAAGTGAAATGCAGGACCTGAGCCCTGCTTTCGATCAAGCCTATGCCGCTCTTATCTCGGATCTGGATGATCGGGGTATGCTCGATGACACCTTGGTGGTCATGGCGACTGAATTCGGCCGTAAGCCCCAGTTCAACGGAAATGGCAGGGGACACTATCCAATCTGTTACAGCACGGTTCTTGCCGGCGGCGGGTTGAAACGAGGGTTTGTTCATGGTTCCAGTGACAAGGAAGGAGCATACCCCGAGGATCCGGTCACGGTGCACGATCTTCATGCCACCATCGGTTGGGCCGCAGGGTTACCTCTGGACAAGGAAGTCCTGACTGCTTCCGGTAGACCCTTCGTGGTCGGTGGAGCGAAAGCCAAGCCGGTGATGGGTTTATTCGCCTAATTCGTTCTCGTCACAGGCCATGATCAGCCGGCTAGAGGGGGTGGTCTTCGACATGGACGGCGTAATCATTGACAGTGAGCGCACCCATTACCTTGCCATTTGCGAAGCGATGGGCGAGGAGATGAAGCAAAGCTACGAGACCTTCCTGACAAAATGCACCGGGGGAGACGAGCGTTTTGCCATGGGTCGCTTGGCGGAACTGTCTGGGATTGAATATGACGAATCATTATTTCAGAAATGGTCGAGAACCAAGGCTTTAGCCTATGAGAAATTAGTCAGGAAATCAGCTACTGCGATGCCGGGAGCTATTGAATTAGTCTGTTCGGTGGCTGAAAAGTTTCCTGTGGGACTGGCCACTGGGTCAAGAAGGTCCGATGTAAATGCGGCTTTTGAAGTGCTTGCAGATGGTAAACTTAAGGGAGTTTTTCAATCCATCGTCACCAGTGATGACGTCGCAAAACCGAAGCCCGATCCGGCCACCTATGCTCAGGCAGTGGATGGACTAGGCATTCCTTCCCAAAATTGTCTGGCAATCGATGATTCTCCCAATGGTGTCGCCTCCGCAAAAAAGGCCGGTATGAAAGTTTTGGGAATTACTGCAATTCATGACGCGTCCAGCCTTCAGGAAGCAGACTGTCATCTGTCTTCGTTGGAAGCTTTGAATCCGAATGATCTCATATCAATGTTTGAAAACTTGAATTAAATACAAAACCGAAACCATGAAAACCCTTACTCTCCTGATTTTTTCTCAAATCTTTCTTTGTATGATCGATTTGCGGGGTTCTACCGTAAAAGCACGACCTAATATTCTTTGGCTGGTTGTGGAGGATCAATCCAAGCACTACGGTTTTAACGGAGAAAAATTAGTGCACACTCCGATACTCGATGAATTGGCGGCTAATGGCGTACGGTTTATCAATGCATCAGTGACCGCACCGGTGTGCTCGACAGCTCGTTCAGCATTAATTACCGGTATGTATCAGACAAGTATTGGGGCGCATCACCATCGTAGCGGGCGTGGTGTAGCTAAGATCAACATTCCCAGTCATATAAAATTAATTCCTGAATTGTTTCAGGAAGCTGGTTATTACACATGTTTAGGTTCAAGTGGGCATGCGGTAGGTACTGCCAGCCCAAAACATAAAGATAGACTGGGAAAATCGGATTATAATTTCGAATGGAAACCCGATGTTTTTGATTCAGCCGAATGGTCAGGACGAAACCAGGGGCAACCTTTCTTCGCTAAGATTTGCCTCAGTGGGGGGAAGGCTCGTTCGCAGGCCCGGGCCTCAAAAGATATTCCTCATGTTGAAGCTTCAAAAGTAGTGCTTCCTCCCTATTATCCGAGACATCCGGTTGTTCTCGAGGACTGGGCTGCTTATCTCGATACTTTCAGTCTGATGGATTTTCAGGTTGGCCAGATTATTGATCGTTTAAAAAAGGAAGGGGAGTTTGAAAACACGATCATCTTTTTCATCACTGATCATGGAGTAAGTCATGCTCGGGGTAAGCAGTTTTGCTATGACGAGGGCATGATGATTCCTTTTTTCGTTCATGCTCCCAACCGGGTTAAAGGAGGAACGGTAAGAAAGGACCCCGTGCTTCATATTGATTTGGCCGCCACATCCTTGTATTTCGCAGGAATTGAAATACCCAAGCACATGGAAGCGAGGACTCTGTTTGGCCCCAATTTCTTAAAACGGGAATTTACAGTAAGTGCTAGAGACCGGTGTGATGAGACCTATGACCGTATCCGGGCAGTTCGCTCACTGGAATATAAATATATTCGAAATGGATACCCTGCACGTCCGCATTTGCAGCCGTGTTCTTACAAGGATAACAAAGAAATCTATCAGGCAATTCGGGATTGGGGAGAAAAAGGAAAACTCAATGATTTGCAACAGAAGCTTCTCCTTTCTCCCAGGCGGGCTAAAGAAGAACTCTACGATTTAAAAAACGATCCCTGGGAACTGAATAATTTGGCAAATGATCCAAATCACGCAAAAACTCTTCAAAAAATGAGAAAAGCCCTGAACCAATGGATTCGTGAAACGGGAGACCTTGGACAGAATGTGGAACCCATGAAAATGTACGACAGCGATATGAAAGTTTATCTGGATGGACTCGCAAATAGGGGAAGAGGAGATCGTCTGCAGGAAATTAAGTCAAATATCGCTCATATGAAGAAGTGGTGGAAAGAAGGGAAATGACTTAGCTTGGTCCCTTCAATCGGTTCAGAGTGGAGCGCGAAAAATGATTAACCGAAAATTCACTCTCGTGGGTTTAAATCTTCTGAAAATTAAATGAGTGAACTCGATCATTTTCCAAATCAATTATCAATAAGATGTTTTTTGCATCCTGGGATACAGACACTCTCTTGGTCACTAGCTTCATGTTGTCGATTTTGGCTGCTCCGCATCTTGGATGTTAATGATACCGAGCGGTTTCGGACATGGGCATGCGACCGGAGGAGTATTGGGCAGCCGGTGATTCTCCCAATGGAGTGGCATTCGCGTCTGCCGCCAGGCTTCGCATCATAGGAATTTCAGGCATCCATGCCCCCGAAGCGCTGGCTCAAGCAGAGAGGGTTGAATCAAGCATGCNGNAAATCAGCCTGCATAAGCTTCAGGATTGGTTTGCTCNATAATTAATGGTTAGTTTGTGAAAACTTAAAAAAAACCCAATTCAATGAAACCTGGAGTTGATGATCAAACGACATGGTTGAGGGCTTGAACCACATGGAAGGCATCGTTNCCGATGCTTTCCATCTCATTGAGTATATCGATATAGATCATCTCTGCCTTGAGGTTTTCCTTATCTTCCATCCTTTTAACCGCATTTTTACGTAATGATTTTCTGGATGCGTCAATTCGATCTTCAATCGCCTGAGCATTTGCGATATCCGGTATGCTGCCATCCTTAAGATGAGTTTGATACAACTCCATGAAATCAAGGATCTGTTCGGAGAATANNTTGATTTCGNGCAAAGTTTCCTGTGGGAGTATGCGATTCTTGCGGTACTTGCGGTGNGCCAATTGGACNAGGCGGTAGCAGCAGTCNCCAATGTCTTCCAATTTACCNGTTACCCGGAGAAGAGAGGCCACGCGAAGGGCTCTTTCCCCGGCTAGGCTCTCCGTGGTGCAATAAATTAAGGTTTGGGTAATCTCAAACGCGAGATCATCACATTTATCTTCGAGTTCCTTGAGNTCTTTTATCAGGTCNCTCTTATCCGCATCCGGGCTTTCAAACACTTCAACAAACCCTTCAAACATATAGCGTGTAATGGCCGCCAAACGATCAATTTCGGGTTCGACAAGAGCAAGGTTAAGCTCACCAGCTTTAGGTAGCATACCAGAACTTTCGTAATCAAGGGAAGCTAAGCTACCTGGTTTAGGTGCATTACCATCATGGGTCTTTGGCTTAACCATCCGTTCGACAGTCCTGGCTATCATTGGAGCAAAGCCAATCAATAATGCAATATTGCATAGATTAAACATGGTATGAAAAAGAGAAAGATGCAGAGGGATATTTGTATCAATAATAGATTTCTTCGCCCTGGCGATTTCATCTGTCTGCGGATCACCCTCTATTCCATTTTTTGAATAGTGTGAATCCAGTTCTGCTGAAGTCACATCTTCGGCATAAATTGCTCCTGGCATTAGGTTGTCTATCATGGATACAAATGGATAAAATAAAAGGAGCATCCAAAGGGTTCCCACGACATTGAAAATCAAATGAGCTCGGGCAGCTCTTCGTGCACATACACTCGTACCAATAGAGGCAAGCCAAGCGGTAATAGTTGTTCCAATGTTTTCTCCAAGTACAATGGCAGCGGCAATCTCGAAGTTGATCCATCCGTTGACTGCAAGAATAATGGTAATCCCCATTGCTGCCGAAGAGGATTGAACAACAATGGTCAGTAAAATTCCTATGACTAAAAAAATCAAAATGGAACCAAAGCCGTGGCTATTTAATTGTTCGATAGTTGCCTGGATTTCACGAACCATTTGCAAATCCCTAGGATCTGAGCTTTGTAGCAGGCTTTTTACATCCGGTACTGCGTTCTTGAGTTCACTGAGCCCAAAAAAGAGTAGTCCAAATCCTACCAGAAATTCGCCTGTGTGTTTAAATTTGGCTTTTTTGGAGAAAATGAAAGGGAACCCGATGCCGATTATCGGAAGTGCAATTTTTGAGAGACTGAATTTACCAACTGAAGCAATGATCCAACCAGTCAAGGTGGTGCCAAGATTGGCTCCCATAAT
Source organism: Verrucomicrobia bacterium TMED40 (assembly GCA_002167605.1). Classification (GTDB taxonomy): domain Bacteria; phylum Verrucomicrobiota; class Verrucomicrobiia; order Opitutales; family Seribacteraceae; genus Seribacter. The sequence goes on along the minus strand of NHCT01000031.1, from coordinate 3,467 downwards.
GATTCCTATTGATTCGGTAAGTGTAAGGAGTTGGGCATTGACGAAACTGACAACCATGACCGTTGTTGCAGAGGATGATTGGACCAGGCAGGTGACAAATACACCGGTCAAAAGTCCATAAAATCGGTTTTTGGTCATACTTGCCATAATCCGTCGCATGCCGGCACCTGCNATTTNGGTTATGGCNTCACTCATTACCCTCATGCCGTAAAGAAANATTCCTAGACCACCGAGGATNTATAAAANATNAACNANNACNCCCCAAAAANTNANGCTGTTCATGNGNGTAGTGNATGAAANTCAAATCTCATTAANGATAAGCTNNAGGGCACTNTAAGGACTNNNANGNGAAAATTGNAATTANCTAGAGANNTTNTAATGATGANGNNGAAATTTTTTGGGGCAAACAAAATTTGGNTNGTANGAAGTGATTTAATCGAGATTTTTTTTAAGATATGACTTNTTGAATTCTGGGGCGTGCCGAATGTCGCGGCTGGTTGCCAGNAAAACAGCCTCTTTTGAGATATTTACGGCATGGTCTGCGATTCTTTCGAGGGATTTAGAAATAAAAAGAAGCTCAAAAATAGATGAGACAAGGTGAATATCTTTAATGACCAAAGCCTGGCAGAATTGGTTATTTTCTAAATTCATGGCATCAATTTCCAAATCTTTTGTCCAGATTGCCTTAGCCTTCTCCTCATCGTACTCCACGAAAACGGAAAGTGCGTCCTTGAGCATTTCCTGTGCGGACTCCGCCATCTTTGGTATCAAATGGAAATCATTTACAGCCGTTTTCTTCGATCGTCTGGCAATTGTCTTTGCTTCGTCACCAACTCTTTCGATCTCATGGCTTATTTTCATCGTGGTTACGAGTAGCCTCAAGTCTCCGGCAACAGGTGCATGAGTCGATAAGCACACATTCACATCATTAATCAATTCATTTTCAAGTGTATCAATCTCCTTGTCTTTGGCTCTAACTTCACTTGCAAGTTCGGTATCTTTATCAAGAAGTGCCTGAAGGGAAAGGCGAAGTGAATCAATCGACAATTGCCCCATTAATAGAAGTTTAGATCTAACATTTTCAAGAATCTGTTCGTAATGGGTGGCCATGGGATTGCTAGGATATTGGATGATGGAGATTAACCGAATTTTCCAGAAATGTAATCTTCAGTCTGTTGCATTTTGGGATTTATGAATATCTTTTTAGTTTCATCAAATTCAATTAGTTTACCCAAATAAAAAAAGGCGGTAAGATCGGAAATTCTGCCTGCCTGTTGCATATTATGGGTAACAATTACTATGGTGTAATCTTGCTTCAAGTTGAAAATTAATTCCTCGACGCGAGCGGTTGCAACTGGATCCAATGATGAACACGGCTCATCCATAAGGATGATTTCAGGTTGGACCGCAAGAGTTCGAGCAATACAAAGGCGCTGCTGCTGTCCCCCTGATAATTCATAGGCATTTTCATTGAGCCTGTCCTTTACTTCGTCCCAGAGGGCCGCTTTCTGTAGTGAGTCCTCTACAATCTCATCGATCTTACGCTTATTTTTGAATCCCTGAATTTTCAGCCCATAAGACACATTCTGATAAATTGTTTTTGGAAATGGATTTGAATTTTGAAAGACCATGCCGATTCGCTTTCTTAGTTCGATCGGGTCGACTGATTTTTCATAGATATCGAGTTCATTAATCAACACCGAACCCTGAGTGATTTTGGCATGTTCAATCAGTTCATTCATCCGATTAAAGCATCTAAGTAAGGTGCTTTTTCCGCAACCGGACGGGCCAATGAAAGAAGTTACCTGATTTTGCAAGATTTGAAGAGAAATCGAACTTAGCACTTCGGTTTTCCCATACGAGAAACTCAAATCCTTGACATCAATGGCAATAGGATAGGAAGGGGCTTTTTTTTCTTTGATCACAAGCAGGGGAAATCAACTTACCAGTTGAATTTTCGGCGAAGTCGACTCCGTATGATAAAGGAAAGGCTCGCGAGCAAAAAGACCAAAATTAAAAAAACAAGGGCGGTACCATATTGCATGTCCACCGTGTATTCATTTTGAGGAATCTTGGAAATAACATAGATATGATAGGGGAGTGCCATTACACCTTGGAAAAAGAAATCAGTCCAATGCTCAAGTCCTTCCCATGGGAGTTCGGATCTCATGGCAAAAGCGGCGGTAAACATAATCGGTGCAGTTTCCCCGGCGACACGGGCTACACCTAGGATCGCTGAGGTTAGGATGCCTGGCATGGCATATGGGAGTACACTTGTGCGAATCATCGTCCATTTAGTAGCACCCAATGCAAGTGAACTTTCTCGAAAACCTTTTGGTATCGAGCGAAGGGACTCTTCGCTTGCAGTGATTACAATTGGAAGGACCATGAAAGCGAGCGTAAACCAACCCGCAAGTATAGAAACATTCCAATCCANAAAAATAACAAACAGTCCCATTCCAAATAGTCCGAAAATAATTGATGGAACCCCNGCTAAATTTAGAATCGAAAGACGGACTAAAGANAGGAATTTTCCTGATTTTCCGTATTCCGAGAGAAAAATGGCACAACATACACCCAGCATGAGGGCAATCAGCATGGCCCCTCCAACTAAAAGAATGGTGCCAGCAATAGCAGGGAAAATACCACCACCAGAATATGCGTAATCCTTTGANGGAACTTCAATCCTGTGTTCTGAGCCTATCCATTGAAGGTCTGNAGTTATTGCTTCCCATAAANTTGCTGAGTTCTCTTTCAATNATAATGGGTTTTCCATGTAGNCANTAATTTGACTTTCAAGAGTCGAAAACGAAGTNGGACTTGGGCTTTGTAAGAAATCATTGATNTTTTCTTTTANATTCTTTTTCTCCNNGATGTAAGCTTCCCAGATTTTGTGTAAATGTTCCTCCAATAAATTAAAATAAGCTAATTTAATTTTTTGAATGGATTGAGAAGAGAGATGGTCGATTTTGGGATAATGCAGTGCTTGAAAAAAAGAAAGTTCTGTTTCCAAAAGTGAGTATTTCAGTTTCGTCTGATCTAAAAATGAAAGAATGAAGCGCCCGACTAGATAGGGCATATCTTCAGAGGAAACTTGAAAGTCTGGAGCATGTGAAGATGCGTTTTCGAGAAGTTCCATCCAATAGTTGAATTTCTCAGTGGCTTCTGTTTGTTCATCTTGAAGGAAGGAAGTGAGCAGGCTTTTCTGAAGTTCATTTGAGGTTACTTCTGTAGCAGCAACTAAGTTTGCTTTAAACCGTTTTTGTACTTTGGTAAATTCATCTCGGGTGTTTAGTTCTTCCCATGCAGAATCTGATAATTCTTCTTTAAATTTAAAATATTCGTCCGAACTAAGCTTTGAAATTTCTCCGTTATGTTCGATTACATGAAGGGTTTGCGGAGATTGAGACAGAAAACTCCAATTGATAAAACCATCGTCCGTAAAAAGTTTGCGGGAACCTTTTGAA
>NHCT01000030.1 GCA_002167605.1 Verrucomicrobia bacterium TMED40 | reverse complement strand
AGGAGCTGCGGTCCGACTGGAAATTGACGAGGATGTAGATGAGGGAATCCTCAACCATCTCCTTTCAGCTATAGGTTTGGAGGAACAAGACGTTGTCAGGATCAACGGACCGATCAATTTGTTCAGGCTTATGAAGTTGCATGACATGGTGGATCGGCCGGATTTAAAATTCCCTGCATTCGAAGCACATACTCCACAACTTCTTGCGGAAAGAAAAAACCTTTTCAAGCAAATCGCTAAAAAGGACTTTCTTCTCCATCACCCCTACGACTCCTTTACTCCTATCGTAGACTTCCTGAAAGCAGCAGCCGAAGATCCGGAGGTTTTTGCAATCAAACTCACCATTTATCGGACTAGTGGAGATTCACCCATCATTCAAGCCCTGATGGATGCAGCCCGAAACGGTAAGCAAGTAACTGCTCTCGTTGAGCTCAAGGCCCGCTTTGATGAGGAAGCGAATGTTTTATGGTCCCGGAGGATGGAGGAGGTCGGGGTTCATGTGGTTTATGGGTTGTCCGGTCTTAAGACTCATTGCAAATGCTGTCTCGTGGTGCGGAGGGAGAAAAACAAGTTAAGGCGCTATGCCCATTTAGGCACCGGCAACTATAACCCGAGTACCGCAAAGAGTTATACGGACTACAGTTTATTCACCGCCAAGGCAGCCTATACCGCGGACCTGGCCAATCTCTTTAACACTTTGACCGGATACACCCGCAAACCCAGTTTCAGGAAGATTCTCGTCGCCCCTTACACGCTACACGATGAGGTGATCCGAATGATCAGGGAGGAAGGCAAGGCCGCCAAGTCAGGGAAAGAAGGAAGAATCTTGATTAAAGTCAACAGCTTGGTGGACCCTCAGTCCATTAATGAACTCTACCTTGCCTCTCAGGCAGGGGTACGAATTGACTTGATTGTACGTGGTATCTGCGGGCTCATTCCAGGAGTCAGGGGATTGAGTGAAAATATCCGGGTAATCAGCTTGCTGGGTAGGTTTCTGGAACACAGTCGAGTGTTTCATTTCCGGAACGCTCCTGTTGGAAAAAGAACTTTCCTGGGGAGCCCGGATTGGATGCCGAGAAATTTTTTCAGAAGAATCGAAGTTGCTTTTCCAGTCGAAGACCCAACTGAAGAAGCCAAGATCATGGAATCGATGGAAGCATTTCTTAGAGATAATGAATTCTCCACTCACTTGAAGAGCAAAGGGCAGTATATTCAGCCTTCAAAAAGAAGAAGGCCTTTCTCCGCCCAGGGGCACTTTATTTCCTGCAGTATGAATGAAGCGGCAAGCAAACAGGACAGCGATTCAGGAAGTTCTTCCCGAAAAACCGAGAATCAAAGCAAAGGCGACTAGGAATACTCCGACTCCGATGACCGGATCGCGAGAGAGGCAAAGCACCACTCCTAGAACACATAAGGTGGGAGCAAGAGGGCGTTTCCAATTGAATTTCATGAGCAATCTTTGCTTAGTTTACCCGGAAGGGAATTTCAAGTGCCGAACTCAATTGACCTCCGGGAGGTGGCCCGAAATTTCCGGCCTGTCGTGCCACCTCGAGGACCAGGCGATCCAAGGAAGGGTTTCCCGAAGAACGCGATATTTTGGGAGAAACCAAGCTTCCGGATGAAGAAATCCGAAAACCAAGCCGAACTTCCCCCCCGGAAACGAGGTTCGCTTCGGTCAACATGGCTCTCCATACACCTTCGAGCTTCAACTTTATGCGAGCCAAATAACGGTTCATCTCACTAGGAGAAACCGAAGAAGATGAGGAATCCGCCTGGGATAGTTTGATCGGCGGAAGTTTGAAATTACTTGGGTTAATAGAAACCCTCGGTGCCTGAACCACAGGCTTTGGCTTAACTAATTTGGGTTGGGTGATTTTGTTTTGCTTCCTAAATTGATCAAAGGAGATGGTTTTAGGCTTCGAAGGTGGAGTCGGTTTCGGCCTTGACGTAGGCTTGGGCTTTGGGGGAGGGGGTTGCACCACAGGCTTGGGCGGAGGAGGTTGAGTCACCGGTTCAGGTGGGGGTTGGGTGGGTGTTGGAATGGGGGCCAGTTTTTTAGCCGGAGGCGGTGTAGCTTCGACCATAGGAACAATTGGAGCTGGTTGCGGAGAAGGGGATGCAGCGGAAAGCTCGAAAACATGAACCACTTCAGGATCCTTCTCGCAACTCGGAAAAAGTCCGAAAACAAATAGGGAGCAAGCTAAGACGAGATGCCCCACGAACGCATAACGAAATACGCGACCTTCACTTTTGTTTAGTCCTAACATTTTCCCATCTTTATTACCTGCGAGCGCCCGCAACCACACCTATAAGCTAATTGGGAGCAGGAAGGAAATCAACCCTCAACACGGGCTTTAAGAAAATTACGAATAGAGGACTGGTAGAGCTTCCCCCCAGTTTCTAGAAGATTGTTGTGCTCCCCCTCTTCAATCTTCAAGAATTCCTTAGGTTCGGGAAGGGCCTTGAAAATGCTAACTCCCTGACGATAAGGAATGACTTCGTCAAAGTACCCATGCACGACAAGAGAAGGGCACTTGATTTCCTGAACATGCTTATAGTTGGGGAAACGGTCCCATGGGAAAAAAGGAATCTGAGTAATGGAACGGAACGCCGAGAGAAAAGGAGATTCTAAAATTATTCCGCCCACAGGCTTGGTCGCAGCCAAATGAGTGGTTGGCCCGGTACCAAGAGAACGTCCCCAGGCAATTACTCGGGTAGAATCCCTGTTTAGAGTTTCCACCAGATGTTCATACACTGCGGAAATGCCTTCATGACAGCCGGTTTCACTTGGTTTGCCTTCGCTAAGTCCGTAACCTGGGTAATCGAACGCGATGATTTCCCAACCTGGCTCCTTCCATGAAAGTAGAAGATCTTTGAGCATACCGATGTCTTCCCCATTCCCATGACTGTAAATAATACTCAGACTAGGGTTTGGGGACTTCAGATGAAGGCAGTGCACTTTCTCTCCATTTTCAAGTTCAAGAACGAGGTTCGAAAAATCGGTCCCATATGAGGCAGGGCGGGGGACCGGGAAAAGCATACGATCGGCAAATACCCAGGCAAGTCCGCAGAAAACCAAGTAAATGCAGAAAAAAAGAAAGGCGAAACGAGCCCACGGAATATTCATGAATTCATCCATATTCTAAAGCATTGATTCTTCATTGATAATTATGCAATCGCAAGAAACTAAATATTTTGCTTAGGTCTTTGAATGAAAATTTGTTGTATAGGAGCCGGCTATGTCGGTGGTCCCACTATGGCTATGATAGCGAATAAATGCTCAGATGCCACAGTCACAGTAGTCGACTTAAATGAAAGTCGGATTGCGGATTGGAATTCGGATAAACTCCCGGTGTACGAACCGGGCCTGCTCGAAATCGTTCAATCATCCAGAGGTAAAAACCTGTTTTTCAGTAGCGAAGTTAAGAAAAATGTGCGGGATGCTGAAGTTATCTTCATCAGCGTCAATACACCGACCAAACAATATGGCTCAGGTGCCGGCCAAGCCGCTGACCTCAGGTATGTGGAATCCTGTGCCCGGATGATCGCTGAAGTGGGCGGCGGCAATAAGGTCGTGGTTGAGAAATCGACCGTGCCCGTAAGAACTGCTCAGATGGTCAAGGAAATCCTCAATGCTTCCGGGAATGAATTCACCTATCAGATTATTTCCAACCCGGAATTTCTCGCCGAAGGTACCGCTATGGCTGACCTCGAAAACCCGGATCGGGTCCTAATTGGAGGAGAAAGTACGAAGGAAGGTCAGGATGCGGTTCAAAAGATTGTCAACTTATACGCAACTTGGGTGGATCGTGAGAAAATTATCACCACCAACTTGTGGTCATCTGAGTTATCTAAACTGACCGCCAATGCCTTTCTCGCCCAAAGAATATCGAGTATCAATGCAATCTCTGCCCTGTGCGAGGCAACCGGAGCCAATGTCGATGAAGTGGCCCGAGCCATCGGTAGTGACTCAAGGATTGGCCCAAAGTTCCTGAAGAGTTCAGTGGGTTTTGGAGGTTCTTGCTTCCAGAAGGACATTCTCAACCTTTCCTATTTATGCAGGCATTTTGGTCTTCCCGAGGTCGCCCATTACTGGGATCAGGTCATCATTATGAACGACTTCCAGAAAGAACGGTTCGTACAAAGGATTCTCAATCAAATGTTCAACACCGTATCGGGTAAAAAGATTGCGGTGCTTGGTTACGCTTTCAAAAAGGATACCAATGACCTGAGGGAATCCCCTGCAATTGCAGTTTGTAAACGCCTCCTTGAAGAAAAGGCTTCGATTCGGCTTTATGATCCGCAGGTGAGTGAAGGAGCTATCCGGGAATCCCTCCAAATGGAGGATGGTGATCACTGGGGTACGCTCACTTTTTGCGATTCAATCGAAGAAGCATGCCTTGAGTCAAATGCCATTGCTTTGCTTACCGAATGGGAAGAGTTCAAGGATCTTGATTTTCAAAAAATATATCAATCCATGGAAAAGCCGGCTTATATCTTTGATGGTCGAAACCTCCTCAACCTTCGAGAGCTCGAGGAAATTGGGTTCCGAGCCTTCGGAATCGGGCAAGCCTGATATTGTTCAGACTGCAGGTTTGCGAGCAGGTCTATCGATCTGCTCCAAAGCCTTATCCAAAACGCCGTTAAGGAACTTCTTTGAGTTCTCGGAGGAGAATTCCTTACCAATCTCCAAGGCCTCGTCAATGATTACCACGGGCGGAACATCCAACCGGTACTTAATCTCATACAAAGCGAGTCGTAAGAGTGCCAAGTCCGCTTTAGCGATTCTACTAAAATCCCAGTTTGTCACGATTTCCTGGATGATGGAGTCGAGGATTTTAATCTTATCAAGAACCCCATCCACCAGCTCAAAGGAGTAAGTGTAATAATCCTCATCATGCTCCAGGCGGTCGATGAATTCAGCTAAATCCTCGCGGAGACGATCGGTTGGGTTAAGCTCCCATTGAAAAAGAAATCGGAAAGCAGTGGCACGGTTTTGCCGCCGCTGACTCCAGTTCGGGTTTGTGATTAAATCTTCGTCCATTTTTCGTAAAGTTGTGCCATATGCAAAGCCGATTGAGCGAATTCCTTGCCCCGATCGAGGCTTCCGGTGATTCGCTCTTCGGCAGACCTCAAGTCATCGGTTACGACTATTCCATTTATAATGGGCACACCACGATCAATTACAAGTGACTGGATTGCATGACCGGCGGACTCCGCCACCAAGTGATGGTGAGAGGTGCTGCCCTTGATCACCACACCCAATGCAATAAGACAGTGAAAGGTACGGCCTTCCAGCATGAGTTTTAATGCTGCTGGAAGCTCATGAGCCCCAGGAACCCTCTCCATGATGACTTCCTTGGGTACACCCGTGAAATTCAAAACCTCACAAACTCGAGACTGCAAGGCATCGCACAGAGTTTTATTGTAAGATGCAGTGACAATACCAAACTCAAAACCTGCAGGATCAATTGCCGTGAATGCCGGGGTATCTTCGCTCATTTCAATCCTTGGACAGAAGCATACGATCGGTGATCTCTAAACCGTAGCCATCGAGCCCTACAACTTTCCTTTGGTCTCTAGAGATTAATTTGAGTTTCTTAATGCCAAGTGCAACTAAGATTTGAGCCCCGATCCCATAGTCACGAAAGTCCATCTTTGGGGGTTCGGTATCTTTAGATCGAGGATCCTTGACTTTACTCCACCTGTCAAAATCGGGCCTGCGGGGCTCCATATACAAAAGTGCCCCCTTCTTTTGCCTGGCGATTAGGTCGAGGGATTTCTTGATGGTGCCAGAACTCCCGGAAGTTTCCTCAAAACCCAAAGCATCCCTCAATGTGTCTGCAGTTTGAACCCGAACAAGGGTAGGGGTGCGGGTTGAAAATTTACCCAAGGTTAACGCATGATGGATGCGTCCATCAAGAATACTGCGAAAAACTCGCAATTTAAAGTTTCCAGATGGGCAAGGAAAATCAGATTCCGAAATTTGTTCAATCAGTTTTTCTCGTTTATGACGGAACTCAATGAGTGAAGCGATGGAGATGAGTTTTAATCCCCATTTTTTCTTTAAACGATTCAGGTCGGTCAGCCTGGCCATACTCCCATCCTTCTTGAGGATTTCGCAAATGACACCACTCGGGTGCAAGCCAGCAAGTGAAGCCAAATCCACCGCAGCCTCGGTATGACCAGCCCGCTCCAAAACACCTCCTGGCCTTGCTCGGAGGGGAAAAACATGCCCGGGTTGGACGAGTGAATCAGGAGACGAATCCGGATTAGCAAGAATATTAATGGTAGTGGCACGGTCGTAGGCGCTGATACCCGTGGAGATTCCCTCTGCTGCGTCAACCGACACAGTAAAATCAGTTTTTTGAGCTTCCCGGTTGTGCGGCACCATACTTGAAATACCAAGGCGGGATAGCTGGTTACTGAGCAAAGGGACGCAAATCAGGCCTCTCGCATGCAGAATCATGTGATTGATTGATTGAGGAGTAGCCTTGGAAGCCGCCATAACCAAATCGCCTTCATTTTCGCGGGATTCGTCATCCGTTACAATTACCATGTTTCCCTTGGCAATTTCACCAAGTGCATCCTCTACGGGATCGAAGGCTGTCTTTGTTTGATTTGGCACGGTTTAAATTATCTCAATGTGATAGGATACGGACTAACGCAAGATCCTCAACGCAATTCACACAAAGATAGAGTTTGTTTAGGCTCAGTTCTCATCGATTAATTTAAGGAAACTGGCCTCGGTCAAGACATCGACGCCTAGTCGTTCTGCTTTTTGCAACTTGGAACCACCACCTATACCAGCCAGAAGGAAATCTGTTTTTTTACTCACGCTTCCTGAAACTCGCCCGCCGTGGCTTTCAATCATAAGGGTGGCCTGTTCACGGTTCATTGATTCAAGGGTTCCTGTGAGAACAAAGGTTTTGCCCTCGAAAATCGATGATTGCGAAGCTTGGATCGCTTGTTCGCAACGTAAGCCTAAATCAATAAGCTGCTTGGTCGCCTCAAGATTCTCTGAATGAGAGAAGAAGTCCTTTATGCTTTGAGCCATAATTGCGCCCACTCCGTCAATCGCCAAAAGCTCTTCGACCGACGCATCCATCAATGCAGGAAGGCCACCGAATTTGGAAGCCAGATCCTTGGATGCTGAACTCCCAACATGCTTAATACCCAACCCACATAAGACCCTCCAGAATTCTCGATCCTTACTGTCACTCAAAGCATCAATTAAATTTTGAGCGGATTTTTCAGCAAACCCCTCCAATCCCAGCACTTGATCGAAACGCAAGTGGTATAGATCGGGAATGCTACGAGCCAAACCAAGTTCAACCAACTGATCAATCACCGCCTCTCCTAAGTTTTCTATATCCATGCACCCACGCGAAGCAAAATACTCCAACCTGCCTTTAATTTGTTCTAAGCAGGAGTAGTTCGGGCAACGCCAAGCGGTTTCTGATTCTAACCGGATCAGGTCCTGGTCGCACTTGGGGCATTTCCTGGGAAACACATAGGCTTCTGAAGCATCACTTCGCTTCGCAAGGACGACCTCAAGGACTTGAGGGATAATTTCGCCTGCTTTTTCAACAATCACAGAATCTCCGACTCTAATATCCTTTCGGGCAATTTCATCAGAATTATGGAGACTCGCTCGCGAGACAATCGTGCCAGCAAGTTGTACTGGACGCAAGCAGGCGACGGGAGTGATTGCCCCGGTTCGCCCCACCTGAACAATGATATCCTCAAGCAAAGTTTCCTGCCTCTCAGACTCGAATTTGTAGGCAATGGCCCAACGAGGGGATTTCGCAGTATGCCCGGCATCTTCCTGCATCGAGAATGAATCCAACTTAACAACTGCACCATCGGTTGGATAAACATAATCATGCCTTAAATCATCAAGCTCGAGGATCGCAGACCACGCATCTTTTGCTGAATCAACGCATTTAAAAAACTCTACCACGGGCATGCCCCACTCGCCCAGGGACCGATGAAAGGAGGAGAGGGATTTAAAATGATCTTGTGGCAAACAGCCTCCCAATCCATAAAGTACAATCTCTAGTTTTCGCTCCATTGCCTCTTTGGGATCAAGAAGCTTGACCGTCCCGGAAGCTAAATTGCGTGGATTCGCATAGAGGGGTAAGGCAGATTTATCACGAGCTTCGTTTATCCTGAGGAACTCTAAATGACTCATGTAGATCTCTCCCCGAATCTCAATAACTTTGGGCAATCCGGGGGATTTAATTGCCCGGGGAAGTGCATCTATGTGCTGGATGTTTTGGGTAATAATATCGCCCTCCACTCCATTCCCCCGAGTCACTGCAGATCGAAGAATCCCGTTTTCATAAGTTAGAGAAACCGCCACACCATCAATCTTAGGCTCCACAACATAGGGTAAGGAATCAACCTCGAAAATCCTTCTTAATCTCGCATCGAACTCAAGAAACTCACCCTCATCATAGGTATTGTCCAAGCTCAACATTGGAGTCAAATGACGATGACTCTTGAATTCATCCAGGCGATCGTCTCCTACAACTGGGCCTTGATCGCTTGAGGGTACTTCGGTTTCTCCCCCATCCGTCGAAAAGAGACCCAATGGATCCGCCTCCGCCTCAAGAGACTCTAATTCACGCTTGAGCTTATCATATTGCTGGTCGGAAATCTTGGGTTGAGAAAGCTTGTAGTAAAGCTCGTCATGCTCTGCAATTTCTTGACGAACCTCTTTCAAAGAACGATCACTTTGGCCCGAATCCTTTTTTTTCATGTCAAGGATTGGCAGGCTTTGTTCATCCTTCCCAACGCTTCCTCGAGGAGGGATCTTGCGCAACCCAAATTCATTCGAAGAAAACCTGGGGAGCCGAAATCTCGACCATCGGAAAGACCCACTCCGTGTTCCTCGAAAAACTGATGCGGATTGGGTACCGGGAGTTTTCGAGCGTCCATCCAAAGAAGGTAGGTCGCCTCCGGTGAATAGGGAATCAAGCCATTGATCTCTCTGAGCCTCGATAAGGCTAGCTCGCGATTACCGCGAAGATAGTCCAACAATTGAAGCCGCCATTTTTCTCCGCTGCGGAACGCGGATTCCGTGAGAGGAAAACTCATGGCAGGGGGATCCGGGACAATGCCTGCCATCGCCCGCTTGAACTTCCTCCTTAGTTCCCCATTCGAAATAATGGCAAAAGAACAACCAAAACCCGGAAGATTAAAGGTCTTACTGGGTGCCATGAGTGTGATGGTTCTGCCTTCGATTTCCGGTCCCAAGGAAGCCATTGGCTGATGCCTTGAGTTTGGTTCTAGTAAAAGATCACAATGAATCTCATCGGAACAAAGCACGAGTTCCCGGTTAAGAATCCATTTGGCTAGAGCTTGAAGCTCAGCCTGGCGATAAGCAGTGCCTACCGGATTGTGGGGGTGGCAGAGCATAAAGAGGTCATTCGGCGAGGTATCCAATTCATTCAAAGCATCGAAATCGATGGTGTATCGATCACTCGCGAGAGTCATAGGAACTTGTGTGCACGAAAGACCGAAGTTGCTTGGAGCCGAGAGAAAAGGCGGATAAATCGGGACTTGAGTAATGGCTTGACTCGAGTCCTCAAAAGCTCGACAGCAGACATTCAGGGCACAAACCATACCTGGCAACCATACCAGCCAGTGCTTTTCAAGGTCCCAACCATAAAGGGACTTGGAGCGCTCACATACGCACTCGACTAGAGTATCCGGGCAGTTCCCATATCCGTAATTCCCAAATTCCGCTGCTTCGGTAGCCACCCGAATCACTTCGGGAGGAGAACGAAAATCCATGTCGGCAACCCATAAGGGCAGAATGTCCTTACCTGCATATTTCCCCCACTTGAGAGAATTACGCCCCGCACGATCAGGGTTATTGTCAAATATGTCCATGCCCACCACAGCAAGTTCCCCTTAAATTTGATTAATTAACGCCAAGAATAAAGATAACTCAAGGAAAGGTAATCGATCTTATCTCCAAAGGTGTAATCGTAGTCAATTGCCATGCCGTGCGTTTCATTAATCCACCATGTGACTCCTAGACCAGCACTAAATTCAGTTTGTGCTAAATCTTTCCATAACCCAAAGAAACTACTTCCAAAATTCATGGATAGAGACTCAGTAAAGGCCACCTCGGAACCGAGTTGAAGTGCCCAAGTCATTCCGTCATCACCCAAGATCATGCCGCTGGCATCATTCATGTAACCTAAGCCGATACCTGCGTAGGGGTTGAACATGGCTGCAGAGGTATGAATGTCATTAAAATGCATGACATAATTCAAATTCAAACTCCACAAGGAGTGCTCGGTCGCATTGTCTTCCAAATTGCCGTAGTTGAAGGAAAGTGCGAAATCAGCGAAGTCGCTTGCTGGACTGTTGGCTGATAAATTCAAGCTATCGCCTTTGACTTCAACAACATCTCCGCCACCGGCACGGAATGCACCAAATCCAAGGAAATACTCACCCAGTCGAGACTTACTGTGTAGGGGCGAAGATAAGCACAAGAAGAAAAGGGTGGCTTGACTAATAATTTTCATAACTTGAAACAGATTTTGGTAGATTTGCTTTTCAATTCGATTGAATTTGAAATTAGAATAGGAGCGAAAAATATTCAACAACCTTCGCTTGAATCTGAAAACCGAGTATCTTTGAGGGTGGTGGCAAAAAGAATGGTTGCCAAAAGAATACAGCCAGCTGAAAGAAAGGAGACTCCGGAGAAGCCCAGTGGTTCCACTAAGGCATAGCCCATAAATGGAGCAGTTGCCCCTCGAATGCCCGTGAAGGACATATGGACCCCCATGTATTCAGACACTCGACCGGGTGGAGCAATTTTCGTGACCCAAAGACTCCAGGCAAGATTTGCACCACCTGTGGCAACACCCGCCAGGGCAGCCCCGATTGCAACCCCAAGAAAGCCCGGCGCATTGAAGTAAACCAAGATCGCAACCAACATAAATAGATTTATGTTGATTCGATATCTCATAAAATGCATGCGATCGAAAAGCTTCCCCCAAAATAAGCTACCAATTATTTTAAAGAGGAAAAAAATACCAACGCCGATCAAGGCAATCTCCGCGTTGGACAAATTCAGTCCTCCTTCTTCGGCTAGATATTCGACCCGAAGAGGGAAGGTCATGATAGCACCAAACCCAAGGATCATCCATGCAATCAGTATTCTTCCGAACAGAGAATCTTCTCGGGGAATACGAAACACATTCCCAAGGTTATTCATCAAACTTAGTTTTTCCCTCTTACGGTAAACGGAAGGCATGAAAAAATGAATGATGGCACAAAAAAAGGCGGAAAACGACATGGACCATAAAATCAGTCGATAGCCACTTTGTTCCTCATCCAAAAAATGCCCAAATAAAAACGATGTCGCGATTCCTCCGATTGTACTCATGACCAAGTTACAGGAAACCCGAAAGCCCCGATCCTCCTTCATATACAAAGACGAATAGACCCCGATCATCAAACTAGGTACTTGAGAAAGAAAAATTTGGGCCAAGAGCATGAAGACCGTAAACGCCATCACGCCACTAACCCACGATGACAGGAAAATGAATAGACCGCTTAGGAACATATAAATGGAGCACTTAATGGGCTCTGAGCAACTGGAATTACTCCACATGCCTACCAGTAAACTTGTAGCGAGAAGACCAACGGAACCACCAGCTGCAATTAGCCCCTTGCAATAATCGGGCGCCTCGAAATGCCGAATGCAAATAAGAAGAACGAATACGCCAAAGCTTGAATCCAGTATGCCGAGGAAAAACCCTCGGCTCAAATCAAGTCGGAATAGGGGGGTGGAACTTTTCACATCCACATCGCAGGGCAAGGGGTCAACCCCGAACGATCAGGAAGGGCAGAACTTCGCTTCAAAAGCCTTTTCCGCCGCCTCGTCTCCAATCAGGATAATCTCACCTTCTTCTGAAAACTGATGTTCCGGCGAGGGCGTTATAACGGTTCCGGCATCTCCTTTAATCGCAACAATACTGCAACCGGTCTTTTCACGAATTTTGCAGTCATTTAATTTCACTCCGACCAAGGATTTTGGAGTTTTCTGGCTAAAAACATCCAAGCCTTCAGTTACCATAAGGATTTCAGCACGGTTCAGGAGGTTGAAAATCGTATTAGCACCCATGTGGTCTTGGGACATCACGAAGTCCGCGCCGGCCCGATGCAGGGGTTCGACGTTGCGATGAAGGAAAGCCCGGGTAATGACCTGAATGTCAGGCCTTAGTTTCCGGCAGTAAATCGTTAAATAAATGTTACTCTCATCATTGTGACTGGTAATCACCACAGCGGGTGCCTTATTAATTCCGGCCCGATCCAAAACCGCTTTGTCAGAAGCGTCGCCGTGTATGGAATTTTGCACCATTGCAACCTTGCGGTCATCGGACTCGATCACGCGATACGGGATATTCATTTCAGATAAAGTCTTTGCTGTTTCCCTGCCGACACGGCCAGCACCTATAATAATAACCGGTGCATTGTTGTGAGTAAAACCACTGAAGGCTTTGTCATATTTTTTGAAGTTGGCCTCCATACCAGCCATCAAAAGGACGGTGTGATTATTGAGCATGGCATCGGGTTCAGGCAACTCAAAGTGCCCGCGTTCCCACATCCCTACCACATTCACCCCATACTCTTCACGTAAATTCACATCCTTCAGTTCTTTTCCAACCAATGGCGTGCCATGGATTGTGGCTTCAGCGATCAGTACCTCATCAAAACGCCCAATCAAGTGAGTGTTGTTATCCGTACAACTTATTCTGCGAGCCAAAAAACTCCCCATTTGCTTGGCCGTTCGTATTACATGATTAGCACCGGCCAAAGAAAGAATGTCCTCGGATGTTTCGCGGTTGCAAGTTCCCACGATGGTTAAGTTCGGCGATGCATCCCTTGCCCGAAAGGCGATGTTTACATTTCTGATGTCGTCATCCGTGGCTACAACCATTTCCGCATCCATAATTCCGGCATGCTCAAAGGTTTCGGCTTCATCCAAATTACCGAGCATAACCGGCACATTCATGTCGTGCAGTCTTAAGGCTTCCTTCATTGACTCCACCACGAGCACAAAAGGGTACCCAAACTGGGTTAATTTATCCATCAGGGCGTGGCTAATCGAATCGTAATGGGTGATAATTACATGCTTTTGCTCAGTCGCTTCGAATCGCCTTGGGACACGAGCCCCGGTTTGGTACTCCATGAACGGCTTATAGAGGAACTCCATGAAGACGAATGGAAGCATCATAAAGAGATAAAAGAGGCCGGTTAGCAGAACACCCATGGAAAATACCTGACCCACAGGCCCATCAAAGGTAAAATCCCCGTAACCGAGGGTGGACATGGTAGTAAGGACCCAGTAGAAGGATTCGACCCAAGTGATTACTTCGCCTCTCTCCGCTCCCATAAGGGAACGGTAAATATTCATGTAGATAAAAACGAAGCAGCCCAAAACCAAGGCGAAACGCAAGAAACGGGAAAGGTTCTTTCTTTTGCTCCTTTGATTAAAGGCCGAAGGTATGGACTTGATGACTTCTTTCACGAGTAACGAATTTTAAACTAACTTAAAAACACCTTGGGGCGAGAATGTTTTGATTCAAGAAAAGAAAAGCAGACACTTAATGTTTGTTTCGGGTTGATAGAATGAGGAAGATCAAAGAATACTTCCTTCGTGCATAGATTAATCTTCATATTGTTCTCCCTCGAGTTCCTGCTATCAGCGACCAGTCTCAGATCTGAGACCAGCAAAGGTAATGATCTAAGCCTTGAAGGTTGGCCGAGATTTAATGGGCCGAATGACAACGCAAAGTCTCCGGAGCGCAATATCGCAAAATCGTGGGAAGCGGACGGACCAACCGTTTTGTGGGAAACCCCGAAAGGAGAAGGTTATGCTTCCCCTGCAATCTCNGGAAATACATTAGTTCTCTTTCATCGTACAAAAGGCATGGAGGTGATTGAAGCNNGAAATNCTCAGGACGGNCGTACCTTGTGGGCTTATGAGTACCCAGTTGAATACGAAGATCGCTACGGATACTCAAGCGGTCCGAGGGCAAGTCCCGTCATCGACGGTAAGTTCGTTTATGCCCATGGAGTGACTGCNTGGCTTACTTGCCTCGAGCTCAAAACGGGGAGGGTAGTCTGGAAAAGAGATCTTAAAAAGGAGTTTGAGATCCCTGACTATTTCTTTGGCAAAGGATCCAACCCCTTGGTTTTCCAAAACCAAGTAATTCTTAACCTTGGCGGTAAGGACAAGGCGAGTGTAATTAGCCTGCATGCGAAGGATGGTTCGACTCGATGGATTGCCNNAGACGAATGGGGAGCCAGTTATTCTTCGCCAGTCATGACAACGATCAACAATCAGCAGGTTTGCCTAGTCTTTGCGGGCGGCGAAAGTCGTCCCCCTGCGGGTGGCTTACTGGTGATCGACCCTCGAACCGGAGAAATATTGTCCCGATTCCCATGGCGATCAAAGAATTATGAATCTGCAAACGCAGTGCCTCCTGTCCCCCTTGGCGAAAACAAGGTCTTTTTATCTGAATGCTATGAAAAGGGGGGGGTCATCCTGAGATTTGACTCGAAATTCAATCCCGAAATCATCTGGCAAGACCCTGGGGTAAACATTCACTGGATGACCCCGATTGAGAAAACGGGCTTTTTATATGGAGTTTCCGGAAGGCACCAACGCGGGGCGGAAGTCTTTTGCCTTAATTTGAAGAGTTTGAAACTGGAGTGGAAAGAACCCATACACTGGATGGACTCCTTCATCGGAAGAGAGATCCGCCTGGAACTTTTTCGGGGCTCTTTTCTTTTGATAGATGGTAGCTTTCTCTGTTTATCTGAACTCGGCTCGCTCCTTTGGGTTGAAATGGACGAAAAAGGTTGGACAATCAAAGCTCANAAGCAGTTATTCTTTGCCCCAGGCACCTGGACGCTCCCAGCTTTAAACCAAGGGTTGCTTTATGTGGTGCAAAATGAGAGAGACCGACAATCCAATATGGGTCCGCGTCTAATTTGCTACGACCTCAGGAAGTAGATGAGTCGGTCTGACCAAGAATTGNTTGCTGAAGTGCAACCAATGGCTGGCTTCAACAACTCCTTGACCTATGGTTATTCGCTAAAGTTGGCACCTCTTGTCCAAGTAGGCTCAATCGTAAAGATACCTTTAGGTCCTCGAAGAATCTTAGGGGTTGTCTTTTCCCTGAATCCCAAGGAGAAGCCTGATCCAAGTAAATTGAAATTCATTTCTTCAGTGGTTCAGGAGGAACAGGCTCTTAGCACGGAACTCATTAGTTTGGCGAGATGGATGACCACTTACTACTCTTCATCCATGGAGAATGTACTTGAATGCATGATCCCAGCGGCAATCAGAGACGGAATGCAAGCCAAGACAGAGCGTACCCTTATTCTTACATCAGAAGGAATGAACGGATCATCCATCGACTTATCCCGGGCACCCAAACAAAAAATCCTNTTGGATTTCTTGAAGCGAAAAAACGGACAAGTTACCATGAGTTCAGCCTTGAAGGAGTTAAAGCTAACCGAGAGCGTTGCCACCGGATTGGTNCATAGAGGCTTTGCGAAAATCGGTGCGGAGGTAGTCGAACGCAAGGCTTATGATGATGAATTCGAAGACTTTCAAGGCAAAGTTCGATCCGAAATTACACTCACTCCGCAACAATCCAAAGCGGCAAAGGAAATCATCGCTGACCTTAAGAACAAGCAATTCGGAGTGAGGCTTTTGCTTGGAGTCACTGGGTCAGGAAAAACTGAGGTTTACCTTGAGGCTATGAAACAGGTTCTTGAGAAAGGCGGAGGCGTTCTATTTTTGGTCCCTGAAGTATCCCTTGCCCCGCAAACCGTATCAAGGATTCGGCATTATTTTTCCGAATCGGGAGAAGAGGTCGTGGTGTGGCACAGTCACCTATCTGCAGGTGAAAGACTCGATGCTTGGAGGAATTTAAGCTCCGGAAAAGCCAGGATTGCNGTCGGTGCAAGATCAGCGGTCTTCGCTCCTATACATAATTTACGCCTAATCGTTGTGGATGAGGAACATGAAAGTGCCTATAAGCAGGAAGATAGCCCTCGTTATCACGGTCGAGATGTTGCGGTCTACAGGAGCATGCTCAACCAAGCNACCTGTGTGNTGGGAAGCGCGACACCTAGCATGGAAACGCTTAGGAATGTTGAAAAGAACAAATACCTCGAAAGCAGATTGGAAAGCAGGATTGATGGAAGGGAGCTTCCGCTCGTTCATATTGTGGATATGCGCAGGGAAGCCCAACGCGAAAGAACGCCTCCGATTATCTCTCAACCCCTGGTTGAATCCTTAAGGCAAAGGTACGCTGATCAAGAGCAAAGCATTCTTTTTCTTAACCGTAGGGGNTTCAATACAACCATGCTCTGCCCGGATTGCGGATACGTGGAGCAATGCAAAGATTGCAGCATTGCTCTTACCTTTCATCGCACCGATGGCTTTCTCAAATGCCACCTCTGCGGTTATCGAAAAAACGCCCCCATGATCTGCCCAAGTTGCCAATCTCTAAATATTCGAAAAAAAGGTCATGGTACCCAAAGAATCGAAGATTTAGTTTCCTCCTTGATGCCCAAACGGGCAAAGGTTGTTCGAGTGGATGCAGATATGGCTTATCGTAAAAACGCCTTACGTTCAACTCTGCAGGATTTCAGGAGAGGAAAGATTGATGTCCTCGTAGGTACCCAAATGATCGCCAAAGGTCTGGACTTCCCAAATGTAACATTGGTTGGCGTGATTGACGCAGATCTACCTTTAAGGATGGAAGATTTCAGAGCATCAGAAAGAGCGTTCCAACTTCTTGTACAAGTTGCAGGCAGGGCAGGGCGCGGAGACCGGGCGGGAGAGGTCTATGTCCAATCCTACGCCCCGCATTCACCGTCCATTCAATTTGCACGTAAATCGGACCTCAGGGGTTTTATGGAGGAGGAGATGGAACTACGCAGGGAACTGGGGTACCCACCTTTCAGAAGTTTGATTCGCCATCTCTTTCGTGGCAGAAGCTCAGAAAAGACTGAATTCTATACCCAGCAATGGGCAAATTCATTAAATGAAAAACCAATAGCAGGACTGTCTGTACGCGGTCCTGCTCCCGCACCTCTTGAGAAAATGAAAGGCCTTTACCGCCACCATTTGTTTTACTTCACAAACGAAGTATCGAAAGTCGTACGAGAATTAGAGGAGAGAAGGTGCTCTTTCCCTCTAGACCGCGAGGTACACGACATCCTTGATGTTGATGCTCAGCAAATTCACTGAAGAGGGAAGTGAATACGACTACTGGGCTATTTCAAGGGGTTTCGAATAGAGACTCGAGCTGCAATGCCACTCGTGTGGTTTCTAAGCAAAAGAATTCCTGAACCCGCTGGCACCGTAAAATCATTGGAAGGGGAGCGACCCGCTCCCATACGGTTCCACCCCCCCGAATGAATCAGAAGGTTGGGAGCTTCTACATAACCGGCACCTGGATCAGTAATGAGAATAGAGGTGATGGTTCCTGAATCCACTTTGGCGACGCCTTTACCACCGCTTCCCCCGCCGCCTACAAAGGAAACCATTGTATCGGAACTGTACCCGGCACCACTTGAACCGGTCGACCAAAATGCATTTCCATCATCATAGAAGTCGCAGTTACCGCTCTTACCATCGAGTTCAAAAGTATTGCTAGTACAGTTTGTCACAAGAAAGCTTCCGTTTGCAGCTGATTCGATAAGTAATCCTTCACCCGATAACACATTGTTTCCATCCTCATCCACTTGTATCTTGTTATCATCCGTTTTGTAACCTGTAGCACCTTCGACCTTGACCATGAATCCGTTACGAAGGCCATGCCCCACCGAGGTCACCGTAATATTAGTGCCGAGGTTTGGGTTCGTCATATGGCTAATGCTTCCGCTTGCCATTGAAATATCTTGCTGTGAGAGGGAACCCCCGATACCGGAACCCGCACGAGCGGTAGCGTAGGCTTTCTCAGTGATCCCCATATTTGTTCCATCATGCCAAAAGGTCTCCCAGACCCCTTGATTTAAAATCATAACATTATCAGCCAACTCTTGAGATTCGTTCGCCAACCAACCAGATAGGTTTGCATAGCTTTGAGTGAGTGAGGTGGGCGGGATCAGATCGGAGAGCATGATATCCAAGCCAAATGGATTATTAATCAGAGCACGCTGACTCACTTCAGGGAGTTCAATAAAAGTGCCCTGAGTCCGAACCGTACCCGAAAGCACCAAGTCCAGTGGAAGATTTGATCTTCGAGCAATAATCATCCCCTCGTCAGGAGGAATAACCACATCCCCATAGTCATTGTTGATATCAGAGACCGCTCTCCAAGCGGTACCGTCATGAAAATAAGGTACAAAATCATTGGGGGTGCCATCTTGACCGCTACTTTTGAGAATGTATACATAATCGGCAACGGAATCATTTCCCTCATTAAAAGAAGTCGAATCATAGCCAAAAAGACTGCCTAGAGTCCACGCTTTAAAGATTTCAACAGGAGAATTGGGGGTGAAAATTGAGCCAACCGACTCACTCAGGTTATTGTCCACAATCACATTTGCTTCGGAATTAGAGGTAATCCTAAAGAACTTACCTGTATGGTTGGAATCTAGATCAGCAACTCTCAGGTAATGCGGCCCTCCTTCGATCGTGACTTTCGGCGGAAATGAATAGCCTCGTCCAGCATTCAGGACATCGAAGGAAGTAATTTGGCCGGAGCCATCCAGTTTCGCCTCTACCTGAGCGACATCATAATTAAATCCTGTATGATTTCCTTCGGTGGGTAAATCAACAACAACTTCAGGCGTTACTTGATAATTAAGCCCAGCGTAAGTAGGCGTAAGTGAGACCACAGTAAGGTTTCCGTCCGGATCGAGAATAGAGTTCGCTCGTGCTTGTTTGCACGCAAGCATCCCAGGCTTAAAGGGGTTGGAGAGGGTAGTGGGGTCCAATAGGTCCGGAACTCTGGAGAAGGAGATGTTGGTATCCTCAACCGAGTCTACCAAGCCTCGGAAAACTGGCTGTCCCTTAAGGCTGGGAGAAACAATCTTGTAATAGGGAGATCCCGGTGTACCTCCAGGAACTTCAATCGAGATAGAGCCCACCAAATCTCCAGTATTTCCATCATTTGAATAACACCGAATCCACAAAAACAACATGCAGAACATGGATAAATGCAAACGGGGCTGGTCAATGAAATTCATCTAAACTATGATTAAATATGCGACGAAAAATACATAAAAGCAAAACGAAAGTTAAGAAGACCGAACTTCAATTGTAATCTTGATGAGAGCGTCTTTGAGTTTAAGGTCAGAAACAATGTCATGGATAGGTACAAAACTCTGCTTAATATCGATTATTTGGCTTACGCTTCTTACTTCCAGAGAAGTCAACTTAAGTGCGAATGAAACCGAATTTACTGAAACTCCACAATACAAGAGTTTCCTGGACTACAAGAGTCATATTGAGGAAGGAGGCATGCCCCGCTACCTTGGTAAGTCAGAACGCGAGTGCCTACAGGAGTTACTCCACTACCTTAAAATACCTGAATCCTCGCAACTTCTCGTTTTTTCAACAACGAGTTTGCAACTGAGTAAAATCAACCCCGCAAAACCTCGGGCAATCTACTTTAATGATGACCTTTATTTGGGCTATGTACCGGGCGGTCAGATCGAAGTGCTCGAAGTTGATCAAAAAGAGGGAATCCTTCCCTACATTTTCTCTCTTCCANACTCCAGTTCGATATCCCACCCCAAAATCCTTCAGTCAGACCGTTGTATGCGATGCCATGACTCGGACAAAACCGGTTTTATCCCTGGACTCCTGCTTGAATCAGTTGTACCCCAACGAGGAGGCGGAACCTTAGACCGACTGGTCACGANTTCAATGGGTCACCAAATTCCATATACACATCGATTCGGCGGTTGGTACCTCACGGGATTCAATCAACACCCCGATAGTTGGGCCAACTCCTTGGGGAGATTTGATCAAGGAAAGCTCAAACGGATCAANATATCCCCTGATCAGGAAAACCTCAAAAGCTACTACCCTCATCCACGCAGTGAGGCGATCGCTCACGCAATCATCTCTCACCAAATTGGCTTCACCAACCAGTGTATTCGCCTTGGTTTCTCACATGCAGAAGGAGAAGAAACCATGTTTGACCAGACACTGGAAAACCTCATCAGTTATACTCTCTTTCAGGATGAAGCTCCTCTACCCAATCCTTTGCGACGAGATACTTCATTCACTAGCGAATTTGAAGCTTCCTTTGCCGATTCTCCTCCCCACTACAATTTGAAAAAGCTAAACCTGAGGACTCGACTCTTTGAATACAGGTGCTCCTACATGCTAAAGAGTAAGATTTTCAAAACCCTACCTGCTGAAGTCCGAGAAATATTTTTTACCCGCTTAAGGCAAGTAATTCTTGACCCAGCCGTTCAGTTGAAAAACGAACGAGTTCAGTTAGAACCGGATCAGAGAAAGCGAATCCATCATGCCCTAAGCTTTCATTTCCCGCTCTATCAGGAAATGAAAAAGGCGCCCTAAAGACGCCTTCTTCAAAAGAANATGTAATTAACTTACTTCTCGACGGACGCTCCCGATTTTTTCCAACCGGAGATTCCAGCTGACAAATGCTTGACATTCTTGAAGCCCAGTTTAGCGGCAGCGTCTGCCCCACGCTTGTATGCACCGCAACCCGGTCCACCGCAATATGCGACAACCAACTGCTCCTTATCCTTTGGTAGAAGCTTACCCAAGTTCTTGCCCTGAGATGAGAAATCAATGGCAGTGGGAATATGTCCCCGTTTGAAGGACTTTGCACCATTCACATCGATGACCGTAACTTTGCCATCCTTGATTGCCTTTTGGAGTTCTTTGACGCTGATATCGGGGTATTCGCCAGCAT
This sequence comes from Verrucomicrobia bacterium TMED40, assembly GCA_002167605.1. Taxonomy (GTDB): domain Bacteria; phylum Verrucomicrobiota; class Verrucomicrobiia; order Opitutales; family Seribacteraceae; genus Seribacter. The sequence goes on along the minus strand of NHCT01000030.1, from coordinate 44,558 downwards.
GCAAAAACGAACCGATCGAGCAGAGTAAAAATAGAGATAGTAACTTCTTCATAGTAGTTGGGGTTAATATTTATGGAAAATTTAAATTGAACGAATTACTGAATTCATCAACAGGAAAATACACTTAAAAGGTATTTTCCGTATCCCCTTACAATTAGAATCGGATCAAGGCAATGCGACCCGAAGACGAAGGAACCTTCGATTTCCGGAGGAAAGAGGCGAATCGGATATCCATGTTTCTCTTTGCATACCACCTCCCAGGTCGACCGTTTTCTCCAAGCTCAGACCTTGAGTGGACCATGTTTGAAGGTCCGTACTTTGCTCCACAATGTAGAAGAAATGCTCACCGGTGGTAGAAAGTGGGTTTTTATATCTGATAAAGGAAAGCCTTTGTCTATTGTCAGTGGGTTTAATGATTTGTAAAGGAAGATGCTGTCGGTTGTCGGGACCCAGTGAATCCAAGCCCAAAGCCCGTTCGAATAGATTACTGAAACCATCGCTATCCGAATCACTGTAATCTTCATCAAAAACTTTTGCAGCCGAAATGGGATCAACAAATGGATCCCTTGCAGAGAGGCGATCCAAGAATTTATCTCGAGTTTGGTTGTAGCGAACATCATTTCTCCTGAAGTTTCTCCATGCTTGCTTCGATGGTTTAATCACGGTAATGGACTTTTGGACCGTTTCGGCTGCAACAAAAAATTCGCTTTCCGGAACATCAAAACTAAGTAAGACGGTACCTTCAGCCTTGGGAATGATTCGACTCCCACGATAGACCGAAACAATAGTAGAGTTCGAACTCGTAATTTGCAAAGGCTCACCATTGGTAGAATAAGCACCTTGAACCACTAGGGGTCTATGGCCATAAGGCGTCAAGGGCAAGTGCCCATGAGAAGCGGACTCAGGAAATATGATTACAGGCCTTTGTTTCGTTGACACCTCGAAGGTTCTTGAAATCGGGAGAGCAGGTTTAACATATGCACTGCCACTTTGAGCCGCGGTAATGGTGACATTGCCGTCGGTGCCGTCCAAGGTTACGATTCCATTTGAATCTACCGAAGCGGGGCCACTTACCACGCTGAATTGGACAGGAAGTCGGTAAACGCGATGATGAACGCCACTGGATGTGGCATTTGCTTCGAGCTGGAAGGGTGGGTCATCCCTAACTTTCGTAGGTATATCAGCGAATTCAATGATTTGATCGTCTTTCAGCACTGGATGAATAATTCTTAAGATTTGATGCACAGGAAGGGCAGGGTGATAACGAGAATCCCCTGCCTGAACGGCACTAATAGTTACATCACCAACCCCCAGGATGGACAGGAGATTCCCAGAAATAGCCGCAATCGATGGGTTGCTCGAGATAAAATTCACCGGCAATCCTGAGGTTGAGTAAGCAAGAAGCTCGAAATCGGCGTCTCCGACGGCTTTAACGGGTAACCTCCACTCCGTCTGGTTGTTTTCAGTGACTTCCGTGAGCCCGCCCCAGAAAATCTCTTGGTCTCCCCCGAAGGAAGGAGGGTCGACATGATAAGGATGGAGGTTCGGCAATTGACCGTTCAAACCCCATTTATGAGCTAAGTATCCTTCAATTTTTTGTCGATTCACCAAGTTAACTTCCTTATCGAAAACCAAAACCTCAGCAATCTGACCGTCAAAGCTTTCACCCACTTTGTCGATGGCCAGTGCTCCATTCTGATGTGCTTGCAAACCAACTAATCGACCGTCAATCCAAAGGGCTTGGGAATTCGGAAGAACCCTAAAGGTACTAATACTCCAATTGGAACTAGGAGTCTCCGAAACAATCTTCACATTACCTGATGCGTGCTCAAGTGCAACAAACCCATCATTTGAAGTGGTTTGAATATCCCCGCCAAGCACCCTCGATGTACCCACTTCCGTTTGCTTGTGAACCAGGAAGACGAAGGATGGGGATTGCACGGCATTCTGGAGATTGAATATTTCACTGAAATTTGAATCGAACGAAAGAATGGGTTTCGCATTCAGAGCGGCAGGCGTCCAACGTGGCATTTGGTTNAGCGTCGCTTGAATGGGGTGATTGGTGTTACCCGATTTATCCGCCCACATGCTTACTCGGTCGCCATTTATGAAATCAAAACTTTCATCCGGGGATTGGTCTCCATTCACATCGGTGGCGTCGAACCACAATCTCAATCCTGGTGCGGAATCGGAGAACAAATTACCATAAGTGATGGTAAAGCTCTGATTGACATCCAGCGCGGGCAGGTAGCGTTCGTCACCTGACTGATTCGCGGTTATGGTTACTGGACCAGCCCCTTTGACATAAAGGTAATCGCCCACAACCGTAGCAAGTGATGGGTTGGAAGTGAGGAAGGATGGAAGTAGACCGGAACTCGCAACTGCGTTAAGCCTAAAGGGGAAGTCGCCGACGGCATGATCCGCAACTGGGGTGAATATCAGCGATTGTGGAACCTTAACTACCGTGATGTAATTATCGACCGGGATAGCGGCGGCATAACTCGAATCTCCAGCTTGGCGTGCAGTGATTTTAGCCAATCCAGACCCAATAATNCTCAGGCGGTCGAAGTCTCCGCCTCCTCCACCGTAGATAAGTTGTGTATCAGCCAAAGACAATGCCATGCGGTAAAGACGCAGGTCATCGAGCATCCCATTGAATGGACGTAAACCTAAGCCCGGGTAACCGGACGCACCCAATTGCATGCTTGAAAATCGTTGAGGAAGAGAAGCTCCGGTGAAAACGACTGAGGTGTTTCGGTCCAAAAGTTCACCATCCTGATAAAGACTCAAGGTCGAATTCCCCTCATTATAACTCAAGCAAAACTGAGTCCATACTTGATCCTGCAGCACAGAGCCATTGGTCTCCAAGGCTAACATTTCAGTCGAGCCGTCCGGATAAAGAAAAACTCGCACACTACCATTACCGTCCGCTTTTTCCATCCGGATTAGATTCATTGTGGAAATGCCTTCCTTGGATAGCAACACCGATGCATTNGCATCAACACTTTCGGGCTTNACCCAAAAACTAAGAGAGAAATTACCGTCAAATTGAACGCTGCCCAAATCCGCCCGACCACCTAAATTCCCAAGTTTCAAGCCGTTACCAAACAATCCCGGTTGCCAAACTTTACTAACCCCTACCGAAGGAAGGCCAACCAGAGTCCCACTGTAAGATCCTTTTTCATCTTTCACCCCATTATAAAGTTCCTCGTTCAGTTTCCAGTACGCTCCAAGAGCATCATCTTGAGTAACAAGAATTCGGGCAACAGATGCGTCATCCACTTCATAGCTGATCGGCAACCCGGTTGAATTTCCGTCGATCTCAACCGAATACCCAGACAAGACGAGAGCATCTGTCGTCGCATTAATTTCGGTGAGATTCTGATCAAAAATAATTTCTTGCTGAAGCTTGTCAGAAACCGTCAATTTCCCGGACAAGTAAGAGAAAAGATAACGATGCGAAACCGCCCCTGAAGCATTCAATTCATACACCCCTTCAGGTGTAGGGCTTAAGGTGGAACCATTGGGTACAGGAGAAGTAATGCTCACATTGAAATCTGTGCCATTGTCATCCGGAACCAATCCTTCAATTATGAAGGTGAAAGCAGGGTTGGCCTGATCAGAGTTCCTAAACTGGTCATGTACGCGAATCAAAGCTTCCTTGGACATGACTTGAAAATTAAGCACCATCGCTTCGGCAGGAAGCCAATTCGAATCTCCAGGTTGGGATGCCTTCAATTGTACGAACCCTGGATCTTTGATCAAAAGAGTGGTGCCATTCAAGTCAATGGACTGGTTGCCTTCGAGGATTTCTAGAGTTATGGGCAAACCGGAAGTGGCAGTAAGATTTAGGTCAACATGAGAATCGCCATAAGTCAGAAGTACAGAATCGTCATTCAATTGTATGCTTTGTCTTCCACGGTTAACCGTCAGTTCAATGGTTTCATTATCCTCACCGGAAAAATTACGGGCAGTTATTGAGACACTGAATTTACCTGTAGCATTGGCTTCTCCGAAGATTAAGCCAGTAAGAGGATCGACTTCTAAACCGGGTGGAAGTACAGTAGCATTGAATTCGGTCGGACCCTTTATAGCTTCAATTAGATAGGAATATTCTTCTCCATAATAGGTAACGAGAGGAGGATCCTGAAAGCTGTAAACTTCAGCCCTCTGCGAGATACTTAAGGCCCTGTCAAAAACTCTTAAATCATCAAGTAAGCCCTCGTATCCATTGTTGCCCTGACCTCCAACATAGAGACTGCCCGAACCGGTCAAATTACCGGTTGCATTTAAAGGTGTGATGGCCAATTCGTTGTTCTTGAAAATTTGGATCTTATTGCCATCCCAACTAAGAATTAAATGGAACCATTGATCGGAGGGTACCAACATGGACTCGGTTTTCCTCCAAACTCCCCCGATGTTAACCTGGCCATATAGAAAACCATCCGAAACAATTATTGCAAAACGACCTGACTCTAGAGGTACCGAATTAAGATCACTGGTTTTAAGCCAAAAACAAACGGAAAATGGACTACGAATATCAAAAGACGCTGGATTGGAGGTCAGTTCCAAGGTAACATTACCATCAAAACTCATACTCGTTCCGTCTCTTCCCGGTTCGGAGTATCCGAAAAGGTCGAAGGAAGCGTTTGCGTCTACTACGGTTCCATTGTTCTCATTCCCTGAAAGATCACGGACAATCGAACCGTTCAGGTCATTGAAAGTCCAATATACCATGGGACCAACTGGTGGAATGATCTCGGGNACATTATCAAAGGAAGGAGGGAAGTCCTGATATGAATGAACGCCAAAGTCTCCATTCCCTGATCCATAGAGTTCACTTGCCTCATCGCTTGAAAGGGAACGGTCGTACACCCGAAAGTCATCCAACTTTGGAGAGAACATTCCGCTCCCATCCAACAGATTTCCGATCGACTCAACATAAAGTTCGACGCTATCTGGGATTGTGCCTTTCAACTGACCATCCACATAGATAATCGTGCTCGTATCCGTACTCGAAACCATAAGATGGTGCCACCCCGGAGATAGCGAGGACACCTCGTAATCAGTGTCCGAATAGGTAAAACTACCAGTCCACAAAGCAACTTTATTGGGAGGGTCAGAATCAAAGAGCACATGACCTTTCCCTGAATAATCAGTAAGAGCATGCTGAAAGAAAACGGTGTTATTATTTTCAGAGATGTCCGCATCAAACCAAGTTGAGATCGTCCAGTTTTTGTTGTTTAGGATTAGGGAGTTTCCGTCAAAGAACTTGACTGCAGCGTTCATTGGATCAATGGAATTAAATTCCACTCCCGAGCCACCAAACTTGCCATCTGTATCTAGCTCAACATCGTAAGTACCGGCATCCCTCAAATAGATAGAATAATCCTCAACAATAGATCCGTCTGTTTCGTCAAAAGGAAAGTACTGCACAAGACCATCCTTGATCTTGTAACCACTACGAACCAAATCATCCACAACCCCCCATTTATGGGCAAGGTATCCTTCCACCATCTCTTTTTCGGCCGCCTCGAGACTCCGGTTAAAAATCATGATTTCAGCAATCTCTCCAACCAGTTGACCAAAGCCCGTTTGGGGATCAAAACCTAGGGTAATCTGACGAAGAGCATTGTTTTCGGTTTTATAGGAAACAATCCGCTTGCCAGGTTTGGCATCAAGCGTCCATCCCAACAGACCGTCTGTCCCCCCAACCCCGACACCGGTTCCTTGGGCAACCATAAATACATGAAACCCACCGTAATCCAGACGCAAACTACCAATATTGTAAGAATGTCCAGAACCAAAGCGTATCGAAGGAAGAGAGCCAATGGACTTGGATGAGTAAGTCGGAGTTTTGTTAGCCACATTTTGCGTAGCATTTTTACCGGAATTTGATTTATCAACCCATAAGGGAAGGGCAGTGCCTTCGATTTGAGAATCACTCAATCCATCAGCATCCACATCCATAGCATCCAACCATAGCACCATGCCATCCATGGTATCCTTAGTGAAACGGGTATCCATTGCCTTAAAAGACTCGATCGTCGGAGCCCACGAGAAACCACCAAGGTTTTCAGCATAGGCTCGGTAGTAGTAGGTGGTATTCGAGCTCAAAGGCTGAGCAACTCCCTGATGAACGCCAAGGCTGACAGGGTTGCTTCCGTTGACTTCATAAATGTAGTCCCAAGAAGCATTGTCATCAGCATCAGCCACCTGGCCACTTGCATTTGATTCAATCAGCTCGTCGCCCCAATAGATTTTTACCACCGGAGGATCTCCTCCTATGGTTTGCACATCCTTAAACTTTGTAATTCCACCATAAGGAGAACTTTCGAAATGAGGGTGAGTGACAGGAAGAAGCTCACCAACCGAGTTCCATTTGTGGGCGAGATAGCCTTCCAAACTGCTTCTTTCCGCTTGGTTAAGAACACGGTCAAAAATCATAACCTCAGCAATCTCACAGGCGGACATTTCACGATTAGTCTCGTACCCTCCAAATTGTAACTGTCCGGGGTCGAAATTCGCGTTCCCCGATCCTCTACTGTTGGAAACGAGTATTTCACCATCTCGCCACAAGGATGCCTCAGGATTATTTCTCTTATCTATCACCCCGAGATGCATATGCCACTCCGTGTCCAGCGGACCAGCTGTGGCAATCCATCCTTCCGCGTACCATCTACCGGTCAAGGCTCCATGGTAACCGAAAAGGAAATTTCGATTTCTTGAGGAAATCACTCTTTGGTTTCTTGAACCCGTGTATCGACTCAAAGAAATCATGCTATAACCGGTATCCAATAAATGGTTAAAATCATGGCTCGTCCAAATTAGGTCATCACCGTCAAAGCTCACTATCGGCTTCCCTTTTAGCCCGGAGCTGTAAAAACGGGGATTACCTGAAGTGAATCCCATATCCCTTCCATAGCCGGAAGTATCCTGCCAATTTTCAATGACAGCACCGTTTGCCAAGGATGAGCCTGTGTTACCCGCATTATACCAAGCTTGCATACCTGGAATAGTGTCAGGCTTGAAGGTAAGATCTATGGTCTCTTCGTATTCAGCAACATCTCCTCCTATGGAAAGAACCTCCACTTGCATGATCGCCTGAGAGGGAAGCACACCCGTGGGCTTTCGGGTTGCGACAATGGGTTTATCAATCGCAAGAAACTCGAGAAAACCCTTATTTGAGAAGTCACCCTGATATACTTGGGATACCTCCGACCCAGTCAATCCGCGATCATAGACCCTGAGCTCATCCACCATGCCCTTGTAGTTCCGGTAAGCAGGATACCCTGAGGTACCTACAGAGTCACCGAAGCAAGGCTTGTCGCTCTGGCTTGAAATAGTGGAACTACCATTTAGAAGACGCGGACCGTCGACAAGAATGCCGTCCAAGTAAAGATTNAAGGATTTGGGTGATTCCCCATAACTCACCACTAAATGATGCCAGGAATCATCCAATATGGAGNCATTGGATAGCACCTGTGCAAATGCTCCCGCTTCAGTAACCTTGGCTTTGACGACCCCGTTTTCCAGGGCTACGGTAAAGCCAGACAAGTTACTTCCTTCATCGTAAATTGTTTGGTTCGTATATCCAGCCTGGGGTGCACCAGTTAAATCGTCGCCTGCAATGATAGCAACTTTAGTTTCGTTCAAGGCCGTCCCGTAGAAACGGATGTCATCGATCATTCCTTTGAAATAATCATTGGTCACAGGATTGCTGCCACCCAATAACCACTTTTGGGTAGCTAAAAGATCTAAGGCTTCTCCTTGAACAAGGGTATCGGACCCAACCTCCGAGCCATCGAGGTAAAGAGTTAATGTGGATGCGTTTTGATCGACGGTAACGGCAACATGAGTCCAAACTCCTTCGTTAATAAGGGAGTTGGAAGACACTCGGTTGTCTGATGAATAATTGGAATGTTGATAGCTGAGAGTGTAATTCCCATCTAAACTAAAACCAAACGCGCCGCGTTTTAAAAGTGAAAACTCGTTCTCCGTTACGAACAAATCATGTTGAATCGGATCACTAGGTTTTACAGTCGTAAGGATTGTCGGACCCGCCTGACCGGAATTAGAAGAAGGAGCTGAAAACATAAGCTTCTGACTGGATTCCCCGGTCGACTCTCCGTGAATCAATGCAATCTGGTACAAGTTAGGGCTTAAGTTAACCGTCTTACTAACAAANCCCCCCGATGCGTCTAGTATTTTTTCAACGCCTTGCTGACCATCCAATTCGAATATACCATTTCGATCTAAATCGATCCAAAATGCACCTCTGTCATCGTTACCAGGAATCTCCCAATTGTAATTACCAGCAGTTTTCGCGTTAAAAGACCCGCTAAACAAAGCCAAGTAATTGTTGTTACCTACACCAATTCCTGCAGAAGTAAAGTCAGCATCATTTTGAAAGTCCAGACCTCGATTGCTGGGTCCTCCGGTCAATAGAGCATTCCCGGAAGAGGGAAGATTGAAAACAGATGGCAGATTAGTGAAATAAGAATCACTCATGGATACTTGATAACCTCGGATTCTGAGTTGACCTGATGTGTACTTCCCAGGGCTTGGATCAGTAGGCTTCATCCAAAAACTAATCGAGTACGATCTTTTGTGTAGATTATTTAGGAGCCCATCTGTTTTGATGGCTACATAGTCATTGATTCCATCCAAACTGATGGCTTGTGAAAATCTTCCTGCTGCCCAACCGGCACCTCCTTCAAGGGATGAATCCAAACTGCTGAGGCCCAAATCACTCAAAACGGTTCCCATGCCTTCATTGGCTGGAAAATAAGCAAATAGCGATTCATGGGACTCAAGGGCGGGGCCGGAATAAAATTCCCGATCGGGTTTCAACCACACAGATAAGGTTCTCCCGTTAAAGGAATTATTAAGAAATCCAGTATTATTGAAATCCAAATCAATGGATTGCGTCCAGCCATCAAGATTCAACCCAAGTCCATTTCTGCCGGACGATCGATTTTTATCTGAGTCCTGACCGGTTAGGGTAGCAGGACGAAAAGGATAAACCGAATCGTCAAGCAAGGAACCATTCACTTCATCCATTTTCCAATAGGCAAGAAGATCTTGGTTCACCGAGGGTGCCCCACTAGACCAATCGTACCCATCTGCACTCTGGGCAAAAGCTCGAAAATAATACTTATCTCCCGCTACTAGCCCACTTATGGTTCCGTTCACTTCCCCCAAAGGTACGGGATTACCCGAATTCAAGGTTGAGTTAAATTCCCAGGAAGAAGAGTTGAAGCCTCCATCGGTTCGACCGTAAAAGATCGAGATAACTGGAAGATTCTCATCTTTATTGGTCAACTTAGCTGTCACAAGAACCGTTCCGTTGGCCTCTGGGGTTAATTGCACGACCTCCACTTCCGGAGGGCGGGCAACGCTTGCTGTGGTGAAACGAATCGTTCCGTTCAAGGCAATGCTTTGAATCTCAATCGGGGACAAACCGCGATCATAAATTCGAACCTCGTCAATTTCCCCATTAAAGTGATCACCAAGGCTGTTGGTACCCACCATTAGGTCATCTCCACTTCCTGTATTAATGGCATAACCCAAAGATTCGGCATACGGGTTGCCTGGGTTCAATGTTTCCTGGAGTCCATATTTTCCTGCAAGGTATCCTTCAACAAGTTGACGGTCATTCACGGAAAGTGCTCTTTTAGCAAAAATAATGTCACCAAATCTATGCCCTCCTCCAATCGAAAGTTTACTCGATGGGGAAGTCGGCAAACTTGCCCAAAGCCCATTCGTCGAGCGAAGTTCATAACCATTGCCGTACAGCAGATTTGAACCAAGATCCCCATCGTAAACAACCGATATGATTCTTGTCTCAGATCTTGCATCAGACCAGGCACCTCCGTCGCATTTAAAATAACTCGACCCATCTTGTGCGTACCATACTCCAGTCCCTTGATTTGCTCCCGTATTAAACTTACCAATCCAAAAAGTAGGGTTATTACTCCACCAACCCCCATTTCCCTTCCATATCATTTTGTCGCCAGTGTTGGTATTAAGCCAGTCGACCACAAATATCACGCTTAAGGCACTCAACCCATCAAAACCCAAAGCACTGTTTAACAATTCAAACCGGTCCCCATTCGTGTTAATCCCTGAAAAAGAACCGTTCAGAGTACCCTCATATGTTGCAGATCCTGCCTGAAGAATAGCGTGATTGCCGTTTCCGCTTTTGTCGGTCCAATAGCCAACCGGATCTCCATAAACAGGACTCCCAATATTACCAATTGAAGCCCCCTTGTCCATGCTTGAAGCATCTTCTGCATCAAGCCAGACATCGGGATTAATAAACATTGGAGTTGCTGTAAATTGGCCGGATTCATTTGAATCAACTTCTCCATCCACATACAGAATACACTCCGACAACAGAGAACTACCCTGAGGGAAGGAGACCGCCACATGCCTCCACTGATTATCACTTAATACCGATTTACCATAAAGCGAGCGCCCACCAGCATTAAATTTAAGTTTCCCTCTCTCAATCTGTAATTCCCACCTCTCACCGTTTGCATCATTTCCCCAACTGAGCAAACTTCCATTTACATCAGTGGTCTTGACCCACAACGCAGTCGTTCTTGGTAGTGCTCCAAGAATACCTTTGTACCCTTTCACCGCCACATGGCCACCATCACCCTCAAAACGCAAAGCCTTGCCCTGGTATCCAAATAGACGGTCAGAATCAGACATGCCAACTAAAGTTCCTTCGTTTTGCCCGACTTCATTTCGAGCAACAGACCCTGAGTTTTCATTGAATTTCCACCATTGCGAAAGCCCGTCCATGGTGGGTTCACTCCAGACTGCTGAACTCACCGAATTACCACCCAACCACCGGTAATAGTAGGACGAGTTTTTATCCAAATTATCGACGAAAAGTGAAAATCCTCCGGATGGGAAAGTTCCGTTCAAATCGATTTGGTTGTCCCACAGGGAAGCATCTGCAGGGTCTACATTGGGATTAACTCCCCCGTCATTATCACCCCAAAAGAGTTTCAAGCTAGCGGGTTCACCTCCATCGGAAACAAGTTGTCCGGAAAACTGAGCGGTCGTCGAGCTCAGGTTCCTCGGGGCGGAGGAGGTCAGGGTAGGGGGTGTCTTGTTCACCGTAAGTGTCAAGGAACCTCTCGTATCTCCAGCTTGGTTCGTTGCGGTTATATTTAGATCGAAAACTCCCACTTCCTGCGGTAAGCCATAGACTTCTCCCTTTTGCTCATCGAGATGAAGACCGGCAGGTAAGCCGGAAATCGCAAAAGAGGTGGGTTCCTCTGTCGCTAAAATTGAGAATTGCATGCGAATGGTTTCTTCACCCGTATCCTGGGCAAGGGCGATGGTTTGAATCTCACTTTCGGTCAGAGCATCGTCATATACCCTAAAATCATCAAGGAGTCCCTGGAAGTACGCATTGGTGTTGTTACGCCAACGCCCCATCTGCAAAGGTTCCTGATTGCCGGTCCCGATTTCAGCTCTCGCCTGGCTGAAAATCTGTGAGCCATCTCGATACGCTAAAACATTCAACCCATCATAAGAATGAGCAAGGTGAACCCATTGATTTTGAAGGTCTGAACCGTGATTCGCGTAAGGACCGAATCCCCAGTGCTCACTTTGGAAACGGGAATAGCTCGAATTGTTGATTCTCCGGATTGCCCAATATTGGTTCGCTCCGTCCGTGTTCTGAAAACTTCCATACCCATAAAAACCAGGATCATTTCCAATCGTACCTTCAACATAACACCAAAAACTGATCGTACGAGACCGCTTACCTTCGGTCCCCATATCTTTCGCATATAGCTCGGTAAACAAATATCCACTGGAACCGTCAAAGCGAATCGCTTGCCCAATCTTCCCCTGAGCCCAAGTGGCTCCACCAACTAGGTTGACATTCTCTCGGCCAATCTCCTCTCGGGAACTCAAACCCTGCCCCTCATCCATCGGGAAATAAGCGCGAAGGTTTTGCGGGCGGGTCGAAACAGTTTTCCTCACTTCGAGCGAGACGGGCTTTTGATAAGAAATAAAGAGGGTTGGCGGCATTTGCAAAACCGGGGGTTTAATTTCGGTAAAGGAACCCGAACCAACCGACACTACACCATGTTCAATCATACCCCCTGAAGCAAGCACCACTCTACCTCCGCCCGATCCACGGTTCCCCCCATCCGCTTGAATAAGACCACGATTAATAACATTTTTCCCGATCAGGCGAATCGCACCACCGGAACCACCCCCTCCGTGGTCCCATTGCTCTCCATTGGTTCGCCCGAACCCTCCTTTGGCTGACAAGACAACTCCGTCCAAGATCGTTACATTACCATCGGACTCCAGCGAAAGTGCACCGCCTCCCGCACCGGACCCCTGGAAATATCTTCCACTCGAACCGCTGCTACCTGGAAGCAAGTGGGTGATTTGATTATCCCCATAATTATAGCCGGCACCAACACCCCAGTTTCCAGAAGCTAAGGGACCGCCGGGGCCAAATCCTTTTATTTTCTCGGAACTTCTGCCACGCCATGGGTTAAGAACTGGGCGCCCACCATATCCATTTTCAGTCGAAGCATCTCCACCATCCAAAATCATATCGGCTCCAACCGTCAAATCCCCTCCGGCAACTGTGCGAAGAATAAGAGGCTTATCTCCTTTAAGGATAATCGTACTGGCACCCGTTATGGAGAGTCCACTAAAGGTAAACGAACAAGTTTGGTAGTCCCAAGTCTGCCCCATCCCATCGAGGTAGGACATCGAATTAAACACTCCTACGCCGTGAGCTCCCCCCTCGACAGAAAAATGACCGGTTGATGTGTCAAAAGTAACCTGTGCATTTTCCGCGATCAATGCAGAGGCCAAGTAGTTGCCTCCTACGAAGACTGTGCCTTCATTGGAAAGCCATTCGCCTGACACATCGGTTGCACCGACTTTAACTTGCCCTGTTGCAAGGAAGGCGATTCTTCCGCCCGAGGATCCTCTGGTCTGATCATTACCCGAAGTCTTGGCTCCATTTCCAGCACGGGCTTCCAGTTTTCCGTGGTTGAAAATCCGAGTGGCTTCCAGGCGGATTGCCCCACCAGTACCTGCCGCTGAAGAAACTGCACCATCTCCACCGTTTACACTGACCAACACATTGGCTTCAATAATGATCTCGGAAGAGGCCTTAAGTGCAATCGCTCCACCTCCAGAACCGGAACCCTCGGTGCTTGATGACCCACCGGCACTACCTCCAAGTAAAGAGCTGAGCGATGACTCCCCATAGCTTTTGGATTCCCCCGACCCATGACTTCCGTAAGCAGCTCCATGACCCACGGACGCAGTGTATGAAGGGGCACCCGGACCATTTCCTGCACGCTCTCCGGAATCGCTACCAGCAAAACCACCAAGCACAGGGACCCCACCATTTTCTAGATTGGAAGCACCTCCGTCGGCCCTAAGGTTTGCCCCTAAAATCAAGTCTCCGGATAAGGCTTCAAGCATCAGGGCATTACCACCCTGTAGGACTACAACCAGATTTCCCCCCAACCGAATGTTGGTAAAAGCGAAACGACAAACCGAATAAGGCCAATATGCACCATTATCATCCTTGTAAAAATGATCGGAAATTTCACCGTAGGCAATTTTGCCACTTGAGTGAGTGATCATCGCGGTATCCGTATCAATCACGAGTGTTCCCGTTTGAAAATTTAGTTCAGACAAAGTAGTCGATCTTAGGTAGCGAAGAGAACCACTGGTACCAGGAATAGCTCCATCACCTCCCCGGTTTATTAGATTGTTAAACCCGGAATTGGCGATTGCTGTTTCTGCCTCCAAGAAAATCCGTCCCCCAGCACCCCCATTGTATCCACCACTAGTGTCAATTTGGGAATTCGTGGATAATTCAAGACTCTTACCTATCAAGTGAACGGCACCACCTGAACCGCCAGCGGCTCCACCGGAACCGCTTCCACCTAGAGAGCGGATGGCGGAATTCAGCCTCAATAGACCGGCCGATTCCAATCGAAGGGCACCACCACCTCCTCCTCCAGCAGTATCGACTGTAAAGCCACCACCACCACTTCCACCAAGCAGGTGCCTTAGGGATCCATCACCATAGGGCTGACCGGTCGTTGAAGTTGCGTGAGAACCGGCACCTCCGTACCCTCCTCCTCCGGGAACCACTCCACCCAGACCACCTCCCGGTCCAATACCACGCCCGCCGACTTCTCCACCACTGAATCCACCCGGGCCTCCGACACCGGGAATTGCTCCAGTTGGAATACCGCCCGAAAGGTCCAAATCCGATGAAACAATGATATCACCAGAAGTCGTAACGATCTCCAAGGCGTTGCCCCCTTTAACCTGGACCTTTAAGTCACCGATTAACTCAAGACGGTCAAATTCAAACCTGCAAATCCTGTAAATAATTTCATTGCCAAATTGGTCTGCGAATGGCCGTTCGATGATTTGCCCATTTCGCGAATCCCCACTGCTGTGCTGCCAAGTTGCTAAGGTTGTATGAATGACCAGTTCGCCTGAATCGTAGGCAACGTTGTCCTCTGCCCTAAAGGTTTCGGTGTAAGGTGCCCACACACTGCCTCCGTCATTNGATACAAACGAACGGTAATGATAAGTTTGCCCAGGACCCAAACCCACCACTGGTGCCGCAAATTCTCCGGTATCATAGACCCAAAATTCAACCTCTCCCCACATATGACCCCATCCCTGGTATTTTGGCTCCAGTCGAATGGCTCGTGTGGAAACCCCGCTCATATCAATTTCCATGAACTTACCTTTTTCAAGCGGAGAAACGATTCCAGGGAAAACCTCATGTAGGGAAAAGTTCATTTCTTCATCCGCGACATAAACCTCAACTTCCTTAAGTTCATCAGCTCGGTCATAGGGTTGAAAATAAATCCTCAAGTGACTGAGATCCTTTTCCTTACCGAGATTGAAGGTAAGTTGAGGATTTACCTTGTTCCATGCAGTCCAAGTCGATCGCCAACCATCTGAGGGTAATTGCTCGTCCAAAAGGTTGTTAGCTGAAAAACTACCAGCTGATTCATTAGGGGGAGGAGTTGCGATCACGGTTACACCATTCGTCAGTTTACGAAGGCCCACGTTGACTTCTCCGACCTCAATGACATTTTCCCATAATTGCGGATCCGTCGAGCCATCCGCCCCCCCCCAATAAATTCGGGTTATGGCCGCAGACTTGGTTCTCTCAGGTGGGGAAAGTTTATATGGATGAGTTCCGACCAAGGAGTCTGAAATACCCCATTTATGGGCCAAATAACCTTCCACTTGTCTCATTGCAGACAAAGGAATGGGTTCATTGTAGATGATCAATTCGGCGAGATCACCTTTCCAGTTGACCGAATTCTCGCGATCCCTTGAGAAGTTTGAAGCCGAAACCATTCCGGTTGATTGAAGAGCAATCAAAACCGGTTTGTCATAGTCATGATTTTGCTGAATCCCGTCCAAAAGATTACCGTTCGAATAGAGCAATCCGTTGAGCAAAGCTGGGTCCGTCCAGGTTTGCGACCACGCACTTGATGCACCTGAATGGAAGGCATAGCTCGTTTCATGACCTAACAGAAAGCCAGTGTTCCCGCTCTCCTGTTCAACCACCACGAAAAGCGTGCGCAAGGTGTTGATTTCATCAAAGGTCAAATAATCGTCGGCACCGTCAAAACGAATCAGTGATTTGGAATTTAAGCCGTTACTGACAAATACAGGCTGATTCAAAGAGATCACTTGTTCGGCATCATTCCCCTGACCTGATTTATCAACTAGGGATGANACTGAATCACCATCCGCATATGAGGAACCTTCCGTGCCATCACCATCGGCATCGGAAGCATCCAGCCATAGGCGCAAACCAGCATAATCCGATGGAGTGAAAGCAGCATTGGAAACGAGTCCCCTTCCGGCACTCACCAATTGTCCGGTCAGGGAAGCACTGGTATCGGTTTGGTTACTCGGGTTCCGATTAATGACAATGGGTGCAAGGGTTTCAAAGGTGGGAGCAACGGGGGTTGAACTCTCGGTGACAATTTCTCCGAAAGTCGGTTGCTCAAATGCCCAGGGATGCTCGGATGGCAAACTTATCCCCCACTTGTGGGCCAGGTACCCCTCAACCAAATGTCTCTCACTGTCCTCGATCGAGCTTAGGATCATGATATACTCGGCTACCTGTGCGTTCGAAGCTTCCCTCATTTCCTCCCAAGCACCAAAGGACACTTGCCCAGGTTGGAAACCCCACCATGCTGAATTTTTGTTCTGTGCGACTTGGACTCCATCCACATAGACCGTGGCCATAGGGTCTGCATCTTGGTTTCTACCTTCGTGGGAAATCCCCCAAAGATGGAAATTTCGGTCCGCAGCATATCCGCGATACACCCAGCCGTTGAGATAAAACCGGCCAATCATATTAGCCTGATGCCCCATCAACCAGTTATTACCAACCGAACTGATCACCCGGTTGTTCGCTCCGTCGGTATACCGAGAGACTCCAAACGCTACATAGCCCATATTCCGATAGGCATTATCACTACGAAAGTTATAGGAGGTCCACAATTGGTCATTACCATCGAAATCAACCACGACAGCACCAGCATGACCATCCTTCACTACCCTGGGATCTCCAGAGACATTATCCATATGACGATCAAAGGGCGACTTGTCCCGCCATTGACTCAAAGTCACCCCGGCGATAGGTTCTGATCCATCTGCTAGAACATCCATCGCATCCAACCACAGCCCAAGGTTCATCGGCAAATGGCTTTGCTCCGGTTGCAGGCGAACCTCGGAGTCCTTACCCGTCCAGTCCTCTCCAACCGAATTGATCGCATTAAGCCTTAGGTAATAGAGCTTGCCAACATCTAAGCCTGAAAGAATGAAAGAGCCTGAGCCGAGGCCGAGTTCCCCAAGGTTTTTACGATACTTCCACTTGTATAAATCCTTCCCGTGATCGACTGTGTCTGCAACTAAATAGACCGTAGGTTCGTCTCCACCCGTAGCCGTCATTTCATAGGAAATCTTGAGGGAATTTGCCCCCATTAATTGGCTCGAAACCAAAGAGATCTTGGGCAAGCCCGGTAGGATTGTAAAATCGTATGCCTGCAGGGCTTGGCTCCCATCATTGTAAACAGCCTGATAGGAAGCTTCGTAATAGCCTGCTGAGGTTGGGACTCCGGATAAATTCCCGTCACTCGGGTTAAGAATCAGCCCAGAGGGCAGACCCGAAGCAACGAATGCGGATGGACTGCTCGGACTGGCAGTTGCGGTTGAAAGATGCGTAAAGGCTTCTTCCGCATTAATCGTGAAAGAGGAAGTGGAAGTGAAACTGGGGTCACCCACGACCCCCATGGTGGTTGGAAAAGAGGGGCTAGGCTTTTGGTTATCGTAACAAGCCTTAAACCAAACCGCGGAGCGGGCACTTGAAGAAAGGTGCGTTTCATCAATCGAATAAGCCAAATTACCTAAACCGAACAACCAATCCTGCCCGACAAGCGGAGAGGGCGAACTAGGCACGAAGGATTCCTCGTGAACCATGGATCCGTTTTTGAAGAGACGGATCTTTTGGCTGTTCAGATCAACCTGTGAAACGACATGGGTCCACTGCTCGACGCTAAGAGAGTCATCAGTACTGATATCCACCGAACCGCCATCCAATCGATGAGTCATTCCCAAATTCCCGGACCTAAAATCTAAGCGCTCGGAAACTCCGTGCTTGTAGAATGAAAAAGCACTGAGTTGATTGGAAATCGAATTATCAAAGGTGACTTTATAATAACCCTGTTGGCTTGGATCACTGGGGTCAATGATCCGCCAATCCTCACCGGGTGTGAGAATCCAAGGTTTTAACCTCGATCCGCCTCCCCACTCCCCATGAGCAATAGCTAGGAGGTAAGACTCATTCGCATCCAGTGTCAAAGAAGCAGAGGTGAAATTGGCGTTCCCTCCCTGACGCTCCAATTCTTGAAAAATATGATCACCATTTAAGTCTAACCAAATCGCAGCCCGGTTATCGATATCGGAGCAACGGAACTGGTAGGTCCCCGTTTCTGGCGCAGTGAAATGAGCCATGAATAGCGACATGTAGTTGTCATTTCGATTGATCCCAATGTTCAAATTGCGGAAATCCGCATCACCATCCAGATAAAGTCCCTGGCTCGGTCCAGCACGGAAGACCCTTCCACCACTGGCGGCCAATGACCTGAGAGATTCAATATTATTGAAGTAACTATCACTCGGACTGACTTGGTAACCCAGGCCGTAGAAAGCATCTGAGGATTTATCATCAGGCAAGTTGACCAAACGAATCCAGGTCGAAAAGGAAAAGCTTCCTAGCTCAAGATCATCCAGGGAATAGGCACTTGGAATCTCAATAAACTGATCGGGTCCGCCTTGAAGGGTACGACCCGAACCGAGAGCTCCATTCGGCTCGGTTGCCCCAGACTCATCTACGGCATGATTGCGAAAATAAGTGGAATCCGTGAGAGTGGAGGTGAGGGACATCGGGCGGTAATGCCAAACCCCGCGATACTCGTTCGACCAAGTCGAACCATCAACAGAATAAAGGGGCACAGAATCCGCTAAGTTTGGATTCCCCCAATGAGCACTAATCGTGCTCGAAGCCTTCATTTCCTTTACCTGAACCCATGCAGAAAGTTCGTTCGATTCGGGTTTGATCAGATCAATTTCGTAATTCAACTCCCGACCCTGATCATCATAGAAGCGCAAATCATTGCATTCCGTTGATGAAAAACTTTTGAGGCTGAAATTATCGATACTTGAATTAAGGGTTAGATAAGTGGGGAAATCTAGAAGGGTCTGATTTCCGTCATACCCTGAGAAATCGAACAAGGTGCTGTGCGAAAATCCAGTCAAGGATGCAAACCGTAAATCAATGGTACCCTGATCGGTTCCATAGGCGTTTTGTGCGGTGACCGTGATTTGATAACTTCCACCCTGCAGCGGGACTCCGCTGATCAGTCCGGTACTCTGATTGAAGTCGAGCCCGGGTGGAAGGCCAACTACTGAGTAGGAATCTGCAACGGGGTAGGTTTGAATTGAATATGCAAAACTACGGTTGCTGTCATTCGCATAGCCTTCGCCCAGTTGACCAGCCAGAACGATGGGAGGGCCGGATACGGTGGACAGCGAGACGAAATTGCCACCAGTGGAAGGGTTTTGGCTTTCGTATGAGGCAAGGACGGAATCCGAACTTTCCATGAACAAGCCAATTCGAAATTCATCAAGAAGTCCCTTCCACCAGTTGCCTTGGTAGCGGGAAGCCCCAACCTTAAAAGTATCCACTTCCGCTCCCATAGGGCGAGTTTTGTCATAACCTTCTTCAAAGAGAACTCCATTTTTATAAATCCGCATGATACCGAGATTGGCATCCTTCTGTAACACCCAATGAACCCAAACCCCTGAATATTCCGAGAATTCCTTATTGAGTCCGTCGTGTACACCTTCGCTACCCGCATCCCATTGGATTCTAGAGTTTCCCCAAGGAAGATGTACGTTCAGGTTTCGACCAAGAGAAGTTCCTGATTCAAAAAGAGTTGTATTTGCAAGGGTGGCAAAGCCTCCCTTGCTCCAAAACGAGATGGTCAATTGCTTCGTTCCTGACGGTGGATGTGCATCCAGAGACATATCCAGGTAGTCATTGATCCCATCAAAATCCAATGCATTGCCAATCACACCGTCCGCATACATTTGCTCAAAATTATTAGGCGTGGCATGGTAACTGCCACGCGAATCCCTTACCAAATCGGTGGATGAGTCATCCATGTGCCAAACTCCTCGATACTGACTCCACACCGATCCATTCAGGGAATAACCCGGTAGGTCGATGGCATTCGGATTCCCCCAGACTGCCCTGATAGTCGTAGTGGCATTCAATTCGGGTAACAAAACCCAGAAAGCGGAAGTACCTGAAGGATTCCATTCAATTACCTCGTAGAACAACTCTGCCGAACCATCCGAGGAAAGAAAACGCAAATCATATCCGTAAGGCGAAGCGAATTGCTCGTAACTNAAGCCNGGAATGCTNGCATTCANTTCCAGNAANACCGGGAAATCNTTNAGTGTCGAAGCACCNGAATAACCGCTNAAACTAATGTTCATATCGAAGGGCCACCCGGAAAAATCACGAACTTCAAAAGTGAAGGACTTGGAAAGTGAGCCCGCTGAATTGGTTGCCTCGAGAACACTCACTTGATCACCCACTGCGGAGGGAGCACCGGTTATCAGACCAGTTCCGCCATCCAAACTCAGACCAACCGGCAGGTTAGTGGCGGCGTACGAAGAAGCGGGACGGTTCGTGGAAAGCGAAATACTGACATTTTGATCAAGAACGAGGGGGTAGGGGTCGGGCAATTGAATTTCCGGACGATTCTCAAAAATTGGTTTGGAATTTTTGTAGGCGTGAGTTTGAGGCATGCTTGAGGTCAAGCCCCACTTGTGCCCAAGATACCCTTGCATTTGGGCGACTTGATCGTCTCCAAGAGATTTTCCGAAGATAACAATTTCCGCTACCTCAANACTGCCGAAGGAACCGATCCCATCCTGATCCCGAGCTCCAATGACCAAATCATCATTCGGGGCGGAAGGAACCATGCCGGTATCGACGACCTTAAACTCCAGGTTTCCATCGGCCCATTGGGATTTGTGAACCAAACTCTTCCTCATCGCCCACACATGAAAGTCGCCATTAAACGGTGTCCCCCCAGTTCGGCTGTCCGCATCCGAAGTTCCTCGAACCGTAAAGGCGGCATAATCTGTATCGGTTTTCCTAAATGCCCAGCCTTTATCATTTTCTCCCCTCTTTGAGATCATGGGACGCCAATTCTGAGTACTGTGTCCCTGACCAACGATAAAGATGGTAATCTCATCCCCAAAATCAAAAACACTTGAATCCGCCACTCGTAGGTATTGGGATACGCCATCGAACTTCAGGGTATTCAATCCATTCAAGCCACCGGATTGCAAAGTGGGACCGTTTCCATTACCGGCATGGCGCAAAGATCCTGATTTATCCCGCCATTGATCGACGGTACCAGCAAAAGGTTCGTTGCTGCTATTCCCGTCTCCATTGAGGTCGGCACCATCCAACCAAAGCAGAAGATCCCCACCCGCTATGGATTGGGGTTGGAAAGAAAAATCACCGCTTGAGAAAACTTGCGGATTCGATGACCAAACCGAACCCGCGGAATTCGTCGCAAGAACACGATAAGTGAAATTCTTGTTGGCTTGCAGCCCAGTGAGCGTATGACTAAAGGAACCCAAGGAACGAGCACCAAGACTAGCCTTGGCATCCCAAGCCAAGGCCGAAGATGCGTTAACCTCAGTGGTGGTGCCTGGATCCTCGTCTCCCCAATATAGGGTAACCACAGGGTCTTCGCCACCTAAAATACGATCTTCAGTTAAATCACCCTGAAATATTTGAGAAACCTCGTTCAGGGACAAGGCTCGACCGTAAATCCTTAGATCATCCATCATCCCTTTAAAATTGGCGTCGTTCCCCCAATTACTTTTACCAAGAAACTGCTCGGACCGCGTAACTCCCTGTGGNAAATGACCGGAATAAGATGCACGCATTTCACCATTACTGTAAAGCTTCATGACACCGGCTTCATCCACCGAGGCAACGATGTGCTGCCATTCGTTCAGGCTCCAGAAATCCTGAGTAATGAGGCTGCGGTTAGTACCCGCTCGTCGAATGGACCATTCGGCTTGGTTCGTATTCCAACGGTTGCATAACAGTAGGTTATGACTTCCCGCTCCATTACCGAAATCAAAAACTCTTTGAAAATTCGCGTAGTTGTCCTTCCAGACCCAGGCGGAAAAACTGAGACTTCCTTCCAAGCGAAAATCTCCGAGATCAACATAGGAAAAAGAACCTCCGTCAAACTTAAGAGCGGTGTTGTATGAACCGCCCATTCCTTCCGCCCAAGTGATGCCACTGAAAATCTCTGCGGTTGGAGAAAAACCAGTCGAATCATAAGTCTCNCTTCCCTGTCCTTCATCAAAGCGCCAGTGCCCCACCAAACCATCGGAAACAGCCGGAGGATCCAATGCCAAGGAAGTGGAGACCCCGCCATTCCCCGTAATCTCTCCATTAAGTGTCGCACCTGTGCTTGTTTGAGAGGTTGCAGGAAGAGAGATGATTGCAGGCAGGGAAACTGTCTTAAATTGACCGGAGAGGTCGGACCAATCCTCAAAAGGTTGTCCCTTTGCCCGGACTTGAAAGAAAATCGTGTCCCCGGGGGAGTATCCGCCAATCTCAAAAGAACCGAGTCCAACTCCTCGTACCCCTAGACTCTGGCTATTTTCCCATAAGCCTTCGCTATGCATTTGATCGAATTTACCCCAGTAGAAAATAATTTCAGGTTGCGGACCGTCGTAGGAAATCAATTCATAATTCAGAGTTGCGTTCGAATCAGTGATTCCGGTTGCCTGTGAAACGCGCACAATAGGGGGCACGACTGTGTCACCAGTGGTAAATGTTTGGACCGAACTACCACCTGCGAGAATTCTGATCTCCTCATCTGACAACTCTGAAAGGTAGATCCTTGCATCGGATAGACTACCGGTGAACGCACCCCAGCGACTTGAGTTTGGCCGGGCCACTCCAATCGAAATTGGGGAGGTTTGGCTACTCTCCAAGCGGCCATTGTATTGAGTCCAAGTGGATAGTTTGGTGCCATCCAGGAATAAGCTCAATTCCGACCCGTAGACGACAGCCAAATGATACCATCTGTTATTCACAAGTCCTGCATCGAAAGTCACGGTATCATCCGTTTCAGCACTACCCGAGTCGATATACAACTGAACGATCGTTCCATTTGTACCTATTTCAAGATTATCGTTGGACGCACCACTCGATTGAGCAAGTAGGACATTGTGCACGCCATGATTGGTCTGTGCTGATGAAGTATCACTAGTTCGTTTAAACCAAATGGAATAGGTGAACCGGTCGACCTGATCCATTTCATCGATATCTCCGAAGTTTATGTAATCGTCCGTTCCGTCAAAAGTAAGAACATTTTTTGATTTGTTCGCATCAAAGGCACTCGAAGCACCAACGATTTCACCATCTGCCTGACCACCAAGGTCCTTTGCTATGGAACCCGTATCATTGAGATCCCAATGAAAGAAAGGTAAACTGCCCAAGGCGTCCCCATTGGATACACCCGCCGAGTTGACCGCTTTCGCCTGGTAGTAGTAGTTCGTGTTCGCACTTAAGCCGGAAAGAAAGCTTGAGGTTTCTCCAAGTTCGGAAACGGGGACGAGGACTGTTTCGCTTGAAAGGGAAGCGGGGCTGGTTCCCCAGAAGAAAGACACATTGGAATCTTCACCGCCGTTCTCAACGAGATTAGCGGTTAATCGAGCCGAAGTAGATCCAACATCCTTGGGTCCGGAAGTACGAATCCTCGGGGGCTTTGCTTGAACCAAGAGAGTAAAGTCTCCCACAGCAGAGTCTATTTCGTTTGTCACATTCACCGAAACCGTAAATTGCCCAGCTTCGGTAGGTACTCCGTTGAGAACCAAGCCAGGTTTACCTTTTGGTTTCTCCAGACGATAGGGATGATCGTTGGGCAAGAATTCATTAAGTAACCAACGATGCCCCAAATACCCCTCGACCTTCTCCTTTTCGGAATCATCCAAAATTCTGGGGAAAAGAACAAGTTCACCGATTTCCATTGAACTATCTCCATTAATGCGGTCGAAAAGAGCGTCCGGATTCCAATTCCCTGAGGCGTTGGTTAGCAGTCTCACGCCGTTGGCCCGCAACTCATACCCATATCGGGCAATCGTCCAAGCAACCAAAGTGTTTTGAGTGGAATCAACGGTTCCGTCCAGAGCCGGGTTGTTGTTACTCCAGCGCCTCAGAGACCACCTTCCATTATTGGCCATTCGCCAACCTTCGAAAGTAAATAACTCACGGTCAGGAAAACTAAAGCCGGTCTCTCGTCCAACCATAAATAAAGTCATCGGCATACTCACCGCATCCGGAATAGCCAAAGACTTGCCATACCCAAGAGCCACGGTTTTCTTGCCCGTGGTAAGCTCAAAAGAGGTTGTGGGGGCATATAAACTTTCGGAGTAGGCATTTCTCTCACCGCCAGATAAGTCGATCCACTCACTTACCAACTCGGGGCTGAAGGTCTGAAAGGCTGAACCACTGGAGTCTCCAGCTCCGCCCCCATACAACATACTTACCTCCGAAGCGTTTAATTCTCTGGAGTAAAGCCTGAATTCGTCTATCGAGCCATTGAAATCACCCCACTGGTCGGAGTAAATTCTCGCCATACCCAGAGAGAGAGGAGAATCTTGCGAGGAATCCATGGGGCCCTGATGGGCGGGTGCATCCAAAACAACGGAGCCATCGAGGTAAACCTTCATGCCGTTTCCATGAGTCATAACCAAATGATGCCAAACGCCATCGGAAACGCCCGCTCCACTTGTTTGGTGAATGGCATCCTCGGATCCACCGCCTGTATCAAAATAAACCTCGATCTCGCCACCCTCAGTCCCGATTTCCAGGTTATCGTTATCGTAGGAACTGGATTGAGCAAGCATCAGGTTATTGATGTCATGGTTGGAATCGAAATCCACTCCAGAGGTATTAGAGTCACGCTTAAACCAAAAAGAAAGAGTGAAAGTATCAGCTCGATCCATATGCTCCACCTTTGAAAAAGCCATACCGTCGTTGTCTCCGTCAAAGGAAAGGGCATTCCCAAACTTACCACTCACCCAGGTCGCTTGATCGATCAGTTGCCCGTGATTTCCCTTACCAGAAGAGTCATAAGCATGTGTCCCATTGGTTTCATCGAAGCGAAGCATGATGAGTAGATCATCCAGGGCCACGGTGTCGTTGCGATCCACAGGCGAAGTCGGGTGGAAGGTAAAACTGTTATTACGATCCGAAGCATACCACGCAAAAAGTCCGGGTAAATCCTTGGGGGTGAATTCCATGAAATTCGACAATCCATTGGGCAAGCCGCTCAATTCGTAGGTATCGGTATCATTCCCACCCAATAAAAATTCATCGAGAGCCACACCATAAGTAAGGGTAGGAGGGTTGATGGAGGGGACGGTAGGGGTTTGAACCTTAANCACCGAACCCAGACTGCCTTGCTTGGATTCGGGTCGGGGTGCCTGATAGTCAACATAAGCTGGATCCCCCTGATAAAGGTGCTGCACATCCTCACTGCCAAATGCCTTTCCGTATAAGCGAATATCATCGATCATACCGAGGAAAAAACCGCCCGATTGGTTATCGGGATTGACCCCAATGGAAAGGTCCGAGGAAGTGTTGATGATTAACTCGTTGGCAATCGGACGCTCATACCTTTGGGTTCCACTGGCGAAGGTTCCGTTCACATAAGTTCGGGCGTAGCCTCCCATACCCTCGTTGGTGCAGACGATATGGTACCACTTTTTCCATTGAGTAAGGACGAAGTTATCCACTCCCTCATTCGCTCCTACCTGGTTCTCACCGAAACGATGGTGAATGTAGGGTCGGGTGCCATGATTGGAATCCCCTTGGGAAATCCAATAGTTTCTACCACTTCGTCCAAAAATCTCGGTCCAAGGCTCGTTATTCCTTTCCGGATAATACCAGAGGGAAACAGTGTATTGGCTCAAGGCAAGGGAGGAATTGTAATCAATGACAATTTTGTCATCATTCCCATCGAAGCGGAACGCTCCATCCTTAATACCGGCCCGACGATCCGGTGAGCCCGTTATCAAACCGTCCAAAGAAGAGTCCCCGGTTGCATTCACCGCGGTGGTGGTAGCGGAATTTTCATCGAGCTTCCAGTAGCCGATCAAATCCTGCTCTCGATAAGTGGATTCGGTTGTGGAGTAATTCTGACCACCACTTGCGTTGACCTCACCTTCCACNAGGGTACCAGAAGTCAAAAGGGTAATCCTGCCTCCTCCTCCGGCTCCGGCCAAACTAGCCGTGCCAATGGCATCTCCACCCCGTGCCTCGATCGAACCTAAATTCAGGATCGAAGCCGCTTCGATTCGAATGGCTCCTCCCGAACCACCTGCACCCGAGCCATCCGGATGGCTTCTGCCCGTTCCACCATTTGCGGAAAGAGATGCATTGGCCTCTAAAGTAAAGGAACCACCGACCACAAAACCTAGGGCACCCCCACCTCCACCGGCATCCCCGCTACCGATAATCGTGTGACCACCTCCGGANCCGCCCACTAAGTCAGAAATTGATTCATCTCCGTAAACCGTACCAGCCACCCCTCCATTCAGTCCACCCGATCCACTTCCGCCGTAGCTACCACCTCCGGTGGATTTTCCGATTTCATAGCCCCGTCCACCTCCCGGACCTTGTCCATCGAGGGCAGGATGCAAATTCGAAAAAAGATCGGTGTTGCGTAACCCGCGTCCGGATGACCATCCGCCCGGGCCACCTTTTCCGGAATAAATACCCTGCTTTCCTGATTGGCCGTCCAAATGGATAGAAGTTGCTAGGCTGACATTTCCGTCCACCTCAAAACGCAGGGAATTTTCACCTTGGACCGAGATATTTACGCCTGCTCCAAGATTGAGGCTGGTAAAGGAAAAAGTACAGACCGAATGACCCCACCGTCTTCCATTAGCCTCGAAATCATGGGTGGTAATAGTGCCTTTGCCGCTTAAACCCGAACTGTGAAACCAGGAGCCCCCGGTGTCAAATATCAGATTTCCATCGGTTACGCTCAGGACGGAAGGTGAACCCACTGTTCTTGGTCCAGTAAACAGTGCACCGGGATTACCGGCAGATCCGTCCCCATTGCTCAATCCGCCGTCAAGAAAGATCATGCCTTGGTTGATCAGATTATCGGAGATAAGCGCAATTCGACCGCCGCCTCCCGCACCTCCAGAATTGGTGAGGAACTTTGCTCCAGTCTCTCGTGAATCCATACCCGAGGCATTTCCACCCTTAGCCTCAAGAATCCCTTGATTATCGATACTATCCGCCACAATCCGAATCGCACCGCCGGAACCCGCCCCGCCAGAGTAATTTGCCCCAACGGAAGGATTCACCAAGACGGCTCCGCCATTCATCGAAATCCTGACTCCGGGTTGAACAAAGACTTTCCCGGAGGCAATGATCTCCAAGGCACCACCTCCTGCTGCCGCATCCCCAAATGAACCAAATCCACCACCCGAACCACCAAGCATAACTTCCATTCCGCCAGTTCCATAAGTAATNCCCGCAGGTCCGGATGCGGCTGCACCACCTTCTCCTGCGAAAGAACCACCGCCACCGGACAAACCTCCGGCACCTGAAGATCCTAAGGAAGCCCCTTTACCCGGGCCTTGTCCGCCACCAAACCCTCCGAGGTTTCCGCGACCAACCCGGAAACCTTTGCTCGGATCATCGGGATAAGACGCATCATGTCCATCGGCTTTGGTTCCACCGGATACATATCCATTGGTAAATTCAACGGAGCCGTTGATTGACTTTTCAAACGAAGCGTTGCCATCGATGTTCANGGANAGNGCATTCACTCCCTCAAGAACGACCGAGTCCAGGTTAGGTCCAATCAGCAATCCACTTGGGAAATCAAAGGTGGCCTTGGTCAATTGCCAGGAAGAACCATCTGGGGCCAAATAATTAGCAGTCGATAGAGTAGGGGAGTCCATCTTCTGCTCCCCTTGCCCCCGATCCCAAAAGATTCCAGCACCCGTACCCAATTCATCCGACCCAGTATTGATTCGAAGAGTTCCCTGATCGTAGGCAAGAGTGGTAAAGGACCCCACCTCCGACCATGAGGCGAGAGCAGTGTTATTTGCTTCGAACCGGTAGTAATAAGTCTTTCCGCTATCCAACCCAATGAATTCGTAGGGAATAGGTCCCTGCCCAAAGGTACCTATGACCCCACTATGATTCCAATCGGAGATCGTCGAATTGGCATCCGCTTCTCCGTAATAGAGAGTAATTTGGTTATCGGTTCCTCCGGAATCAATCAATTCCCCAACAATGCTTGCGCTTCGTCCCCCCAATTGAAGCACCGAGCCTACTTCCATAACCGGAGAACGGAGAGCATTCAAGGATGCCACATGCAGCGTCGTGGATGTGGACCCTTTTGCATTGAAAGCAACGACTCCCAATGAGAAACTTCCACTGGAATTCGGTACCCCGGAAAGAATTCCATTCGAAACATTGAAGTTTAATCCTCCGGGAAGATTCGAGCTGGAAATCGAGTAACTGGTTGCCGGGGGGGCACTCTGAACTTGAAAGCTCATACTGATACCCTGAACCACCGTAACATTGATATCCGCAGGCAAGACCGGAGCGATCAGGTAATCGAGCGTGGGAGACAGCAGGGAGGTCCCAGGTTTTTGATTCTGGTAGGAATATTTTGCCCATGCATAATCTCTTGGAATTGTGGAAACCCGGACCTCATCGAGCCATCCAGTCATCTTATTTGCTCCGGAACTCGAGGCTCCCACTTTCAACGGGATTATGCTTGTGCTCGTATTTACGACACCGTCAACCGAGGACGCCAAGTCGACCCGTTCACCATCAAGGAATATGCCCGTTGCACTCAAATTACTATCCCCCGGGTAGGAAATCAGCAGGTGGTGCCACTGCCCGTCTGATAAGGCACCTTGCCCCTGACTCTTGCCCGACCCATTACCCGTCTCCACGAACGGNCCCTGTGCATTCCAACCCAAATCCCATAGGTTTCCGGTTTCTCCCCAGCCCAGAGANTAGGAATCGGCTTCCGAAGTCTTGATCCANANACTGANTGAACGNGAATTATTACCNTCGANNCCNNGGTANCCCNANGCTCATGNAGTANGAACTTCCNTCCAACNGNNCACCTGAACCGACGGAAGAACCNANAACTATACTCGGAGAGCCTTGAGGGGTAAGATCGATGTTATTGACTGAGGAATCAAGAGAGTCGGCCAAATGCCAGACTGCTTCGTAACCATTCCAAATTGTATAGCTTGGCAAGGTGCTGTTCCCCTGATTCCCCCAATAGGCCCGAATTTCGCTTTGGTTGAAGAAATCCAAAGTTTGCACCCAAACCAAGGACTCTCCTGAGGCATTCCATTCATCGATCTCAAAAGCCAGTTCACGGTTGTATTCGTCCTGGAAACGAAGATCGCCTCCGGATGAGGGGTCGGCAAAAGTGGATAAGTCAAAACTCGGATGCTCGGCCGGGCTTAGGCGGACCAAAAGAGGAAAATTTTGAAGGGATCCCCCGAGCCACTTCAATCGAAGGTACTCTGAAATTCCGTTTAGCTCAGCTTGGCTTAAGAAGCGATCATAGAGCAAAACCTCCGCCACCTCCGATTTGGAAAAATTCGTATTTGCCTGTGCTCCGCCAAGCGCAAGCAAACGGGGTTTGGAATCAGCATTCAAACTGACATTACCATCCAATGCCTCATATCCATTCCGGTAAAGCTTAGCGCTTCCGCTCGATGACAAGGCTCCCATGTAGAGCCCCCATGAGGTGTCTGCGGTCGATCCTTCGAACACTTTGTCCGGGCCAAGCCTCCAGTAAGCGGATTTTTCGTTACCCAAACCGAAGGTCCAATCCGACCCAACCGAGGAGATCACCGCCCCATTCTGCCCACCGGTGTGTCGGGCCACCGCAAGAATGCTGTACTCGCCGAGCAGGGACCCGAAATCAAAACTCGAAAACAACTGTGAAAATCCGTCAAAACGGACAACCTTCTTGTTATCCGACAGGTCACTGATCAAAACCTGAGGAGCTCCCCGGCTTTGGTCCAAATCTCGCCCAGCACCCGAGGCATCCTCCCAAAGATGCAAAACGCTNCCATTGGTCTCGGGCAATCGGCTGGCATCATATTGTGCGACCAAGCCGGGGTAATCGGAAGGCATCCCTCCCAAGCTAGCGGCATCCACNGAAAGGTTCAATGATGCGGCAAAATCGGATGGATCAAAAATCGTAAGCAGGTGATTTTGTTGAAAGCTACCCTGAGCCGGATTGGACGCAGTGATCGTCAGAGTGGTTCGGTTTCCATCCAAAGGAGTCCCCGCAATCGTACGGGCCGAGGCGTTGTACTCAAGACCCGCGGGTAAACCTGACACGGTCAAATTCGTGGCATCGCTTGCCTGAATCACAAAAGCACCTGCCAATCCCACTTCCCAATGAGAAGTAGGGGAGGAGCTAATGAATGGGGGTTGTGGACTGTAGGGAATGGAGGCACTGGTTTCAGGGAAAATATCACCAAAAGTAGCGGTGGTGATTGATCCCTGAGAAACTTCGAGAAGAATGTTTGCGGAACTGGAATTGTCATCCGGTGACAAATCAAAAGTCCAA
This sequence comes from Verrucomicrobia bacterium TMED40, assembly GCA_002167605.1. Lineage (GTDB taxonomy): Bacteria > Verrucomicrobiota > Verrucomicrobiia > Opitutales > Seribacteraceae > Seribacter. Next base: position 14,244 of record NHCT01000030.1, on the reverse strand, counting down.
ATCCCGTTTTCGGTCTTACTTAAATTCGTTGCAGAACCGTTGGTTACATTAATGTCCGACAGAGCGAACGATGATGCATTCAGCTCAATCGGTAGACCATCCTCGAGAAAACGGATCGTCAACGGCTTGGGCAACTGAAGCTCGTCGGAAAATACAAAGTCAATGCTTCGGTTGTTAAAGTCACCCAAACCGATTCCGTAAATCCGCTCTAGGTCCGCTTGCGATAGAGCCGAATGGTAGACACGAAAATCATCCGCCTTACCGGTGGTGGCGGTCGATTCAGCCCCATCCTGCGGACCAAGCCTGAAGCCCTGGCTCAGAGGGAGGGCAAGGTTACCGGCAAAACTGGCCTCTGAATCCAATTTTCCATTCAGGAAAAAACGAACCCTCTTGGCATTCAAATCATAACTGAAAGCGAGGTGGGACCATTCGTTAAGGGGCAAAACTCCACGTCCCCAGAATTCATTGATGTCGGTACCCGGCAGGGACTGTTGATTCAATCCACTCATCTTAAATAGGGGCCTTTGCTTCTGGAGGGAGAGGGAAAGGGTCGTGGATCCTTCCAAGCTGAACCAATGAAAGGTTTCCGTTTCCGGATAAACCCAAAGGGAAAGCGTGGCAGCGGGAAGATCGGTCGATAAACCAGAGGAAAGCACCACCGCTTCATTGCTATCCGCATCAAAGGAGATCATCGAGTTACCCAACTTTGCGGGACTTTCCCATGCGGCATTCACCACTCCTCGGTTTTGGCCGATAGGTAATCCCCATTTACGGGACAAGTAATTCTGCACATTCAGTCGATCGGACTCCAAAATCGAAGGCATTCCCAACACCTCGGCAACCGAACCGGCTGTTGGTTGGTTTCTCCCCCGGTTGCCCATGATCGAAAACCTGCTGTTCTCCGGAAGGGAGGTCGGATCAGATATTTGATAATCGTTGAGGCTACCGTCCATCCAGTTGGTGTGATGGAGATTTGTGCGATCAAATTCGAAACAGAACAAACGATAAGTTCCGCTCAAGTCGACATTAGAAAAATTGGCAGAGGATAGCCAGCTACTTGCAACATTTAGTCTTTTACGGATTCGAGCCCGAAANTGTGAGGCATGACTGGATTGGAATTGCCAATGTCCATCCTGGGTCCAGTTGCTAGCGGTAGAAATTCCATAGGTCATGACTCCATCTCCCCAATTGCTCACTCCACCGGAGTTAACCTTGACCACAATCATCCAAGTCTGATCCACATCGCTTACACCAGATGTGCTATTNCTAGTGAGAATATCGTCTCCATCAAATGCAATCACATTCAGGCCGTTTTGAGTCTCCGAATTTGTCTCGGGNTCGNAAGAGTTGTGCGGAGTCAAATGATTTCCATTTCCACTTTTATCCCGCCATTCGCTAACNGTTCCACCAGTCTCGGAAATCGTNGAAGTATCATTCGCATCCAACCAAATAAGCGTTCCACCAGCNAGCGAAGCAGGCGTCCAATTAGGATCGAAGTCAATCGAAGAATCAAAGGCTTTGTCTCCTGTTCCTTCATTCAACTCCCACCACAAAGATAAATCACTCTCCCTAACTCGATGAGGACGATAGTTAATAGCTTGCAAAGCCTCTTGGTTTTTCAAACCGTAAGCCCCGGTAATGGCATTAGGCTTAAGCCTGAGTGACAAGGTTCCTTCACTCAGAGAATTCGGGGTAGCGGTTATTTTGAAAAGCGTTTGGTTGCTCTCGCTGACTTCGGATACTGAGGGAAGGGACAAGCCACTAAACTCCAAATCATCGGAAGCATTGAAATCGCTGATGGGTTGATTGAACCTTAGGAAACCAGTCACTTCGGTTCCCCAGGTTGGGCTGTCGATTTCGATCTTGGCCCGAGGCCCAAGATCTCCCATTCCGTTGCCCCACAATTTGGAGACTTCGGGAATAGACAAAGGCCTTCCCCAAATTCGGACTTCGTCGACCAGCCCATCAAATGTACGGTTTCCAAAATCCCGACCGATTCTTATGAGGTTGTTATTCCCATCGTAAGCAAGGGAATTCAAAGTGGTTGATTCACCATTGAGGAAAAGAACCGTCCTGTTTTGAGAGGGATCAAAAACCGAAGCGACATGGTACCATTGGTCAGGAAAAACATTAAGAGGGGATTGCACCCGCTCTGCTCCTGTCCATGCAGTCAGGCTTCCAAGACGAATAGAGGAAGACCAGTCCCAACCTCCGTTATCGGTTGAGAAAAGCATCCGTTCGTTATCCGACCCGTTCTGAACCTGCCTTGGATAAACCCATGCCGAAAAGCTCAATCCGGACGAACTCGCTTCCTGATCCGCCCGAAAGGGAAGATCGAAATACTCTCCGTCCAAATCAATCGCTTTTCCGAACATCCCCTGGAAGGACTTTGGCACTGCGAAAAACTCGAGCTCAGCAAGCCCAATATAACCAGTTCCGGTGGACGCCCGATCCTCTATGAGGAGCCGATACTTGGAGAACATTCCCGAGGAAGTGGTAGTGAAACGCTTGGCCTGCTCCCGGACCCAACCCGTTTGGCCAGTGACCACATGCAGATCAATCCATGTGCCATTATCGTCCTCTGCCTGGAAACGCCAATCACCGGGTGAACGCACATTAGGAGAATTGATCGGAACCGGCGTGATGGAGTAGTCGACAATTTCCACAGGGGACGGGAATTCGTAAGAAACCCATGCCGCAGGCAAGTCGCCTGCAGGAGCTCGCCAACAGTGGGAATTATTAGCAGTGAATAGGTTATCGAATGCTCTTGTCCCAGCGTGAGCACCAACCTGCCCGCTTTGAGAGACAATTCCGGTGGATAGCTCTGTCTCATCAAACCCAACATAAGATCCATGCCTCATCCGCCCAGAACGATCCATGATGACATCTCGACTGAAATCATCCAAGGGGTACCATGCCAACAAATCATCTTCCACCGAGGTAACCGTGCGGTGAATAAATTCGAAGGCACCCGCCTGACTGCGATTCCCATCTTTCTCCACCGCTCCACGATCAATCGAAACTCGAACCGTTGAAGGATTGGTTGATGCATTAAGATCATACACAAAGCTAGTCGTATTGAAATCAACGATGGTGGCTTGGCTTGCATTGAGTTCGCTCGAGTCCAGACCCGTAACCGAAACTGTAGCATTGCCATCGAGAAAATGCACCGATTGTGAGACGAGGGATGTTGCAAAAGGTGAGGGTCCCACAACCAAAGGACTTAATCCAAGGTCACCCGTACCGGAAGACCAAAGCTGGCTAATCTCCGAAACCGACAAGGCCCGTTTGTAAATTCGCAACTCGTCGAAAATTGCCTTGGATTCCCAGCCTGCCGTGCCGTAACGGTTGAGATACAAGGTATGATCGGCTCCATCACCCCAATCGAGGTATCCCGTATATTCGGTCTCATCAACCAGTGATCCATTGAGGTAAAGGCCAATCTTTGCCCCGTCATAAACCAGGACGGTATGGCTCCACTCTCCACTTGGCATGCGAATTTTGGTTTCCCCCCAACCACGGTTGGTTCGGATAAATCCGCACAAGGTGGCATCGTCATTATATTGCAAGGAAAACTGTCCGTTACGAACCAGAATACCCTGCGAATCATCCAAGACTTTCACCCAAAGTGATAGAGTGAGGGAGTCGGTCAAGGACAACCAGTCCCCATCGGCGGTGAGATGGGAAGAGCTGTCAAGTTGGAGGCTTTGTCCAAATTTCCCTGGAACCACCACACCACCCGTGACCTGACCGTGGTTTCCACTTCCGGATAAATCCTCAACAAAGGAAGACGCATTGACCTCCTCAAAAGCATACCAAGCAACCAAGTCCGCTTCCCCGACCAAGGAAGGCTTGTGAGTAAAGGAGTGGGAGACCGCCACCGAGTCATAGAGCCCACTTTGAACTGCTGAATCCGCAAGGCTGATAGTCAGTCGGCCGGGATAGTCGTTAGGGGTAAGATCAAACGAGGCTCCGTTGGCATCGGNAGANAAATTCNAAACCGATCCACCCTNAACGNAAAGATCTCCTTGCTCGAAACCGGAGATCGATTGGGAGATGCCGAATTTCTGGAAATCAACCCGAACCTGTGCCGTTGCCGCCGANTGATCAGCATCGACCGTGAAAACAGGCGTAAGGCCTAAATCCCCGTTCCCGTTTCCGTATAGTATCCCAACATCAGCCAAGCCGAAAGAACGATTGTAGAGACGAATCTCATCTAGATTGCCTTCGAAATCTAAGTTCGTGGTGTTGTTCCATGAACCCAAGCGAACGCCCGAGCCCTCCATGGTGACAAGGTTGTCCGAACCCGAGGCTTCGGCCACCAAAAGACCATTATGATAAAGACTCCGCTGCTGTCCGCTCATCACCGCAACCACATGCTGCCAGCGATCTTGCTCAGCCAACCCATCGGGTCCATCCAACCGATTAAGACCAACATCGGCATCCCCCACATTGAAGGTAAAAGTACGGTTACCGCTTCCACTGCCATTAACATTATACCAAAAGAGAACGGTGTTGGCTTCATTCGAGTCGGTGCAGAAGATTCCGGCATCCTCTGAGTCATTGGTTAAACCCAAATTAGTAGGAAGAACCCATGCGGAGATACTGAAGTTACCTTCGTCGAAAATCCCCCTGAAACGGGGAATGCTCAAATAATCGCCCGTGCCATCCAGGGCCAAACCGTTTCCAAACTTTCCTGGGCCCAATTGAGCGTTGCCTACGAGGAACCCATCATTGCGGGCCAAGCCACGGTCCCGTATGCGAGAACCATTGCTCTCCTCGAAACTCCATCGACTCAGGAGTGAATCTTCCCGGAATACTTGTTCATGGGTAAAGATCTCCATATGGAAGCCTTCCAAGTGCTTATCATCGTCATCGATTGCACTGCCATAGGGAACCGAAAGGGTCGTTACCTCATGACTGTGGTTGACATCCAACCGCAAAATCGATTCGCCGACAATACCCGTGGAATTGAAATCCAAAACTGTGCCACTTGTTAGGTTCCAATCAGCAGCAACGAATCCGGTTAGGTCAAGAGCCATACCGTCTTTTCCGGTTTTGATCTTTAGATGCCTGGGGTCCGCATCCCGGGTTGAATTCTCCTCTAAGAGAATGGATGGAAATTGATCACCGTAGCCACCCCCGTAGATTTTCAAAACATCCGAATTGCTCAAAGAGACTCCATAAATCCGTAGGTCATCCAAATACTCGGCGAACAACTCATTATTACTGGAATTACCAATGAAATAAACATCACTGTTGTCCATTCGGTCGGAATCTCCCACAAAATTTCCGTCCAAAAAGAAAAGAGTGCGCGAACCCTCGCCAACTACGGTTAACAAATGCCAACCCCTAAGCATAGCTGGGACGATCTCATAATCAGAATTTCGAAAACGGTTGTTCCAATTACCATCGCCTCCATCATAGGAATGGAGCATCCGGTTACTGCCCCGGATCACTAAATATCGATCGGGTACACCTCCTGCCTGATTACCCTGTCCGCGATACAGGGTCGACATGCCCGAAGTTGGAGGTGGAAGGATGTTCTTCACCCAGGCGGAAAGCGTCCAGCCTGCACCCAAATCAATCCCATTGTCATTCACCCTCATACGGGCAGTAGATTGCTGCTTGTCAAAGCGGACTCCCTGACCGAAACGACCGAATTCGGTCACCTCGGCATCAAAGAGATTGCCAGTTCTGACAAATGTAGATTTCCCGGTTACCACAACATCCTGGCCCAGGGGGTCTTCGTCAAAGGGCCACCAAGCCAGAAGATCATCTCCCCTGGTAATCGCACGATACATTTTTCGGGTGACAGCAAAAGTAAGATCATTCCCTTCTCCAAAAGAATCTACAACCTGATCCGCATCCAAGATAATCATCGGATCCGGTGCGATCGAGTATCCCAACCCCCATTTTTCGTTCAGGTAATACTCAATATTTGAAATCTGAGAAGTGCTAAGCGGAGTGTTGTAGATCAGGAGTTCCCCGAGTTCTCCCATCCAAAATCGATTTAGGTTGGCAAAATTACGATCCAAGCCAAATCGGTCTGCCTCTACATTTCCGGTAGTTCTTAAGGAGATGATGGATAAGTTGGTAGGATAGTCGGTGTGTTCAAGCAGTTGGACTCCATTCATTCGGGTAAGTCCATTTTTAACATTCGCGTTCGCCCCATTTCCCCAAAATTTACCGTTATTGTCATTGTGAAAAGAAAAACTACTGGATCCGCTCAGTAAAAAGCGATAATTCGGTGTCACTCCGGTATCCTGGGAAACCACCCAGAAAACCGTTCGAATATTGGAAATAGAAGGAAAGGTATGATGCTGTGCTCCATCGTATTGCATGGTCTGCGATCCGTTTGGAGAGGAAACCTCAAGATAGGGGGCCCCCGAGGCAGCCGCGGTCCTTCCGGAACCACTTTTGTCCAACCAGTGATCTACCTTTTCAACGCTGGAAGAATCATTGGCATCAAGCCAGAGAGTAGGGGATGTATCGGCAGGAACCCAAGTTGGAGCAGAAGAAGCGTATGTGTGGCCCGCACTCAAGTCCGCACTGATCCCCCATTTGTGGGCCAGGTAGCCTTCAATCTCCTGACGATCAGTCGAAGAGGGAACTGCAAGAATTTCCATCATTTTCCCAGACCAAGTTGCCACCCCGGTGGTTCCATCGAATTTTAATCCTATTCGATCGATTTTAAAAGTTCCGCTCACGCTTCCTTGGGTGAGTCCTTCCGTGCCATTTACCCGAACCGTTACGCTTCCTCCATCCAAACCAAACTCAAGCAATTGCGCCGAAGAATCTGAATAATCTGCAAGCTGAGTGTTTGCATACAATTCAATATCATTCATTTCCCACCAAAGCCGCCGCCCGGATCCATTGTCGTGGAAAAGAATCCGATCCTGGCCATCGTTGGAGAAAAGGTAACCGTGACCGCTCACCACAGCGAACAGGTTTAAATTTGCCAGATTTATCTCATTCGTGAGAGATAAACCGTCGTCCGAGCCATCAAACTGGATTTCGTTGGCTATGTAAACGGGTTGTTTGGTAGTGGTGGTCTGTAGGGCATGGTTGTTATTTCCGCTTTTGTCATTCCAGGCACTGACTCCGTCAAGGAAAGTTGCAGAGTCATTGGCATCCAACCAGAGAGTAAGCCCGGGAAATAAATTGGGATTCAAGGATTCAAGCGCACCTGGATCACTCTGAACCGGATCTACGGTGTAGTTGAAAGTGTAGGAACCATCTCCTTCCGGATTTAGACTTGTAGGGTCAATGAAACCACCAGTCATAACGAGATCTCTCGATATATTGAAATCTAGATCGGAAATAATTTTTTGATTGCGGGTGAATAGGATGCGACCCTTGGTCGAGTTGCCATCAACGATACTCGGAATATCAAACACCGCATTCAGCTGAAAATCTCCGGCACCCCCACCATATATCGCCTGAACCTCAAGTTCCTCCAGAGCCTCGTCATAAACGCGAAAATCATCAATCCATCCCTTGAAGGAACGGCGATGCAAATTATTATTGATCACCCATCCGGTCGACTCATCCGTCCACCTGCCGATTTGCAGAGCGAAAGTATTTTGGGTGTCAACTTCAAGTTGCTGGGCTTGTAGGCGTTGGACCCCATTGACATAAACGCGAACGAATTCTCCCGTATAGATGTGAGCAACATGCACCCATTTATCTCGGACGCCTTCGTTGATGTATACTTGGTGGTCCGCTCCCCAATAGGAGGAAAAGAACCTCCGGTAAGAAGAAGTGTCCCAAAAACCACGTAAAGCCCAGATTCCGCGACTTGTGGAAGTTGCATACCTTCGCCCGATCCCATAAATGCCTGGGTCGTATTGAAAACCTCCCGTCTTGTTTTGGTTTTCAGCATGCATCCAAAGAGATATGGTACGTGGATTGTCACGATCAATACCTAAAGCGGACGCGTAAGCATTGGTCGTGACCCATGCGTTCTGCGGGAAATAAACGGAGTTTCCAAACTTAGCCTGAGCGGAATCAAGACGTGGCAAAAAACCATCATGCCCAGCGAAAGTGCCACTGAACTTACCAAGGTAATCATTGACCACAGAGCCATTGTCTTCATCAAATTGCCACCATGCGGTGAGATGCTCCAAGGCTACGATGGGACGACCAACCCCGATTTGAAACTCCAGGGGTTTGCTCTTCAATCCGCTCGAATCAACACCCAGTCCCGTTAGCAATGCTGCAGTGACTCGACCGGGATCCACGGATGAATTAAATTCCATCACCCAGTTTGCACCTGAACCTGTAAAGATGGGATNTCCAGCATTGACCATTAAAAACCGACTGGCGTTTAAATCAACCGGACAATCCTGACCAAATTTACGAAAAGTCAGGTTTGCCCGAATCGGATCGGATTGAACACTGCTGTTGTAATCAGCCACAACGGTCAGGCTCATATCTCCAAAACCTAAATTATAAAGAGCAGAATGTTTCGCTGAATCCAAATCGATGGAAAAAACTCGGAAGTCGTCCAGTTTTCCGATAAATCGCCCCATTGATGGTTTCGAAAGGGAAGCACTTCCCAGCAACCATTTGTGGGTGTTTTTTAGCTTCAAACTACCCCCAAAGTCCCCCGTAGTCCCCATAAGGGACCCGTCCATGTATACCTTGAGCTCATTATCGTCCGAAGCGTTTTCATCGTAGGACAGGGTCAGGTAATGCCACTGCCCGTCAATCACTCCATTCCCCAAGGTAACTTGCTGGCTTTTCACTTCAGTGGAGAGAAACAAGTCAAGACCGCTTCCCTTGGAACCGATCTCCAAAACGGATCCGTTTGCATCGCCCAGACTGACCATGACATTGGAAACTAAGTTCGATGACCAATTGAAACTCTCCTCGTTTCTCTTAAACCAAAAAGACAACCCGAAACGCCCACCCGTGAAGTTGGCATCCGTCGATCCCAAATCGGCCAGATCTCCCGATTCACCAAAAGTAACGGAGGTTCCGAACTTGGCATCAGCTGACCAGGATGCATCTCCAAGTAAGGTGCCATTTTCATCACCTATGCCATCGCCGACCTTGTCAGCCACCGCTTCATCGAACCACCACCAATTGAGTAATTTGTCCTTATCCAAGACATCGGGAACAATTTTGATTAGATAATTGACTGCCAAGATCGGCTCCGAGCCGAAAGTTGCCGAGGCTTCCGGCAGTGCAATCTTAATTTCGGAAGCATTCNCTTCAGGAATGATGGAAAAGGAGAAAGTCGACGCATTGGTCTCGAAAGGAGATAGGGAAGATGGATCAATCCGGCCGCCACTGATGCTTCCATTCAGATCTTCAAAAGTTAATCCACCTACTGAAACCGGAATTCCATATTGCCTGAATGTTAAGGAAACGGGTATTGGATTCTTTGCGGTGACGAAAGGTGCGGTAATTTCTCCAGTGACTCCCATGTCTCCGGAACCCCAGTTATACACCTTACTTACCTCAACATCACTCAAAGCTTCGTTGTAAAGGCGAAGTTCGTCGATCCATCCGGAAAACTTGTTTAAGCTTGGAAATCCGCCTATGTACCAATCGTTGGCATACAGATCTCCCGCCTCGTCCGCCAAAAAGGAATCCTCACCGACCAACCTACCATTGAGATAGTGAATCAACTTACCTTCCTCCCGATTCACCACCAGAACCAAATGATTCCACTCAGCTGCCCGCATCCTTTCTGTACCAACTGCCAGTTGCTCACCATTCTCCGTCGAATGATAAACCGTGGAAAAACCATCGGTTCCGGCAAAAACTCCAGGGTTTGTCGACGAGGCAGTCCTCATAGCAAACGGAGCCTTGTATCCCAGAAAAGCAGTTCCGACTCGATTACGAGCCCCGTGAGACCCNAAGTTATCCACGAGCATCTCGTCTCCNGCCAATCCGCTTCTCGAAAAATCTCCGTCTCTATCCAAATCCACCCACAACGCACTTCCATCATCACTACGAGTACCAAAGGTAATTTCACCCGATTTCAGAAAACCCTCATTCGCAACCCGAAGCTTACCAAACCAAACTCCCCCGAGGGAATCCGTACCCGTCAGTCCACCGGTCGCGAGATCAAAAGTGCTACCCGTGTATTGAATGGATGAATCGAAATCCTCGCCCTTCTCCTCGAAGACATAGCCCGACTTGACCTTAAATCCTTCGCCGTACTCATAGAGCAGGGAGGAACCAATCGCATAGGGCCATGGGTCAAGCGATTCCCCCGCGCAAAGGTTATTTCCTCCGCGAATTCCAAACCCACCATCATTTGTACCCGCCCAGACATTACCTGCAAGTGCGTTGTTTGCACCGGTCGTGCTCGATTCCCCAGCCAAAACTCCGTCAATCCAAAGGCGGACCCGCCCCGAGGAGCTACCTGCGGAACCCACCTTCATTTCCCATCGAAGTTCATGCAACTGACCATCAGTCGCACCGAAGGACTCAAGTGTGGAGTAGTTCAAATCCAAAAGAGCCATGGACCCGCTAGAACTTCCGGGTGCAGCAACATTGCTTCCGCCAGCTCCCGCTCTAACCCGAAAATGACCGTCGCGAAAACCCACGAAGGCACCCTGTCCCGTGCCACCATGCTCCCACAGCAGGTAGTCGTCAGAAGAATTAGTTTCCGAAGTCGGGAAAGCAACCAGTGTGGAAAAGTTGGCATCGACATTACGAGTCATTTGGTTGTTAGCGATGTTGCTTTCGAAACCATAACCCGGGCCATCAATCTCATTCAGGTTAGCATTTGTAAAATCTCCATCAAACGCACGAAAAGTCAGACCCTCCGGGAAAACAGAGACTTGCTGAGAGGACTTTGGATTGATCACCGACATGTCATTATACAGCGATAGATCAATCCGTCCCTGCTTCATAACCGCCTGCATCTCTTCACCGCCGTTCCCTTCATACCATCCAGTAGCGAACGAATAATCCATTTTAGGAACCAAGGCATCAGGCTTTGCCCAAACTGAAATGGAATAACTCTGTTCGCCTAAATCATGCATACCCGCAGAACCCTCTTGGTACAGAGATTTGATCTCGAAAGCATTCAAAGCCACGCTGTAGAGACGAATATCATCAAAGTCGCCAATGAACCTTTGCCATTGGTCCCATCTCCGACCAATTGAAAAATCACTTGAAGTTCCCGTGTCCAAGTTATTTCGAGTTCCCCACTGTCCGTAAATTCCAGCTTCCTCACCATCCACAAATAAACGGATATCATCACGATCCCCGCCACCTTCCGGTAAAAGCGTGACTAAATGATGCCAAACCCCATCATGCAGATTCTTCGTGAAAGTTCTACGGGTGGGTCCGTTCAGCACCACTTGAAAATCATTACGGTACATCCGCAGACTCCATCGCTTACCCGAAGAATTATCCCCCCAATAAGCCAACCCCATCCAATTCCCACTCAGGGTTTTCATCCAAAGGCTCAAGGTCCGCGCTCCCGTTCCGCTAATTCCCTTATATCCCGATGCATACAAATAATCGTCTCCACTCATTGTGAAGGATTCATTATACATGCCATCACCCCATTGCTCCTGACCGAACACCGAAGCGTGCCGGCCCATGCCAGACATATCGGAAAGGTTCCCATCCAGGGGCCACCATAATTCCAAATCATCTTGTCGGACGACCTCTGAGGGAAGGGTTCTGCTTAGGGAAATTTGAGCCCAGGCATCGGAACCGTTTAAGCGGAGGGAGCCTTCTCCGAAAGCATCGTTATCGCGATCGATACGAGCTCCCCCAACAAGTTTTGCGGGAACATCACCGCCAGAGGAGTCCAAAACCACCCGACGGTCGCTCAAATCCCACTTTGCCATAAGGTAGTCATCGATCAATTTTCGATCCGCTTCAGCAAGAACCCCCTTGATGAGAATCAGTTCCCCCACCGCCGCATTCAAATTACTTTGGCCAAGTTGAAATTGCCCTGTTATTGAAGTCTCGACTGAGCTGTCGTCTGCAACATACAGTTTACCATTCTTCCAAACCTGTTGAACACTTTCGCTGGAGGACGAATACCACATCCCAATCAGGGTCTCACCGGCCACAGCCCAATTGGCTGCCTGGATGCGATACCCGGTACCGCTTCCCACATCCCAAAAAACAAATCCATTTGTCCATGGACCATGAGAACGCCAACTGGCTCCATTGTTGAAAATAGACTGCCGTAAACCGTTTGATTGCAGTTGGTATACGATGTAAAGTGCCGAGTCTTGAAGGGTATCTCCATTGCTACCAAGGGGATTGCTGCTTGAATCAAGACGGTGTCCGACATCAAAATCGATCGTGCCCAGACCGTTAATGATTGTACCTGCCTTAGGACGCCTATTGTTATTGGTAGACCGAAGGAAAACACTTGGATCGGTCTGATCCCGCCATTGAGTTACGAAATCGCCGGTAACATCGTAGCTCGAGGAGTCATTTCCATCCAACCAGAGAACTGGAGGAACGGCAAGACTTGCGGGGGTCCAACTGGCATTGTAGTCACTGCCTGCATCCGGTAAGATAACATGTTGATCGAAATTCCACCACCCCACAAGATCCTCTGAATTTGTAACGATATCTCCGTAGACCATGACCATCTCCCCTGCACTTGTGGTGATATTTTGGTCGTCTCGGCCCGCTGCAGCCGGTATGGAAACGAGAATTCTTTGGGGCTTCTTCGTGGCATTCAATTCAAAGGAGTAAGTGGAGTTGGAATCTTGAGTAAAATTTTCAAACGACGCTCCCACTACCGATAAATCGGAAGCTTCAAAACCGCTTACATCAACTGGATTTCCTGCGTGATCGCGGAACAAGAGTGTAACCCTAATCGGCATAGTCAAAGGAGAGCGGTCCACAGACGAAAAATCAGGAACCGGGCCGAAATCCCCCAATCCTTCGCCAAAAGCTTTCTTTACATCATTGTAAGAGAGTGCAGTCCCATAAAACCTTAGGTCATCTATCCATCCATTAAACAAACTACCACCGTCTGCCGTACCACCAATACCAAGGAATCCATCCTCAACATATACCGGGTCCGTTTGGATGAACTCCGAAACCATTTTCCCATCCAGGTAGCTCACCATTTTTTCGCCATCATGGGTGAAGGCCAACAAATGCCACTGATCGGGATTGAAGGGAATCGATCCAGTATCATAATAAACACCGTACTTTCTTAAAATCGTCTTCAGGCTCGAACCCCCAGGGTCAACCTGTACAAAATAAGAAGAGAAAATTTCCGATCTTTTTGAGAGAAGAAGAGAATAATCGTTGGGCACGCCGTTACTTTTAAACCAAAACATGTAAGTAAACCCTACCTTGGCTTGTAGACGGGTATCGTTGATTACTGTCGCACGACCGCCCCCTGCACTGAGATCTAACGAATACCCCGATTTTGCCGTACCATTGCTTTCAGTTCCCCATTTGCTACTCTGATCAAAAGTCGCATTCAACCCAGACCCTATAAGGTTTTGCGAATTACTTCCTAAACCTTCGTCAAAACTCCATCGAAGAAGCAAATCATCCTCTTTGACTACCCCCTTAAGACACAAAAAATTCCCTGCTGCGAACAGCACCAGATAGGCTAGGAATTTTCGGGCAATCATCTACTGATTCAATATAAGCGAAGAGATAAGAATATTCAATGATCCCAAGGACAAATCTTCAAGGATAAAAACGATCTCACTATGAATCGAAAAGGGATCACTTAGGTTATTTAAATGGTTATTTGAGTTAACTTTTATACTTAAACAAGATGCAATTGGGCGGTCAGTACATTATGTTTTAGCACGAAAATAGTAAAAAATACATATTTTCGAAAAATTCCTAAATTAAAAACAGAGGAGAAAAAACCAAATATTATTTAGAGCTATGAATAAAGGAGTCTAACATCAGGGAGCTGAAGAATCCATAGTGATCCAACTTATTACAAAACATTAACGGGATTTGAGGCGAACCCGAATGTACTGACGAGTTTTCCCACCGTCCGTGCGCGTTTTCTTGCTTTTGAAAACCACTCTCTCCATTCCTCCGCCCAGATCTTCGGGCGTACCAAACAAGGCGGCACCTTGATCACTGGAGGTGTCATACCAGGTTCTCAAGTCGCGGCTCGTTTCCACGATATATTCGATTTTATCATCTCCAGTGTTATACTCATCAGTGAAACGATTGAATACAATGTACTCGTAACCGTCCTTCTTACGGATTGCCTTGGGCAAGATTGATTTACGATCGTTGACCAACGAATCCCCTCCGAAT
>NHCT01000029.1 GCA_002167605.1 Verrucomicrobia bacterium TMED40 | reverse complement strand
CCTTGAAAGGGCGACGCGCACTGCGTTTGAAGTCATACCCATAGCCTTGGCCATTTCATCTGAGCTCTGCCTGCGAGAATATCTTCTCCAGAGAAGATCCCTCAGTTTTGATGGTAGTTTGGCAATGCACTTTGCCAGTGCTTGTTCCCTTTCTTTAAAGCTCTCCGGTGATGGGACATCCTCGGTCAAAGCAATGATCGCCTTTTCGCTAAGCACATTGGCCCGTTTGTTCTGACGGAAATTCTCCAGTACCTTTAATCGGGCAATCCCGCATGCCCAGGCCGTAAAATTCGTCCCAATTTCAAAACTAGATGCCTTTCGCGAAACGGTCAAAAAAGTCTCCTGCAGGACATCATCTGCATCCGATAAGGAAGGCTGTAACGCCCGAATGAATGCCCGAATGGCATTCTCATTACGCACAAAGAGCAACTGCACCTCTTCGGTGGGGGTTGGTCCTTCCTTTTCTTTTTTCTGATTACTCACTAATTAGTAATGTCATGGAAATCCGAATTGTTTCCGAAAAAACATCATCTTGTCCAAAGAGTTGAAGAACTTCGCGAGAAGTAACGAAGAATCCCGGCGGGGGTACCCAGCCACTCAAGACTAGCGAAAGTACAAAAAATTCATGAGCATCCCTTCCATCGACCACCAAATCTTAGAACATTCCGTATCATTTCTCTACTTTGACGATAAACAAATCTTTCATTGTTTTGGCCGTGCCAATCGTATCCAGATCATATTGGACATTTCCCGTGGAGATGGCATCTCCACCTCCGTGCCCAGTTAGTTCGAATAGATAATAGGGGTCTCCCCGGTCGACTTCGATCAGGCAGGTGTAAAGGAGCGAGGGTTGACCAAGCAACGGATCCTGAAAATCGTCGTTAGAATCTCCAGGGGCATTAATCTCCACGCAAAGTACAAATTCATTTTCCTTGCCGGACTGAAGATAGGGGTCCAGAGCAAAGCGATGCGCTTCCGTTGCCCCGCTTACCGCATCCACTTCCCCGGAGGGAGTGATCCCTGAGAGCAAGGTATAGCGATGGCGCCAGAGAGGCAGGATATGGCTGCGTTGGGTTCGGTAATCTTCCCATAGGGGTACTTCCGAATAAGCAAGACTTTGTTCAAGATAAAGTGTCTCGATCATTGCCCCAACCGTACTTTCCGCCCATACGGCAATGGAGGGCATCGGGTTTAAATCTTTACGGAAACCAAGATTGATCGACACCCCGCTTGCATTTCNGTCCTGACTTTTCCGAACGATCCATTTGCGGTGTGGAGCCGGTTCGTCAAAGCCTACGAAATTCGAAGACCGGACGATTTGAGCNCGGTTTTTNTACTCATAGCTGTTTTCGATCANCCAAGATGCAGGAGGNTNGTTATNAATCGACGCNTAAANCAATCCCCCGCAGGCAATACCAATGATCACCACCTGGAGACGAGCGGAGATCCTTTGCTTNCCCTTGGTCATACGGTTCTTGAAGTACGGCANCCGAGCNACGATATGCAGTATCACCAAAACCAGAGTAACGAATCCAGCAATAATATGAATATTCGTGACAGAAAGGGAAAAGGGCTGGAAATAGGCCAACCCACCGGTAACGGCCAAAGCCGTAAAGCTAAACAAAAGGCCAAAATTGACCAAGTGCCTCATCTAACTTCTAATGCCCACTCTTACTAGGGTTATTAACCAATTTTGTCTCATCAAAACCAATTAATTTCCTAAGTTCCTTGATGTGAGAATGACCCACCTCTTTGGGAGATGCATTATGTTTCTTACATAGCACGGCAGCATAGCCAGTCGCGATTCCCATTTGACCACATGTGTTCATCACTCTTGGGCCGCAGAGCCCGACATGAGTGCAACTAAAGCAGCGTCCAGCCATCATTAAATTGGAAAGATTTCTGGAATAAAAGCTACGAAATGGGATATAGTAATAACCTCCGGTTTTATGGAACATTGCCGTGGATAGGAAATCCTCTTTTGCTCCTTTTAGTTTCCTTTGGTAATGCCCGTCGACTTCTCTTTTCTCCACCACGACGGCATCGGGGAATTCACGTCGTTTAACGGCATCGTGCATATCGTATATATGATCTCCCATCAATCGACGTGACTCGCGTTTACCTCCAACGTAAGCAACCCAAGTTAATTTATTCGGGGCATACTTCGGATTTTTCTTCGCATTGGAAAAGGATCCGAAGATTGCCCGCAACATATGATCACGAATGGTTTCCGCATCATCAATCTGATTCAGTTCGTTATCCGAATACTCCCAGTACCATTCCCCTTTGGAAGCAGTGTGCTTACCAGCAACCGGCATAGCCCATGGAACCTTGGGGAAATCCTGTCTTTGATTGGTGCGCTCACTATTCCATAACACACTAGTGCCCATGACCCGATTATCTGCTTCCTTCGGACTCCAAAGTTCACCGTACTTATCCCATCCTTCATTATGCTGGGACGCTGCCTCACGACCGTATCGGTAATCGGCCCCGGCCCAATAGCCCAACCAACCATCCCCGGTCGCATCAATGAAGACAGGCGCACGAAATCTTTTAATTCTACCACCCGTTACCTCTCTTGCTTCGACACTGAGGATTTTATCTCCCTTTTTCTCCAATCCGCAAGCCATGTGATGGGCGAACAAATCAACGCCTGATTCGGCCATCGTCTTTTCGCGTTTAACTTGATCCAGTTTGGCCTTCTTATCACCGTTCGGGTAGTGAACCGTGTCTATGGAATTAAGAATATCCGTGCCGTACCCATGGATACCCAAGGTATGCACCCGTATCTCCTGGCTTGCATTTCCGCCAAACAAAGGACGATCTTGAATGAGAGCCACTTTTAATCCCTGTGAACGCGCGGCGAGAGCGGCTCCACAGCCGGACATACCCCCTCCGACAATTACAAGATCGAAGGATAACTCATCAATTTTTTCCGCGGCACGCCCGCTGAGCTCATCTTTCCAGTCGGACAACTCTTTAAGATCATCGGAAGGCAAAGACGGGGCGGATTCTTGAGTGAAGAAAATTGCGTCGCAACGACCATCGAACCCAGTCAAGTCGCGAAGAGAAACCTTGGTTTCCCCTGCTTTTGCAACTTCAAACGAACCTGCGGACTGCCAATGCCAAGATTCCTCACCCTCACCCATGGTTACTTTCAAGGGCTTACCCTCGACCAACACCTGAAAGCGTCCGGGTGACTGCCAATCACCCTTACACCAGTCCCGGTTTCTCACCCAAACATTCCATTTGCCCGAAGCCGGAAGATCAATCATTGTCTCCGCATCCTCAACAGGATTACCCATGCCATGTGCCAAAAGATAATTTCCCCCCATTTGTAAATAATGTTGGGTATCGATTTTCCATCCTCCCGTTTTGGCAAAAGAGGAAGCTTCCAGTAATACCCCCGAACGATTCAGAGCAGCACTGGGCTTAGCACCCATTAAGTAACCAGGAGCAGTGAGGGAGGCAACCCCGACACCCCCTATTACTCGAAGAAATTGTCGCCGTTTAGAAGTATATTTTTTCATAGTTAAGATTTAATATAGGAGGTTAGGAAAGTATTTTTTTGATAATGTGACCGTGTATATCGGTTAAACGAAAATCTCTACCCTGAAATCGGTAGGTTAGCTTTTTGTGGTCAACTCCAAGTAAATGCATAATTGTTGCGTTGAGATCATGTACATGAACTGGATCTTCCGTAATGTTATAGCTGTAATCGTCAGTTGCCCCGACGGAAAAGCCTTTCTTCACACCCGCTCCAGCCATAAATATTGTAAAACACTTTGGATGGTGATCTCTTCCATAAGTTGTCTCCGTCAATTTACCCTGAGAGTAAATCGTGCGGCCAAACTCTCCGCCCCATACAATTAAAGTATCCTCCAAAAGTCCCCTTTGCTTGAGATCTTGAATCAAAGCTGCGGTCGGTTGGTCAATGTCACGACACTGTCCTTTCAAAGCGTTCGGTAATCCACCGTGGTGGTCCCAGCCCATATGAAAGAGCTGTATGCATCTCACATCTCTCTCCGCCATACGTCGTGCAAGCAAGCAATTCGCCGCGTAGGTTCCGGGTTTCAAAGCATCGGGTCCATAACTGTCTAAAATATGTTTTGGCTCCTTGGACACATCGGTCAATTCTGGAACACTCGTTTGCATGCGAAAAGCCATTTCGTACTGCGAAATACGGGCGTCAATTTCCGGGTCTTTGACCACTTCATNTTCCCGTCGGTTTAAATGAGCCAACTCATCAAGCATATCACGCCTCATCCGTCTGTTTATGCCCTGCGGATCTGACAGGTAAAGTACGGGATCACCAGAATTCCTGAATTTAACTCCTTGGTGTTGAGTAGGCAAAAATCCGGCACCCCACAGTCGGTCATATAAAGGTTGATCATTCGGTCGCCCAGTACCCCATGAAGTCAGAACTACATAGGAAGGGAGTTCCGAATTTTCCGTGCCTAATCCATAGCTAAGCCAAGAGCCAATACTGGGACGGCCGGCCAACTGATGCCCAGTTTGGCAAAAGGTAATTGCAGGGTCATGGTTGATCGCTTCTGTATGCATGGATTTAATGAAGCATAATTCATCCGCCTGTTTTGATAAGTAAGGTAACACCTCGCTCATCCACTGACCGGACTGACCATGCCGGGCAAATTCAAAAATACTCGGTGCAACCGGGAAGTTTTTTTGACCTGAGGTCATGGTCGTCAAACGCTGACCTTTTCGAATGGATGCAGGCAAATCCTGTCCACGAACTTTCTCCATGCCAGGCTTNGGATCAAACAGATCCATTTGGGAAGGTGCACCAGATTGAAACAAATAAATCACACGTTTTGCCTTGGCCGGAAAATTCGGAAATTCATTCGACCCAACACCTCGGGCACTTAACTTGCTAGAGGGNAGCAAGCCGGCAAGAGCAGTGGCACTGAGGGCAGCCGCACCGTTGCGAAGAAAAATACGACGGTTCAGAAAATCCTGAGCCGATGAGAGATTGGTCTTTGAAGAGAGTAACTGATTAAAATGATTCATCATATTTGTTCTAATCCTTGGTGATCACCTGGTCCAAATTCAAAAGTACATTTGCGGTCACCGTATAGGCAGCCAATTCGCCCGTTGTTAAATTGTTATCCGGCTGCTTTTTGCCATGGGATATCATCTGCAAGGCCGTCTTTTCGTCTTGGAGGAAAAAAGACCTCCTTTTTTCAAAACCTTTCCTGAGGATTGCCAAGGTTTCTTCATTCGGGCTTCGAGAAGTTGCTAAGCGATAACCGGTAATCAAGCGCTCCCGAACGCTTTGACCTCCCTCTTTCATCATTCTTTCGGCTAGGCTCCGTGCAGCCTCCACATAAGTAACCTCATTCATCAAAGCGAGTGCCTGCAAGGGCGTATTCGTGCGAGACCTTTTAGGATAACAAACCTCACGGTTGGGAGCGTCAAAAAGCAACATGGATGGTGGTGCTGCGGTTCGTTTCCAAAATGTATACATACTTCTACGATACAATCCGTCCCCATCATCGGCTTCGTAATTTCTAAGATTTCCGTATCGGTTGGTCTCGGACCACACACCTTTCGGCATGTAAGGACGGACACTTGGCCCACCGATTGCATGAATGAGCAAACCACTACTCGCTAGGGCCTGATCTCGCACCAGTTCACCTGTAAGACGAAAACGGGGCCCTCGGGCAAGCAAACGATTATCGGGATCTCTCTTAAAATATTCTTCGGGAGCAGATGACTTTTGACGATAAGCCTTGCTCATCATAATCAATTTGATGAATGCCTTCATGTCCCAAGGCTTGGCCGGTTGTTTGTCCACGCGTGGCAAGGCTGTCGGCTTGGCAAATTCAACAGCCATCCAGTCCAACAACTCTGGGTGAACCGGCCATTCCGCCTGCGAGCCAAAATTCTCGGAAGTCTTGACGATACCAAAACCGAATAGTCGTTCCCAAATTCGGTTTACCCAAACCCGCGCGGTTAGCGGATGATCACCCGACACCAACCAACGGGCTAATCCGAGTCGGTCATTGGGTTGACTTTCAGGCAGTGGAGGCAAAGCTGCAGGCAAGGCCCGCCCTACTTTTTCTGTGGGTTGATCATATTCTCCGCGAGCTAAGATGAAAGCATCTTTNGGACTAGGTTTCTCTTTCATAATCATGGTACTTGGGACCTTAGCCATAAAATCNTCCAATAATTTTTGAGCATCATCCGCATTTGCTTGTGCCAATGAGACTGGATTGCTCACTTCCTTTCTAAAGTACGTTTTCAACCTATTTTTTTCCTGGGGCTTTAAATCCTCTCCTGTTTTCTGAACCAACGAAACCAAATCGGCTGGCATTCCAGCATTGGTATCTAAGGAATCAACTTTTTGCTCAGAGTATTGAATGCGAATCCGACCGATATTGTGATCCCTGAAGGTCGATTGATGATAGAGACTAATGACCAGTTCAGTTCCCTCGGGAACGGCAACCGGAGACTTCGCCATAAACATGGCTTTTATTGTTTTTGCTGTCGCAGGCTTGAAACCATGAACTGCCCAGCCTTTTACACCTGCCTTTTGAGGCTTGGAAGCATTTTTAATGACTTCTGCTACAGGGTAGCCTTCCTGCTCATAACTGGCTTCAGCCTTATCCAATTCCAATAAAAGAGCCTTTTTCGTTTTATCCTTAAATTCCAATTTTACTTCTAGTCCAGTCATCACAAAATTTCCATTTCCTGAACGGCCATATTTGAGGCCTTTTAAGGATGGGTCGGGAAAAGACTCAATTAAAACGCCGACCAGTTTTTTTGCCTGAATCGCACTTCTTAGTTCATAGGTATCGCTTGCGGGATTCTTTCCGGTTGCCAACCAAGACCCATCCTTCTGTCTTTTGAATTGGGCTCCTCCTTTACTTAGCATCCGTTCCTCATTAAGCCTCTGCCAGGGACTGGCAGGNGTTTTGTTTTTGGCCAACTCTCCCCGAGTTTGCTTAATCCAGTTTGCCAGTGCGTCTTCCATTTTTCCGTCCGCACTTTTTATTTGGCCTTGGGCCTTTATTAAGGAATCTTCCAAATGTGAGATTTTTGTTTTCTGCTCATCATTGGGAACCTTGAGAAATGGTGGAGTATTGAATCCATTTTTACCATTTGCAGCAAGCACACCGCTTTCCTCATTCGAGTTAAAATAAGCGAAAAACTCAAAGAATTCCCTTTGTGAGATTGGATCGTATTTATGGTCATGGCATCGCGCGCAGCTCATGGTCAAGGCCAACCATGTCGTACCGGTCGTCTCAACCCGGTCGATCACTGTCTCGACAAACCATTCGTCAACGATTCTTCCACCCTCCCCATTCAATCTATGGTTTCGATTGAACCCGGTCGCCACAATTTGATCCTGAGTCGGATCGGGTAGCATATCACCGGCAAGTTGCTCGATAGTGAATTGATCAAAGGGAAGGTTTCGGTTGAAGGCATCAATTAACCAATCCCGCCAAAGCCACATGTCTCGACTCCCATCGCTTTGAAAGCCATTGCTGTCGGCATATCGGGCGAGATCCAGCCACTCAATGGCCATTCTTTCACCGTAATGGGGAGAGCTCAGTAATCGGTCCAATACTTTTTCGTATGCATTCGGGGATGTGTCCTTTACAAAGTTATCGAGTTCGTGAATCGAGGGCGGCAATCCGATTAAATCGAGACTGGCTCGGCGGAGTAAGGTTTCTTTATCCGCCATCTCCTGCATTTCCATCCCTTCCTCTTCCAACCTTTTGGCAATGAAAGCATCAATCGGATGATGCTCACCCGAAAGTTCAGGAACAGAACTTCTTTTTGGAGCAATAAAGGCCCAATGGCCTTGATAAACAGCTCCCTGTTTAATCCACTCACGTAAGGTTTTTTTCTGTTCTTCGGTAATCGATTTCCCACTATCCAAAGGTGGCATATGCTCATCATCATCAACTGGGAGAAAAATCCGGGTAATGATCTCACTCTCATCAGGGTCTCCCTTCACTATTGCGGAAAAACCTGATTTCCCCTCCTTGAAAGCATGGCTTTCCAAGTCCAGACGCAGTCCACCTTTTCTTTCCTTCTCATCCGGACCATGACAATGAAAACACCCGTCCGATAATATCGGTCGAATATCCCGATTAAACTCCAACTTTCTTTCCGCCAAAACTAGACTCAAAAAGAAAAAATATGAAACTGCAATGAGGGAGGATTTCACTAATCCAACTAGACTACTAGAATGGTTGTTTAGCAACCTTGTTATGCCCATAAATGTCATTTTAGCCAAGGGGGTGTTGGGAGGTTATTTCGATAGTCGTATGTTCAACCGTAAGGATCGGATGTATAAAGTATAGTAGGTTGATAGCTCGAATTATTTCCCCAAAACATCAACTTGATCTAAAGACTTGTACCAGTNCCGAGAAGAAAATGAACGGACTGAAGATACCCCTTTTACAAAAGTAAGGAGATAATCAACTGGACGATTGCTTTTCACTGAACCTTCGAATAACCGTTGCGGATGAAAAAATTATTTTCTTCTCTTCTTCTAGCTCTTTTCTCTTTAGCTACGGTATTATCGGCAGCTGACAATGCCCTATCCAAATCCGAAAAAGCGGATGGGTGGAAACTCTTGTTTAACGGGAAAAACCTGAACAATTGGAAAATCGACAAATGGAACCCGGAGAGTATTTCGGTAAATGATGGTTCTATTAAGTGCCACGGTAAACCCTCGATGGTCTACTACACCGGTAAAGGTAAGGAGATGACGGATTTTCACTTTACGGCTGATGTGATGACCAAACCGGGCTCCAACGGAGGAATCTTTTTCCATACCAAATATCAGGACAAGGGCTGGCCNGTCGGACATGAGGCACAGATCAATCAAACCCAAAAGGATCCGGTCAAGACGGGCAGCGTATACATCGTNAAAAAGAATCTCGAAGCACCAGCCAAGGACAACGAATGGTTNCATTATGAAATNNTCGTNAAAGGAAAACGNGTAGAAACCAAAGTGGATGGTAAAACCGTAGTGGTTTACAATGAGGGCAAGGATGTCAAAGGAACCCGTAAACTTTCAAAGGGCACGATCGGTCTACAAGCCCATGACCCAGGCAGCACGGTTCTGGTAAAAAATATCAANGTAAAGNCCCTGTAAGAAGACTAAGNCGCATTCGGACTGAGCAACGGGTNAGTCTCCGTCGACCAGACGGCCCAACCCTCCNAGNAGAGATCCTTCTCCCTGAGATTTACCTCCGGNGCTCGGGGCGGATTGGATGATGCGATCCGCCAANCGGGAAAAGGGAAGACTTTGCAACCAAACCGTTCCGAACCCGCTTAGAGTGGCGAGAAAGAGCCCTTCGCCTCCAAAAACCATCGACTTCAAGCCACCAGCCATTTCGATGTCATATTTTATNCTTTCCTCGAAAGCCACGATGCAACCGGTATCCACCCGGAGGGTCTCTCCGTTCAGTTCCTTTTTCACCACTGTCCCTCCTGCATGCACGAAGGCCTTTCCATCTCCCGAAAGCTTTTGCAGGATAAAACCTTCCCCTCCGAAAAACCCGGCTCCCAGTCTCTTTTGCAAAGCGATAGAGACTTGCGTACCAAAGGCGGCACAGAGGAAAGCATCCTTTTGACAGAGAAGGTTCCCCTGATGCACGGCAAGGTCGACGCAAATAATTTTACCCGGATAAGGGGCGGCAAAACTGACCCTTCTCTTGCCCACTCCGTTGTTGGTGAAGTGTGTCATGAAAATCGATTCCCCGGTGAGGGCGCGTTTACCCACGTCCAGCAATTTTCCGAACAATCCCTGATTGGGTTGGGATCCATCGCCCATCTTTGCCTCGAAAGTGATTTCGTCCTCCATGTAATTCATGGCTCCCGCTTCGGCGACCACCGTCTCTCCGGGATCCAATTCGATTTCGACGATTTGCATATCGTCGCCAATCAATTCGTAATCTATTTCATGACTATTCATTGTATATCCTATTTTTAGGAGTTCATTGCTTCTTTTTCGAGGGGAGTTGCGATAGCATCATTCCGCCAAACATCAGAAGACAACCCAAAAATTCACGCTCCGATAAGATTTCGGTAAAAAAGAGCCAACCCGCAAGCACAGCAAAAACCGCTTCCAAAGTTAGGATGATCGCCGCCCGACTGGGATCGACCCGTTTCTGAGCAATAACCTGCAAGGTGAAAGCAATTCCCACCGAAACCACTCCGGCATAAAGAATGGNCCCTGAAGCTTGCATCACCTGATTTATGCTAACGGTTTCGAACATTAGGCTGAGAATTAAATTCAAGCCCGCACAAACCAAGTATTGAACCAAGGCAAGCCTAAGAGGATCAAGATTGTGTTTATTTGCGGATCCAATGACTTGTACATGAACCGCCCAGAAGATTGCACCCAGCAAAACCAGTGATTCCCCCCACCCCATGGAAAAATCGTCCTTTACACAAAGAAAATAGAGTCCTAGCACCGCAAGCAAAGCTCCACCTATGGTCCATTTATCGATTTTCTGTCGGAGACATAGCCCGAGAATGGGGACGATCACCACATACAGTCCGGTAATAAAACCGGCCTTGCCCACCGTGGTATATTGAATACCCACCTGCTGAAGAGTCGCTCCCCCAAAGAGCGCAAAACCGGCAAGTATCGAAAATTTCCAAAAGGATGGATTGAGTTCAGTGGAATCACTCTCTTTTTTCCTCAAGAAAAATATTAGCGGCAGAAGGGAAAGAGCTCCCACCAAAAAACGGCAGACATTAAAAGCATAGGGGCCCAAGTGATCCATCCCCATCCGCTGGGCCACAAACCCAAAACCCCAAATAAGAGCGGTTAAAAGAAGAATTAAATTTGCCTGGAACTGGTTCACAGTGAACTCGTAACTTTAGCTTTGCGGAAGGATGGTCTTTCTACCTTCCCGAAGAGACCGGCTCGACCCTGAAATGATGAAGGACATTTTGAATCAAAGCACTCAAATTCCGATCATAATACATAGACCATGCAGTGGCAATGGANCCGGTGTGAAAAACACGCCCGCCCTCCGGTCTTTCCCAGTAAATGATTTCCGCAATGGTTGTTTCGTCTCCCTCTCTCTTGCGGTGTCCCTCCGCATTAAAATCTAGAACCCTTCTTTCGCTCTGACTACTGGCGATGGTAAAGATTCCCTCCGGTTCAATCAGTCCCTTTAAAACCGGATTTTTTGTGGCCCGCAATAANGTCGAAAGACGCACATCGTATTCGTGCCCGACCGCGCCTTTGTTGGTATTGGTGAACCCAAAAGGATCTCCCCTTTTGAGATCGATAGGATTCGGCGTGTTGAAGAGAAAGTGATCCGGAGCATCGACTTGGTAGTTCGCAAAATTTGCACCNCCCCACCCGATGCATTCCAAACCAACCAGTTTCCAGGCTGGGTATCCGCAAAAGCGCATCAGGCTTCCGCGTTTGAAATCATGGCTATGGTAGAGNTCTCCCACTTTGGCCAATTTCCTTCCCCCAATTCCACCGCCAAATTTGCGGCACTCCATGACTTCGCCCGTCTCATCGAAGCTCACTCGCCAAAACATGGTGTTACCGGACATGACCANGGCTGCACCNCCCCCCTTGAGGTAATCGTCCAGTCCGTCATAAGCCCGGGCGGACCAATACTCACTNTGTCCGTTCACNAGGACCGCTTTATATCCATTCAAGATCTGCGGATTGCGGTCAAGATCACGGTCCGTGATGACATCGTACTTGTATNCATATTTATCGAGCCAAAGATGCAGAAAGCGCTCGCCGCGGAGCAGATGGCTGTAGCCTTCACCGATATAGGTCTTGTTGGGGTCGCCCGCCGGCCAAGGTACTTTCAAGCCAACCTTGTAAGTCGGTTGCCCGTTGCGGTGGTCACTGTAGAAACTGTACTTGGGAGCCCTGGGATGGCTGTTGTCCAATCCACCCGTACCCATATTGATCAAGCCCTTCCCATGGTTCACGGGAAAGGGAACCGAGTTGTAGGCCAACCAGGTATTCGAAGAGACAAGCACTAGGAGCGGAGCCTTTGGTTTGGACTCGGGACGCCTTACGATGAAGGAGGTGTGGTATCTCATGGGCTTACCCTTCAACTTAAAGTCGAACCGTCCGGCGTAGACACCCGACTTGGCATCAAAGGGAACACGAAAACGGTGGTTCACCATCCAACGGGCATTGTATATTTCGTCGGACGCCAGACGGAGTCCGTGCCCGCGTTTCTTATCCTTGGTCGGNTCGTANTNNGAATCNTGNCGNTTGANCNAAGAGGCATTGAAGCTTGGTCCCCCGATCATCCAGGTTCCCTGGTTAATGATGCGAGCATCCCGCCCGAACTCGCTTGCATCGGCAACTTGCACACCTCGCTCCTCGGTGAACGGCCAACAGGCCAGCAATCGATCTTTCTTTGGAACGCTTAACCCACGATCGGCAAAGCGTTTCCTTACCTGATCTTCATTCAGCGCCCGATCGTAGATGGCACACATTGCAATGTCCCCGTTATAGAAATTCACTGCTTTGCCCTCTTCTCCATAAGCCCCAATTCGCAAGGCGGTCTTACCGGGCCGAACCGCACTGACAAATACAGATTCGGCCACAAGTTTCCCATCGACAAAGATACGCTTTTTCTTTCCATCCCAACTACCGATTAGGTGATGCCATCGGTGTGCCTTGATCAGTCCTGACTTGGTTTGCTGGCTGTCAACCGGATCGTGGGTTCCGCCGGAACCGGTCCCAAACACGATCTTGCCATCGCTTAGAAACAAACCGACCCCGCAATGCTCAGGATAATCGTGCTGGGTGACCAAACCCTGCCAACCGGCCAACTTAAACGGACGTATCCAGCACTCCAAGGTCAAACCGGACAAGCTTCGCTCAGCCGGTAAGGCCTTGTCGATGTGCAAGTAGGAACCGGGGTAAATAGGTTGGGTTTGAGGCTGTTCGACCTCAAAGGATTGTAACACTGGATCCTTGTCACGGTACTCCGGATCGGCTCCCAATTTAACCACCGAAAAATTGTAAGGAACGGTACTGCTCACCCGGAACTCAATCTCCTCGCCAGCGGCTATGCTTTTCTGAGCATAGGCATGCAAGCCAGGCAAATCGATCGCATGATGGGNTGGAATCTCCGCAGCCTCGGACTTGGGTATGCCAAGGCAGGTGAAGGGAAGAAGACCGTTGATCCACAAAGTATATGAGAAGCTGTTTTTCAGATCTTGAGTGGCCCGGGGTGATTGATCGCCGTAGCGTTTTCGGATGCTCCTGGCATTTCGGCATGGGGGTTTCTCGTCTTTGCTTTTCCGGGCGGCAAAATTTTTCCTTTTTCAATACGAGGAGGATCATGACGATTGGGAGTCGGGTTGGCAGGGATGGAATCCCCCGTTTGCTCAGTCCATTTTGCAAGGAGCCCACGGGCCTGTTTCAGTGCCTTGGCGTGCTTTTTATCTTCGATCAGATTGCTTAACTGGTGGGGATCATCCTTAACCTGAAAGAGTTCTTCGGGAGGGCAAGGATTCGCGAACACTTGTTGCTGGTCCAGCTGAGTCTTGCCCGCGGCATGAGCTTTCCACAGTTCTTCCCCGGCCGGGTAATGATCATCTGATTCGTAACAAAGGTTGGGCTGATTAGGGTAATTATTCTTAATGTACAGGTAATCTCCAAAGCGAACCATACGCTCATGATTTCTGTAAACATGCCAATTATGTTCANCAAATACCACTTCCCTTATGCGTGTCTCTGGTTTTTTTAAAATAGGCAGAAAGCTTCGNCCCTGAACNCACTCNNGAGACTTTATNCCGGCAAGCTCCAGGCAGGTNGCACTCAGNTCNATNACNCTNATCAAACTCTGGGTANCNGNAGGANTTTTNATGACCTCAGGAAAATGGACNACCCATGGCGTCTTGATTCCNCTGTCGTACATACGNGATTTGCAACGGGGAAAAGGACGGCCATTATCTGCNGCNACNACGATCATGGTATTTTCAAGNACACCTTGTTTCTTAAGCTCNGCNGTCACCANTCCGATGTAATAATCAAANCGNCTGACNTCATGATAGTATCCCGTCAANTCCTNACGNGTAACCGGTGTNTCNACCANGTANGGAGGNATAATCACATCCTTNGGNTCNTACTTGGGNGCTTCTTTGGTAATNCTCCANNNNCGATGGGCATCNGTCGANGCAANCCANAAGAAAAAAGGTTTATCTTTGGGGCGGTCCTTTACATGATTGACCCAATCCTCTTCCTTCCCGGGACCTCCACCGCCGGTGATTCGGTCGAAGGCTCTGTCCTTATTTCCAAACATATGATTCTTACCCGAGAGAACAGTATAGTATCCGGCCTCGCGTAAAAGTTCAGGAAAGCGAACTTGTTTCAGAGGTAAACGAACATGCAATTCAGGAGCTCCAGTATTATGGGGATAACGGCCCGTGATGATACTGCATCGGGATGGGCTGCAACTACTTGTGGTAAGATAAGCATTATCAAAACGCATTCCATTCGCAGCCAGCGAATCAATATGTGGGGTTTTGATCACGGGGTGGCCGTAACATCCGAAATCATCCTGCGATACATCATCGGCAATAAAGAAGACAATATTGGGTCTATCTGATGAGGAGAGCAGATGGAAAGAAAGGAAGAGAAATAATCCAAGAAACTTAAATTTCATAGTCTTTGAGGGAAAACATCTTTTCCTTTGTGGTCGAGATGCAATCCCAAGCTTTTAGTAATTATTATTTGATTGGCTGAACGCCATTTAGATAGACGACATTGTACCCACCATCCTGGTTTTCATCCGTCCAACCATCGAAAGAATTTTTCGAGAGATAAAAGCGGCATTGGTCTCCCTTTTTAGGCTGAGGGTGGTAAGACTGACCTCCAGGTGGTGGCAGGCCAATTCCCTTCCATGCACGACTCCAATAACGAACATATACCAAATTTTCTAAAATCTTCCCTTTCTCCACCTTCTCGATTTTCACTTCCGCAACCTTATGATCATATTCGTAACCGCTTACCAATGGAATCCCCTCCCGCCCCTTGTTAGAATAAACTGACTGCACCTTACCCACAACAATATGTGTTGCGATTTTCTCTAACTGGACCCTTGAAGAGGGAGCTTTTACAGCATACAGGAAATGAATGGAACCAAAGAAAAATACAGTAAGAATGAATGAATATAAAATGGTATTCCTACGATTTAATACTTTCACTTACTCAAAAGTTTCGCCATCGCTTCCCCCATAGCCAATCCAACATTCATGTAGGTCTTGGCATTACCTCCGTAATGAGCATTGGAAGAAGATCCCATGCTTATTGGATTGGTGTAAACGACCGCGGCATCTTCCTTGTGAGAATCTCCAAAAGCAAACATCCCATCGATAATAAGCTTTTCATTTCCGATCGCAGAGTCTTTGTTCGTCTGGCCAAGGGTGGCTACCACCATCTTGGCCTTAGGGGCATTGAAGTCTTTTCTGAGCGCCTTGAAGAGTTGGTTCAAGTTCTTTTCGTAGGTCGCGGAATGAGCGGCGTTATAGCGGTCCTTATCCCCCTGCCACCATAGAAATCCCGCGATCTCATACTTTTTTGCGCCCGGGTAGTGCTTGTCCAATTCGGACAAAACCTTTTTGGCTCGGGCCACATCCCCCAAGTACTGCAGCCCCGCATGCCAGTTGTGACTGGGAGGTGCAGGCACCTCGCCTTTGGTCCAACTTGGATAACGAACCTCATCCTTGTGAGCGGGCGTCATCAAGGTAATCTCTTTGCCGGTCTTCTTATCCGTCGTCACCACTTCATGCCTAGGACTACCCGGAGGAAGTAGGTCCCAACCGAGGCTGCGGTTGCCAATGGAACTCTTGAGAATCAAAACGGGCTCATCCAATGCATTTCCCAACTGATGCCCGATTCCAGTCTCAATCCCGATTTTGGAACCGGATACAGTCAACCAATCGTTTCGTCGAACCCCACCGCGCCCATCCGG
>NHCT01000028.1 GCA_002167605.1 Verrucomicrobia bacterium TMED40 | reverse complement strand
TCGAAAATTCAATGGTGCGGTTGAATTCAAAGAATTGCTGCTCGATGAAAGCGACCGTTTTGCCCGTGCCTTTATCGAGCACCTTTGCACCTATGCCCTTCGTCGCGTCCTTACGGTCGACGACAAGGATGACGTTTCAGTCATCGAAGAAGAAGCAAAGAAAAAGAATTTTCAAATCAAAGATATCATCCGGGCGGTGGCCGTCTCCGACCTCCTCCGCAAACGCTAGAATTTAAAACATAAAAAGGGAAAGAACATGAACTACTTATCACAATCCTGGTTGATCAANCGTCGCCATGCTCTCCGGGCNATGGGNACCTGCATNGCNCTNCCCATGCTCGAATGCATGACCCCGCTCAAGGCAGCCGAAAAAGTATCCACCCCAAAAAGGAGTGCTTTTATCTATCTCGCCAACGGGGTGCATTCTCTCAATTACCAGATCACTGAATCGGGACGGGACTACAAGTTTTCCCGTTCCCTCAAACCGCTGGAAAAACACCGTAATGCCATCACTCCCGTCAGTGGCCTTCACCACCCTGGAAGTATTGGTCATCATCACAATTGCATTAATGTCTTTTTGACCGGAGGGAAAATTGGAGCCGCCTACCGTAACTCCATTTCGGTGGATCAAAAGATCGCTGAAATAACCGGCCAATACACCCGCTATTCCTCGCTTGAGGTTGCCCTAACTCAGGGTTCTCTGGCCTGGACTGCAGACGGTGTCCAACTGCCCGCCATGCGCCAGTGCAGCCAAATCTTCGCTTCTCTTTTTGAGGAACCCGAGGGGGGCATCGATGCCCAGCGAAAAAGACTCCGCCGCAAGGCCAGCGTATTGGATGACAACCTGGAAGAGGTTCGTCAAATGGAGAAAAAAATGGGAACGGCGGACAAAGGCCGAATGGATCAATACCTGACCTCCGTGCGCGAGGCCGAAATCCGTACCCGTCGGGCGGACGATTGGCTCGACACTCCCTTACCCCAAATTTCCGACACCGACCGCAAGCGCACCAACCGCAAAGTAAACAAGGCACAGGCCGGGGATTATTTCCGTACCGTTTACGACCTGATGGTTCTCGCCTTTCAAACCGACGTCACCCGGGTCGCCACTTTCAGCCTGGGAGGAGAAGGGGACGCCTTTGCCATCCCCGAAATCGGCATCACCGAATCCCGTCACCAACTCAGCCATCATGGTGGTGACGAGGGCTATATGGAAAAGCTGACCAACTATGACACTTTCGCCATCGAACAATACAGCTACTTCCTCAGCCGTCTCGAGGAAACCAAGGACCTGAACGGAAAACCGCTTCTCGGCTCCACTATGTCTCTTTTTGGCAGCGGCATGTCCTATGGACATAGTCACGGTAACGCCAACCTGCCGCTGGTGCTCGCCGGTGGTTCGGACCTCGGCTTGAAGCACGGAAGTCATCTTGATTTCAACGAAGGACATTTTGACGGCTACACCCTCGACAACCCGAGGGATCATTATCGTATCTGCAGCCGCCCGGTCAATTCCGATGCCCACATGAGCAACCTGCTTCTCCTCATGGCCCAAAAGATGGGCGTGGAAACCGACCAGTTTGGCGACAGCAACAAGATGATCACCTTATGATCAGGCAATGCCTACTTTTATTTCTCTTTGTTTTTATATTCGTATCGACTGTCCTTGGGTCCGTTGTCGAAGAGAGTGAACCCTTCCGTCCCGAGAAAGGAAAATTCCCACCCTTAGAAAAAGCCCACGCCTACCGGGGCGAACTTATCTTCGTGGACCACCCCAACCGGCGGGGTAGCATCCGGGTGGAGGGAACGGGAAAGTTTTACCGCAACGACCCTCACCCCTTCGCACTGCTTCCTTACGGCATGGTCCGCTACCACAATGCTCCGGCGGATCTTCGCGACGTCCCGCTAGGTACGGTGATGCATGCCCATGGGTTTTTACCACCCGATCCCAAAACCTCTTCCGTCCCCGTACTCCCTGCCAACAATAAGGACAAAGATGCCGGACACTACCGGGGAACCGGAATTTTTCCCGCTGAAAATCACATCCTCCTCTTGGAAGACGAACCCAGTCATTGCAAGCGAAACGGTTTGGTTTGGAAACTCAAGAAAGTGAACCTAAACAACCTCGCAGGCACAATCGTTGCCAGTCGACAACCTAAAGACGGGGTGGNAGCGGAAGTTGAACCCCAAACCATGACCTTCGATGCCGCCACCCGTATTTGGCGGGGNCGTGAATCCATCCGCATCTCGGATCTGATCGAGGAGAAAGTATGGCCTGCAAATGGGANGAAAGACCTAAGCGACCAACCCGTCCTTCTGGGCATCACCTGGAAACCTGCACCCGGGGACGGACTNAGGGGAGCCTTTACCAGCTTCCACATCTCGGATATCTGGCTGGACGATCNATCCATCGAGCATGCCNCCTACTTTCAGACTCAGAAGCACAACANTTTCATTCGCACCCGCTGGATGCCTGCCTATGTGAATGAAGTAAAGTACGGAAAGTTNGGCCAGGCCACTGCGTCTCTCACCCTTTTCGGTGGCATGGATCAGGCACTCTACGACGATTTCAAAAAAGATATCGGCGGNCAGATCAANGGTGCGGAAAATACCTTGAAACACACTGCCAGCCACTANGGCCCNGGTCATATGGCATCCAACGGAANGATTGTTNAAGTCACCAAGCANGANGGCAAAGTTCCCTTGGGNAGCAGTGGCATTCAAATCGATTTCAAGACCGACCAGATTATCGAAGCCATTCGTCCCGGAAGAGTCGTAAAAATCCGTCCGGACAGTTGGCCCAAGTCACAAATTCCCCGGGAGGAATACCTTTTCAACAATAGCCCGGAGAACCGCTTCCCCACCCTAGACGTCTTTCCGAAATACTAAATAAAGGAAATTACTCCTAATGAAACGAGTGCATGTTCTGTGGATATTTACATTATACTTCTGTGCTCTGACCTTTTCGATCCATACAATTGCCAAGGAACAACCGTTTCGTCCTAAGGTCGGCGAGTTCCCACCTTTGGAAAAAGCTCATTCCTACAAAGGCGAGCTCACTTTCGTGGATCATGCCAACCGGCGTGGCAGTTTACGCATCGATGGAGATGGAAGGTTTCGGTTTGCCGCTCCGTCCCCCTTTGCCCTCCTCCCTTACGGCTTGGTCCGCTATCATGGGTCTCCGGCCGATCTTCGGGATATTCCGCTGGGGACCGTAATGTATGCAAAGGCTTTTCTTCCACCCGATCCCAAAATTTCGGCCGTCCCGGTCTTGCCTTTGGACAACCGGGAAAAAAAGTACGGAAATGCAGGAACAGGGGTCGCACCCGCGGAAAACCATATTTTTTTATTTGAGGATGAGCCAAGCTATTGCAAGCGCCTCGGATTGATCTGGAAACTTCAGGAAGTGGAGCTGAAAGAAAACGCCGGAATGATCATCGCTCGAAGGGAAGCCCGAACCGGCAAAGAGATGGTTCTCTCGGAAACCTTTTCCGTCGACGCAACCACCCGCTTTTGGCGAGGACGGGAACGACTGGGCATCACCGATCTGACGGACGAAAAAAACTGGCCAAAGGACGGGAAAAAAGATCTCAATGAACAGGCGGTCTTTCTTGGCATTACTTGGAAGCCCACCCCAGGTGGTGTTTTCAAACGCTTTCATATTTCCGATGTCTGGATGGATGAACTTGCCATGGAACGGGCCACACGGATCCAGAACGAAACCCACAAGGCATTCATCAAAAGCCGTTGGATGCCGGGCTGGGTGGACAAGGTGGATTACGGACAGTTCGGGCGGGCCAAGGTCGCGGTCACTTTATTTGGAGGGATGGACGAGTCCCTGTATGCGGACTTCCAAAAAGGGCAAAATGCCATGCTTGCCTCATCGGAAAATACCTTAAAGCATTGGGCCGGGGGAACAGCAGGCACCGCCCAGATGGCAAGCAAGGGGATACTACTCGAGGTTTCGAAAACCGATAATAGAGGATCCCCCGGAAGCAGTGGCATTCAGGTCAGTCTTGAGACAGATCTCGTAACGGAAGGCTTCAGACCAGGAAAGGTAATAAGAATCCGACCTGAAAGTTGGCCGCTCCTCGAAGTACCCCGGGAAGAATACATTCACCACACTCGGGACGGGATCGATATCCGTTTCCCAACCCCGGACATCTTTCANATCTTTCCNAAAAACTAGAGCCATGGAATCCATCCTTCTGAAACTAAACTTAGCCCGCTGGGCTGCCGTGCTTCACCTTGTTCTATTCATACTTGTCTCCAATGCACGCTCCGATGAAGACCCCTTCCGGCCCGAGACGGGGAAATTCCCTCCCCTTGAAAAGGCTCATTCCTACCGGGGAGAACTCGTTTTCGTAGACCATGCCAACCGGCGAGGCAGCATCCGCATACAAGGGGAAGGCAAATACTTTCGAAACAAGCCGCATCCCTTCGCCATGTTACCCTACGGGATCATTCGCTACCACAATGCTCCTGCCCAACTCCGCGACATTCCCATCGGCACCGTGCTTCATGCCCGGGGCTTTCTTCCCCCGGATCCCAAGNTCTCCGCCGTACCCGTTTTGCCAATTAACAACCGAAACAAGACCGCAGGCTACAGTGGCAAAGGCACAGCCCCGGCCGAAAACCACCTGCTTCTCCTTGAAGACGAAGCAAGCCACTGCCTGCGTGAGGGTAAAGTCTGGAAGCTTCAGGAAATGGAACTCCAGAATCTCGCCGGCAAGATCGTTGCCCGCCGCGAATCCAAGACCGGCAGCGACAAGGGGNAGGANGAAACNNTGACCTTCGATGCCGCCACCCGCATATGGCGCGGTCGCGAGAAGCTTCTGGTTGCGGACCTCGTCCACGAAGGAACCTGGCCTGAGAGCGGAAAGAAATCACTCGATGATCAGGCGGTCCTGTTCGGCATTACCTGGAGACCCTCACCGGACGGTGTCTTTACCCGCTTTCACGTCTCCGACGTCTGGCTCGACGACCTTGCCATGCAACGGGCCGCCCACAACCAGACCGAGACCCACAAGGCATTCATTCGCAGCCGTTGGATGCCCGGTTGGATCGATGCTGTGGCGTATGGTAAATTTGGCACCGCCACGATTACCGCCACCCTCTTCGGCGGCATGGACGACTCCCTCTACGCNGATTTCAAGAAGGGCGTTTCCGCCATGATGAATCCGGTCGAGAACACCCTGAAGCACACTCACGGGGCTTACGGTCCGCGCCACATGGCCAGCCGAGGTAGCGTCCTTGAGGTCAAAAAGCTACCAGGCAAAGCCCCGCTGGGAAGCAGCGGCATACAGGTAAGGTTCAAGACAGACCTGATACTCGAAGGCATCCGTCCCGGACGNGTTATCCGTATCTGTCCGGGAAGCTGGCCCCAAGTCCAAGTACCACGCGAGGAATACCTCGGAGGGAACAAGCCCGCAGAGCGTTTCCCGACTCCGGATATCTTTCCAAAGTACTAGGGAAATCGATCTGATTCTTTTGCTCTTAATTCTCAAAAAACCACTGTATTCGAAGGTTTTCATTTGATTATATTTCTTCAAAAAATAATTCTTTTNTAATGATCCGAACTTTATCCATTCTATTCGTTTTCGCCCTTTCCCATGGTGCCATTCTTGGCAAGGCCTTTCATGTCTACTCCCCGAGTTCCAAGACAAACACGCTCTGGATCGTCAAGGCAACACCCAAGGGGGATAGCTTGATGCTCGAAGTTTCGGAGAAAGTGGAACTCGACTTCTCCGGCCGTGTAATCACCGCTCATCCCAGCAAGCCTCTTCTCTACATAACGGCCACAGGCGGAGATCCCGGGAAGGTACCGGGCGCGGTTGTGTTCTTGAAGAAGGACGGTTCCTACCAGAAACATCAGAATATTAACTTCAATGACGGTGCCTGCTACCTGAGCCTGGACAGNGGAAATAGGCACATTCTCGGAGTGAGCTATGGGAATGGACGGCTCAATGTCTATCCCCTTGACGAGCAGGGCATCCCCGGGAANGCCGTGACCACAATCGATGAAGGAAAGAAGGAAGCTCACTGCGTGCTNNTCCCNCCNGATGGAAAGAATGTCTACATACCCTATGTGAAAGGAAACCTGGCGATCCTGCAGTATGCTTACGATGGCAATACCGGAAAGGTCNCCCCGCTCGAGCCAAAAGACGCCAAGCCTCCCCTCGGATCCGGTCCCCGTCACATGGCCTACCANCCNACCCTGCCNATGGTCTACTTCAGCAACGAGCAGGGCATTGGGCTCTCCACTTACCGTCGCGAAGCCAACGGGCAGCTCAAAGTGGAACAGGACATCAGCATTTTACCACCCGGCATGTCCAAGATTGGCTTGAGTGCATCCGATCTTCTNATCACTCCAGACGGCAAATTCCTCTACGCCGGTCTACGCGGACACCGACAGGATTTTAGCCGTATCTCCCGTTATCGGGTTCTGGAAGACGGCAAGGCCGAGTTTCTTGGCATCACCGAGGCAGACCAAGTCCCCTGGGGGCTGACTCTTTCCCCGGACAGCAAATTTCTTCTCGTATCCGCCACCACCGGAGCCAGTCTCGCCGCTTACCGAATTTCAAAAGACGGGAACCTTAAGAGAGTGGCTACGCTGGCATGGGATGCAAGGATGTCTGACTTGGTTGCACGCTAAAAAAACGAGCACTTCAGGATTGTGAAGTTTTGCCTACNCACATTGATTNTTTCTGCCCTTATGATGAGCATCCCATTGGATGCCTCAAAGGTAGAGCATAAAAAGATACCTGANAATTTAAGGCGGGAAAATCTCGTTCCATGGTGCATTGTTCCNTTNGANGCTAAGCAAGCGNNCNCCNGNNGANNGAGCCAAGATGCTGGTTCGGCTTGGACTGAAGAGGTCGGCCTACGATTGGCGGNCNCANCACATTCCCGAGTTNGANGANGAAATTCTTCAGTATAAAAAATACGGGATTGAATTCTTCGCCTTCTGGAACATTCACGACAAAGCTTTCGAACTCTTTCATAAACACAAGATCCATCCCCAAATTTGGAAAACGCTGCACTCCCCCAAGTCAGGTACCCAGGAAGAAAAGATCAGATCCGCCAAAGAGGCCATGACTCCATTGGCCAAGCGGATCGCCAAAATCGGATGCAAGTTAGGTCTGTACAACCATGGAGGTTGGGGAGGTGAACCGGAAAACCTGGTGGCAGTATGCCAGGTGCTCAGGGCTGAAGGTCACGACCATGTGGGGATCGTATATAATTGGCATCACGGACATGGACGTATCGAAGAGTGGAAACAAGACCTCGATCTGATGTTGCCCTATCTACACTGCCTGAACCTCAATGGCATGAATACAGGAGCACAACCCAAG
The DNA here is from genome assembly GCA_002167605.1 of Verrucomicrobia bacterium TMED40. GTDB lineage: Bacteria > Verrucomicrobiota > Verrucomicrobiia > Opitutales > Seribacteraceae > Seribacter. The sequence goes on along the minus strand of NHCT01000028.1, from coordinate 1,828 downwards.
ATTCTTGAACTAGGCAAGGGGGAGCATGAACGGACAATGCTCAAGGTCGTCCTGGAGAGTGGATATAACGGACCCGTCGGCATTCTTGATCATCAAAACGAAGTGGATGCTGAAGAGTCCCTGCAAGCCAATCTTACCGGGCTCGATACCCTGTTGGGAAAAATTAACTCCTTGGAAACAAAGAATGACCCCCTTCCCTTCCCTCATAACCGTTTGCGTCATTTTTACCGAACACAGGCACAAAGTTTTATTGCAAAGGAAGACAGGAACTATTCACGAACCCTACAACCCTTTCCGGGATTAGACGGTGGAGGCTGGGGCCACTGGGGACAAAACCCTGAATCAAATAATACGGATACCAGACTCAATGAAATGGATTTTGGCGGTGTCCTGATGCAGGCGACCAATCATGCGGAGGGTTGGGCCAATAAGGGCGTATCCGTTCAAGCGGGTAACTATACCGCAGTCTTTGACCCGGAAAAACTTTGCTTTGTGGATGCCTGGGAAGGCGGGTTACCCGAGTGGGGAAGTCGCCGCTATGGCATCACATCAGGAGTTAAGGCAAAGGGAAAGAAAGTCGGAGGCTTTCCTGCGGGAAAATGGACATTCCCGGAAAAGATGGAAAACAAATACCTTGGATTTTACAGAGCAAAAGGTAGGACCGTCTTTGGGTATCGCATTGGAAAGACAGAGATCTACGAGTGGATCGAGGGAAAGGGAGAGCTCACTTATCATCGGTTAATCCAGGGAAAACTTCCTGAGGGAGTGGCCTTCACCGGAAATGATTTTATTCGCGAATCATCGATATCCGATTTGATAGAACTCCTCCAACCCGCTGAGGCTCAATGGTCTGANAAAGCCGTCATCACTAAAGGCAAACTAGGGAAAGCCCTCCCCCGTTNACCTTATGTGATTGATACCCTGACCGTTCCCTACCGCGATCTAAATCCTTATAAAACACCCATGCGAATCGGAGGTGTGGGTGTTTTCTCTGACGGTCNGATTGCCGTGTGCACGATCATGGGGGATGTATGGATTGTGGATGGAGTCGATGACACCCTCGATAAGTTGGTGTGGAAAAGNTTCGCAAGTGGCTTAAATCAACCGCTCGGTTTGGTGNTTAGNGATGATCTAATCCATGTGATCGGAAGGGATCAACTAACCCGCCTGCACGATATGAATCAGGATGGAGAAGCCGATTTCTATGAATGCCTGACCAATGAATTTCCCACCGCCCGGGGAAACAGTTTTGCTCTCACCCTACATCAGGATGATCAGGATCGTTTTTACTGGTTTACCCGGTCTTCCCAGTTTGGGATGACCCGTTTCACCCCGGGTTCCAAACCTGAAGCGATTGCCACCGGACTGCGGGGCTGCAATGGCACCGGGGTCTCCCCGGATGGATCGATTGTTTTTGCGATGCCTCAAGAAGGAAGCTGGCAACCTGCCTCCGGTATCTTCGAAGTGGGCAATGGAAGCTACCATGGCTTCTNTGGGCCCAAGCCTGAATTTGGAAANCANGGNTACCAAATGCCCCTCTGTTTCCTGCCCCGNGGAATTGATAATTCATCCGGTGATATCNTNTTCGTACCCGGGGATGANAGAAGATTTGGTCCTCTCGCCGGCAAAATGATCGGTACCTCCTTCGGGTACTGTGAACATTACCTGGTGATCAGGGAAGTGATGAAGGATGGGAAAGTGCAGGGAGGAGTGGTGCCCCTCCCCGGAGAATTTCTTTCCGGTGCTCATCGCGGGTCTTTCAGTTCCAAGGATGGACACTTGTACATCGTGGGCACGGATGGTTGGCAAAGCTACGCGCAGGAAAACG